>DATDXM010000001.1:0-4843 GCA_035289325.1 Candidatus Nanoarchaeia archaeon
TTTGAAGAAATCACTCATATTTTTGATCCTGTTATTTCGAAATCTATCGAGCCTTCGCGACCTAGTGATTTGCCGAAGCTGATTGAAATTTTGCGCAAAGTCAGCAAAGAAGATCCTACTATCAAAGTTGAAATCAATGAAGAAACAGGCGAGAACATCATCAGCGGCATGGGCGAACTGCATCTTGAAATTGTTGAAAACCGCATCAAGACAGAACGAGGGCTTGAAGTCAAGACGGGAGCGCCCATTGTCGTGTATCGCGAAGCAATCACAAGATTGAGCCCAGAGTTTGAAGGAAAATCGCCTAACAAGCATAATAAATTTTACATGAAAGTTGAGCCCGTGCCGCCAGAACTTGCAAAGCTCATCAAAATGAGCAAAGTTCCAACAGGACGATTTAAGAAACGTGATGATGATCTCATCAAGGAGCTGCGTGGACTTGGCTGGGATGCAAAGCAGGCAAACATGGTCAAAGACATCTATAACGGAAATGTGTTCATCGATGCGACACGCGGCGAAGTGCACATGATTGAAGTGATTGAAATGGTGCTCGACATGTTTGAAAATGTCATGGTTGCTGGACCTCTGGGAAAAGAACCGTGTGTCAATGTCATGGTGACAATGACCGATGTAAAACTTCATGAAGATGCCATTCATCGCGGCCCTGCACAGGTGTATCCTGCAGTCAGGGAAAGTATCAGAGGTGCGATGATGCAGGCTGGTCCTGTGTTGTACGAGCCGTTGCAAATCCTTCGCCTTGAAGCGCCTCTTGACTTTATGGGGACGTTAAGTGCATTGATTACGTCAAAGCGCGGACAGCTCATTGATGTTACACAAGAAGGCTCACAGACAGTCATCAAATGCCGATTGCCTGTCGGTGAAATGTTCGGATGGAGCGCTGACTTGCGCAGTGCAACTGAAGGCAGAGGCAATTTCTCGCTCATCGACCAAGAATTCCAGCGTGTGCCGAATGAATTGCAGCAGCGCATCCGTGCACAAATTGTGCAGCGCAAAGGGTTACAAGAAAGCCAGCTTGGGGCTTAAATTTTTTATCTGTAATATTGTACTGTATATGTTCTGAACGGGTAATAATCTGGCGCAATTTCTTGGATAACTTTTCTTCCAACCCAATAAAATCTTGCTGTTTGCGGTGCGTTATCTCTTGCTATTCTTGCGAGCTCTCGTTCTACCTCTATCCCGTGAAAATCTGTTCTTTTTATCTCTATTATACCCGGTAATCCATCTGGAGTTACATTCATTACTCTGCGATTCAGCGTCATGTTCCCATTATCTGCCTGTAGCCTTCGTAGTCTGCTCATACGCTTTCCTCAACAAATGCTTTTTCAAGCACTTTTCGTGCGTTATTCAAAAACATCTCTTCCTCTGTACGGGCGAAGTTGCCGCCGGCTGCATGTGCGTCACCGCCGCATTCACCGTTAATACCTTCAAAAATTTCGCGCAGCAACAGCATCATGCTTTTGTCTTTTTGGGCTGCTGTCCGTAATGACACTCGTATACGCTTGTCGGGCGCATATGCCATGACGAGAACCAATGTGTTCTGCGGCGCTTCTGCAACGATATGTGCAGCAATGCTTCCCGTAAGATATGGCGCAACATAATCCTTGAGATGGATGATTGACACGCCTGTGTATTTGTGTGTTTCTTTTTCGTGCTGCTTGCACCAGGTGAGTGCAGCGTCCAGCTCTCGTCTGTACTCGCCCCAGATGCGGAACAATTTATCCTGCGCAGCTGTGTCATTAAGCATTGCGGCAACCGCTGTCGTTGCTTTTCCCATGCGTGCTGCCGCGGTTACCATTCCTGCAAGCTCAATAACTTTCTTTTTTGTACCGTTAAATGGCACGGTGAGCGACTGAAGAAAATTCTCACTGAGATCCATTATTGTATCTTCTTTTTCCGGCGCAAGCATTCTTGTACTGAGTGCATCCTGCAGAAGTGTGTCGGGCATTATAATCGGCATCTTTTTTTCGTGTGCTGCTGCAATGATTCCCATCACTGCAATGTGTGCAAAATCTCGTGCTTTTTCCGACAAAATGAATGCTTCGCTATATACTTCAGAGGAGCTCAGAAACTTTACTGGGCGTGCTTCGAGACGCGCATGAAATTCCTCTTCAGTGCAATCAATGAGGATAAATGATGGATACTCCTCATGAAGCAGCGCATCGAGCTCGCTTTTTGTATAACTCGGTATTACTCTGAGAGAGCATCGCATGTCGCTCGCATTCAATGTTCCGAGCAGCGCTGCGGCAGCGCTCAAGCTGTGGATAGCGTTTTTCGTTACAATCCGAATCGGTTCTCGCATCATCCAACGTATAATTTAATGCGCTCTGGATCAAACTTCCAATTCTTTGGCAAGCGGCTTTGAGCTTGATAGTACGTCACAAGCCTGCGTATTTTTGAGCCTGTTAATTCAAGACCGTGCTTTGCGGTCATATCCTTTTTATTCCCTTCCATATGCTTTCTGATCTTGATGTTCTTTCTCATCAGCGCCATCAAGTCGTCTGGGATTTCCTTGAGCAGCTTATGTTCTGCAAGAATTCCTGAAATATTCTTTCCTGTTGCAACGTGAACGTCTGGAATTCCGTAACTGTCTCGCAAGTCGATACCAATTTCACTTGCAGTCTTTCCCGCCTTTGCGAGCTTTACGATAAGTTTGCCTATCTCTGCAGACTTATATCTCATCCAGCCAGGGATTTTTTTTTCTATCGGTTTTTTTGAGCCGCTTTTTCCATGCGCTCGTGAATACATACGTGCCATTGTGTTACCAACGGAAATAGAATTTCTTATCTATCTCCAGTATACGCAAGCGTCGCCGGCGTATCTATTGAATAAGCTTGGTGAAGTACAGTTATATTTAAACCTGACGGCGTAAATTTTAAATATATGTATAATAGAAGACCTAATTATTTGATGCAATTTGTTAGGTCTTCTAGTATATATACTAAAAGCACTTAATAATCGGAGATTATTAATGTGCTTTTGTATATACAAGAGTAATTAATTTGTACGAAAATTAATTACTCTTAGTATACAAGAGGACAATAAATATTTATTATGCACAGAAATGGTTTTCACATTTCTGGCATGCTAAAAATCTTTTGATTTTTATCATTTATGTCCTCTAGTATACATACATTGACTTTGTATGGCAACAAAGTGTATCACTATTACAAGTAAAGCGTATCATCGTTTGGCTTCGCTCAAAGAACATAATGAAAGCTTTAGCGAAGTAGTCATGCGATTAACAAAACGTTCCTCGCTTCGTGATCTCATTGGATTATTCACAAAAAAAGAAGCTTATGAACTTCGTGAATCAGTGAAAAGCCTTCGTGAACGCATGAGAAAAGAAATTGATGAGACTGCGAGACGCTTATGATTGCTGATACAAGCTTCATTATTGATATTCTGGAAAATGATGCAATTGAAAAACTAGATAATCTAGAAAAAAAAGGAGAGCATCAAGACATTACTGTTCTGTATTCGAGCTATTCAGTGGCATTGCTCAAAGCTCTAAACCTCAGGAAGAACGGGAAAAAGTAATGTCAATTCTCAGCAATCAATCTATTGTATCTTTTAATCGTGCTGCGGCTGAAAAAGCAGGAGAGATTGACGGCACACTCATTAAACAAGGGAAAAAAATAGGCATTGTTGATAGTCTGATTGCAGCGATTGCTTTGACAAATAATGAAAAAGTTATCACTCGCAACATTAAGGATTTCTCGCGAGTCAAAGGATTAGAGATAGAATATTAGTTATCGCTTTAATCTTGCCTGTAATCTGTTTTCTACTGCATGCCCTGCCCAGAACTGCTCATGTCGGATGTATGGCGCAATTCGGCTCTGCACTCGAAGAAACTGCTTGTAGCCACGCTCAGTGAAGCGCAGCTCTTTGTTTTGATATGTAATATATCCTCTTCTTTCAAGCAGCTCAAGATTCTTGTAAATTGCGCGCTCCTTTTTACCGACTAAGCCTGCATTAAGCAATGTTTCGATGAACATTATCTTTGATATAGACACCTCTAACGGGATGTTGTCAAAACGCCTGTTGAGCTGCCGGTAACACTGCCCGAGAGAATACAGCGTCAGCTTGTGGGTGTTGCTGAGCATACCCCCATTTTAGGGAAGGAGGTATAAAAAGATGCCGTTACTTTATTGTTACTTTCTTCATTGTCACCGGGCTTCTTGGCTTGTCGTTTGCGCCTGTTTCGACCAACGAAATTTCGTCGACAATATCCATTCCCTTGACGACCTTACCAAAGATTGCATGCTTGCCGTCAAGCCATGGTGTTGATGCAACGGTGATGAAGAATTGGCTGCCGCCGCTATTTGGGCCTGAATTTGCCATTGACAATATGCCAGGGACATCGTGCTTTAACGAGGGATGAAATTCATCAGCAATTTCGTATCCTGGGCCGCCGGTGCCGTCGCCATCGGGGTCGCCGGTCTGAATCATGAAATCAGGAATGACACGATGGAAAATAATGCCGTTGTAAAATCCCTTTTGTGCGAGCTGAATAAAGTTTGCGGTTGTGATGGGCGCTTTGTCTTCGAATAATTCGATTTCAATTGTGCCGAGATTTGTTTCAATGATTACGTTGCGGTTCATGTTTTTTTCTCCTTCTTCTATCGTTTCTTCCTGTGCGCATGCGAACATCAACAGGAGACATATCACCAAAAGCCTTTTCATATAATGTGTGGAGAGTGAGTTTTTATAAATGTTGCTTCTCTTTCTACGTTATGGCTGATTTTATCGAGCTGAACACGTTCGTCAAACTGAAATGCTTTGCTGCGACTGGCGGGCAGGCGAAGCTGTTGATACGCTCTGG
>DATDXM010000002.1:0-5061 GCA_035289325.1 Candidatus Nanoarchaeia archaeon
TATCCTTCTTTCTTTTCTTCATCATCTGCAGAATAGTTTGGCACTGCTGTTCTGCTGATGATAAACACGTCACCGACTGATTTCACCAGCTGATGCGGCACAATGACTCCTTTTGCGCTGCCGAGCACCCTTGAAAGAAATGAATTTTTGGTTGATTTTATTTTCCATCCAAATGCTTTATTTGCGGTTAAAATACCGTCTTCAATATCACCAAAATAATCACCACTGTCGGTAAAAACACGCATATCGTACGTTTCTGTCATTCTCTTGAGCTTGAGCATAGCGATCACCTCGACTGTTGACAACTGCATGTCGTTCACTATTTAAAATTTTCGAGGCTGGAGGCTCAGATGAAAAAAGTCGCAGCTTGCCGTCAGCGAGCACGTAGGATTTAAAATAACCTTCCTCTTTCGGTCAACAATGCCGGTCATTGTTATAGGCACATCTCACATTGCCCAGGAAAGTATTACAGCAATAAAGAGGGCAATTGCTGATACAAAGCCAAATTTCATTGCAGTTGAGCTTGACATCAAGCGCCTGCACGCGCTCGCAAGCAACCAGCAGTCAAAACTTTCACTCCGAGACATTTCTCATGTCGGCGTAAAAGGCTTTTTGTTTGCATTTTTCGGCTCACTTATCCAGCGAAAGTTAGGCAAGCTTGTCGGTCTTGCGCCTGGCTCGGACATGCTGCAGGCAGTGAAGATTGCCCAGCGAGAGAAAATTCCATTATTGCTCATCGATCAGGATATTAATATCACGCTGCGCCGGTTTTCCGATCAGTTAAGCTGGGCAGATAAGTTCCATTTCATTGAAGATATGGTTCGCGGACTGCTATTTCCAAAGTCAGAAATTAAGAAATACGACCTTCACACGCTTGATTTGCGAAAAATACCCTCCACTGAGCTTGTCGAGAAGATGATTGGGCAGCTTAAAAAACGCTATCCGTCGATATACCACGTGCTCATTGCCGAGCGCAACCATGTAATGATTCAGCGCCTGCGAAACATTTCAGCACAACATCCTGCAGCGACTATTCTTGTGGTTGTTGGGGCAGGCCATAAATCAGAAATTGAGAAGGCATTTCGGGTTTAGTAAGCGTTTCTCTCCCATCACCTTTAAAAACCTCAAAAAAATCATTTCTCTATGGTGTTTTTTGAGTTCAGCGATCGCATCAAGCGCTTCTTTGCATTCTCGCATACTGAGCTTCGCGATTTAGCAATTGCAACCGTTATTATCGGCTTTGTATTTTCATTCGGGGACTGGGGTGGCGAATCCGTTGATATCTTCGTTGGCATCCGCCATTTCATTATCACCCTTTTCCTCGCAGCAATTTCGCTCTTCTTTCATGAGGCAGCCCATCGCGTGATGGCATTATTGATAGGATATAAAGCAGAATTCAAGCTCTGGTGGGGCGGACTGGTTGCAAGCCTCATTATCGTATTTATTTCTGATGGTAAAATTCCTCTTGCACTGCCGGGCGGCGTTGTAAACGCTATTCTTGTCCGCCAGCGCCTTGGTGAATTTCGTTATGGTTTGAATTACTGGGAAAATGGTCTTATTGCATTATATGGCCCATTGGCAAATCTTGCGCTTGCATTTTTTGCAAAAGTTGGTTTAGCTATCTTCCCCGAAAGCTATTTTTTAAATCAGCTTCTGTTCCTGAACATAATCATGGCAATCTGTACGATGCTGCCTATTCCGCCGCTTGACGGCATCTCAACATTTTTTGGCAGCCGTGTCGTCTATATACTCGCATTCATCGGCATCCTTGCCAGCGGCGTTTTAATTTATTTCACCAGCATTTTGCCTGCAATTCTTGGCGGCATCCTGTTGATGATCATCGGAACAATTTTATACTATCTTGCATTTGAACAAGCACCACACTGAGACTATGAGCCGCGACACATTTATGTTGGAGCATTGGGCAGAGACTTTGGCAGCGGCGCTGCTGCTCGTCGGTTTTTTCATCGCGCTCATCGTTCGCAGCCAATTCATGCATTACGTAGTTATCTTAATTGCAGGATTGCTGTGCGGCCGTGTATTGTATGACAAGCACCGCGTGCAGCCGATATTTCCTTTTGTGCTGATCGTTGTCGGCTTTTTGCTCGGCTACATGCTCGGCGCAATCGCCGCAAGCAAACTGGCACTCACAATTTTATTTTTAATTGGCTTGACCGTATCTTACCAACTGCACAAGCGCGGCTACATTGGATTCTTTAAGTCGCACGGATTTATTAAGTGATTCAGTCCACAACCCGAACATCATCCATTCGTAAGAAGTGTTTCTTGTTATTTGTTTTTACTGCAAAGCCCTCTGTCGCTGCGATGGACCCTATCAACACGTCCCTAAACTCAATCTCAAGCCCCTTTTTCTGAAGCTTTGCAAGCATCTCGCCTGCCCGTCGTGAGCTCTCGTCAGATAAAGTTAAAACTAATAGGCGCTGAGCGAGCTGTTGAACTGCATAAATATCCTTCTGGTAGAGATATGCGCCATGATACAACTCAAATAATGTAATCGTTGTTGTGGCGAGAATAGAGCCCTCTTGACCATGTATCCATTCAATTGCTTCTTTCTTGTTTCTTAAGAAATCAACAAGCACATTAGTATCTATGCAGATTTTAGTTTCCATTTTTTCCAGCCTTCACGCATATTTTTCTCGAACTGAGTAGCTTCTTTATCAGTCATCGTCCACGTTCCCGCCAAGTCGCTTAAATCTCTGCTTCGTAAGCTGCTAATCGCTTCATCGATGGATACAGGTCTCCCTTTCATCTTTTGAAAGTTTCCTGCCATGCCTGAAAGCCAGTGATAATTTTCTTCGCTTACTTTTATAGCTTTAAGTGTCATCTTACCACTTAGTAGCATTAGACTACTATATAAAGTTTTTGAATACGCACCATCACCATTATATACCAGTTTACCCATTTTTACCTTATGGTCTCGGACGAAGAATTCGGCTCACTGCTCGCAGAATATGAAGGTTTTCGCGACACGCTCATGGATGAAATCGCAAAATTACGCGAAGAAATAGAAACCATCAAAGAAGATTTGAAGGATATCCGAAAGTCGATGGATGAAGAGCTGCCGTAACCTCGATATCCTTTTAAACAATCTCCATTCCATCGCATCATGCTTCTCAACTTCACCCCTCGCCTGTATCAGGAAACAATTCTTGCAACCGCAGCACGAAAAAACACCTTAGTCGTCCTCCCGACAGGTTTGGGCAAAACGGCAATCGCATTCATGCTTGCCGCGCAGCGTTTGCGCCAATACCCGCAATCAAAAATTTTATTTTTATCTCCGACAAAGCCATTAGCCGAACAGCACTTCTCAACATTCCAAAAGCATCTTGATATGCCAAAAGAAAAATTTGCGTTATTCACCGGCGCAGTTTCCCCGGAAAAGCGGCAAATACAATGGAAAGATGCACAGGTTATTATCGGCACGCCACAAGGTATCGAAAATGATGTGCTTGGTGACAAGATTGCGTTAGAAAACGTAAGCCTCCTGATTCTCGATGAAGCGCATCATGCAACAGGCGACTACAGTTATTGTTTTCTTGCGCAGCAATACATGAAAAAAGCAAACTTTACTCGTATTCTCGGATTAACTGCTTCACCGGGCAGCGACGCAGAAAAAATAAAAGAGGTCTGCAAACATCTCCACATCGAAGCGGTTGAAATCCGTACATTAGACGATCCAGATGTCGCGCAATATATCCAAGAAACAACCACTGAATGGCTCAGTGTCAATCTACCCACATCCTTCGCAGAAATTCTCGTGTTCCTTAAAGAATGTTCACTCTCTCGTCTGCGGCAAGTAAAGCAGTATGGCTACTTGAACACGCTTGATGTCAGAAAAAAAGAGCTGCTCATGGTGCAGGCGCAACTATTTTCTGAAGCGCAGGGCAACAAGGATCCTAACGTATTCCATTCTTTGTCACTTCTTGCAGGCGCACTAAAAGTAGAACATGCAATTGAATTGCTTGAAACGCAGGGCATCGCACCATTATACAGCTACTTTCAAAAGCTCGAAGTCGAAGCGCGCGAAGGCAAGACCAAAGCGGCGCAGGCATTGGCAGCAGACATCAATTTTAAATCTGCCTTCATTAAAGCATCGCAGTTGTTTGAAGCCGGCATCAAGCATCCCAAGCTCGTCAAATTAACTGATATTGTCGAGCAAGAAATTGCCACTGTTAAAAAAATTCTCATTTTTACTCAATATCGTGATTCTGCAACGGCGATTGTCGAATCGCTCAGTAAGCTACCAGGCATTACAGCAAAAATATTTGTCGGCCAGACAAAAAAAGGCGATACGGGCATGAGCCAGAAGCAGCAAAAGGAATTAATGGAAGATTTTCGTGCAGGGAACTGTAATATTCTCGTCTGCACCTCGGTCGGCGAAGAAGGGCTTGACATTCCTGAGGTTGATTTAGTTATTTTTTACGAGCCAATTCCAAGTGCAATTCGTCATATTCAACGCCGTGGCAGAACAGGTCGCCATGATCTTGGTCGTGTTATCATCCTCATGGCCGCTGGGACACGTGATGTGCGTTATCGTTGGGTTGCGCATCATAAAGAGCAGAGAATGGTTCGTATATTGAAACAGCTAAAAAAGACATTTGTGACCGTTCCTCAAGACCAGCCGACGCTTGCATCATTCGTTCCAAAAGACCAAAAAATCACAATCATCGTTGATTACCGCGAAAAAGGCTCCGATGTGATGAAAGAATTGGTTAACATGGGCATTTCATTGCAGCTTGAGCGTCTTGAAAGCGCAGATTATCTCTGCTCTGCCCAATGTGCAGTTGAATTCAAAACCGTCGATGATTTTGTCACTAGTCTTGTTGATGGTCGCATGCTGGAACAGTTGCGTAACTTGAAAAAATTCAACAAGCCGCTCATCCTCGTTCAAGGTACAGAAGATATGTATGCAATCCGAAAAGTCCATGCGCATGCGATTCAGGGCATGCTTGCTGCAATTACCGTGAGCTTTGGCATCCCGCTGCTGCAGACAAAGAACGCAAAAGAAACAGCATCGCTGCTCGCAGTCATTGCAAAGCG
>DATDXM010000003.1:0-16036 GCA_035289325.1 Candidatus Nanoarchaeia archaeon
TGAAATCATTGGTAACGGTAAGATTGAATTGACTCCTGAACAGATTGCAAGCCTTCGATTTGTGCGCCGATTTATTTTTGCTATCGCTGATATCAATGAAGGCGATTCTTTTACAGAAAAGAATATTGCAACACTTCGGCCAGGTCATCGTGATATCCAATACGGCATCCAACCAAGAGAATATGAAACCATCATAGGGAAAAAAGCAATTCGTCATATTCACAATGGTTCACTTTTAACACACCATTGTGTTGAGGGACGAATATGATAGTCTTTAATGAGGTGATCTATGGCACTTCTTCCTAAGAAAGTAGCACTTGTTACTGGTGCAAGTAGAGGCATCGGGCGCGCTATTGCTCTCGCTTTTGCAAGCGAAGGTGCAGATGTCATTATGACTTATCATCGGGATGCTCATCTCCGTATTCTCAAAATTGCTGATGGAACAAAACTTGAATTGATATCTGGTCCCCCTACTCGTGATTTTCTTGCACCAAAATGACATCAACTACTCTGCCTTCGATTACTCTTCGGCTTGCATGTGAACACGATAGCGATGATATTCTTCGCTGGCGTAACGACCCGGATACTGTCGTTGCTTCTCCTACCGGCTCAGTTGACGCTGCTGCGCATGCTCATTGGTATCAAGAAAAGCAGCATGATCCGCGATGCACTATTTTTATCGCTGAAATTATTGATGAGATGCATAGTAGCTGCTCTGTTGGCGTTGTGCGTTTTGATCGTACTGATTCCTCAGCAGAAGTGTCCATCACCATAAATCCCGCATTCCGCGGGAAAGGACATGGGAAACTCGTTTTGAGAAAAGCACTTCACAACTATTTCTCATCGTCAGAAGTTCATTCAATTATTGCTCATATTGTTGAAGAAAATACTGCTTCAATTCGACTTTTCACCTCACTTGGATTTATCCAGTCAGGCAGCCTTGAGAAAGCAGGACGGCGTATGCACGCAATGCGTCTTGACAAAGCAGCGTTTGTTCCTCTCGTAAGCATTATTATTCGGTGTTATAACAGCGAGAAAACTATTCGTGCTGCCCTTCATAGTGCGCTGAACCAGACATATCCACGCTGCGAAATTGTCGTTGTTGATGATGGCAGCAACGATCAAACACGATCGATCATTACATCGTTCACGAAGGACATAAAAGTAAATCTTCGAGTGCTGCTATCTGCTCATGTCGGCCCCTATGAAGCCGCTCACATTGGATTAAGAGAATCACATGGTGATTATATCGTGTTTCTTGATGGTGATGATGAGTTTCTGCCTGAGACGGTGAGTAGCTTGGCTCGCCCACTTACTGATACCCCCCTAGGTTTCTCTTATTGTGACTATTATGAAGTTCCTTCCAATGGCATAAGAAAATATATTTCCTTGTGCACCATATTCAACTGCATCGCCTGTGGAATGATGTTCAAGAAATCCGTGCTTGATGATGTTGGATTCTGGGATTCCTATTTCTTGCTTCCCGAATATGATCTTGTGATTCGTGTCATGAAAAAATACAAAGGCTATCATGTAGCTGAACCCCTTTATGTCTATCATCGCTATCCCGGATCAATGACCGCTGACAAAGGCTTTATTGAACAAGCGAAAAAACAATTATTCGACAAATACGGAGTTATCGAGGGCTTCAAGGAATATTAAGATGTGTGTAAAATGAATAATACAATTATAGGGACAGGTACTGACATTGAGAGTATTGCACGATTTCGCGGCATGAAAAGAAATAGAGATAAATCATTTCTAAAGCGCATCTATGCAAAAGCGGAGCTTGACTATTGTTTCTCAAAAAAAGATCCAGCGCAGCATCTCGCAGTTCGCTTTGCGGCGAAAGAAGCAGTTATCAAAGCATTGCACCATCTCCCAAATTTTAAGGCGCTGCCGTTGTCTAAAATAGAAATTGAGCGTTCAGAAAACGGTGCACCGCGCGTCACGCTTCCAAAAACATTCAAAAGCCTTAAGATTTACCTCAGCATGTCCCATTGCGGCGAATACGCGCTCGCATTCGTTGTGGTGGAAAAGATAATTGAATAAGAAAAAAGTTAAAAAAGTCACCGCCGCCGTTCTTGCTGTATGGGCTGCATCCTCATAGGTAACAGCAGCAATGCAACCAATATGCCGAGCAGCAGCAGATAGATGCCTGTCAAAATTTTCCCATTTCCCAGCAGTACAATTTCAAGGAGATCGGTCTCGTTTTGTAATATTTCTCCATGAACCGCAAAGAGCAGTGAAAACAAGATAAGCACAAGCATAACAACAAGTAAAATATTTGCTTTATCCATACTATCACCTCTGAGCTAAGGATAAAAGCAAGCTTTATATGAGTTTTGATAAACATAAGCGAATAAAGGAATAAATATGAAACAAACCGCGCTCTTCATCGGCCGTTTCCAGCCGTTGCACAACGGCCACGCAGCAGTCATAAAAGAGATTGCAGTAAAATACAAGCTGAAGATTGGCATAGGAAGCGCACAGCTCAGTGACACAAAAGAAAACCCCTTGTCAGCAGCAGAGCGTAGAGAGATGCTCAAACATTTTCTTGACGCAGAAAAAATCGCAAACGCGCAAATCTTCAGCATTCCCGACATAAACAATGATGCGCAATGGGTAGCCCACGTAAAAAAGATTGTTGGTGCATTTGATTGTGTCTATTCGGGCAATCCATTAGTCATCCGCCTGTTTAAAGAAAAAAACATCCCCGTAAAAGTCATCGATGAGATTCACCCGTACAAAGCAACAAAGACAAGAACAGCAGTGCGAAACAACAAGCCAATTGAGAGTGACGTCCCATCAGTCGTTCTTCAGTATTTGAAAAGTATTCGTGCAATTGAAAGGATGAGGAAGCAAAGATAGAGTGCTGGTATCATACAGTTATTATGACGATGAAAAACCGTGACAAATTGTCACGATTTGGAAATGTTTGCGGAAGAAACAAAAGGTTAGATTAAAAGCACACAAACACTAATTTTAAATAACCATCTTTATTCCCCAACACCATGATCACATACGACGATCTCGGCCCAGAGATGATTGTTGATGTCTACGACGCAAAAACAAAAATGCGCGGCTTCTTAGTGATAGATAACACGCGACGAGGCCCCGGAAAAGGCGGCATCCGCATGACACCAACTGTCGATGTAACCGAAGTATCTCGCCTTGCAAGAGCAATGACCTATAAGTGCGCATTAGCAGACTTGCCATTCGGCGGTGCAAAATCTGGCATTATTGCTGATCCCAAAAAAATAACAAAACAGCAGAAAAATGAGCTTATTCGTGCATTTGCGCGTGCATTGAAGCCCGTCTGCCCGAAGCTATACGTCGCAGCGCCGGATATAAACACCGCAGAAGAAGAAATGCGAATTTTTTCAGAAGCAAACGGCTCATGGAAGTCGTGTACAGGCAAGCCTGCAAACTTGTGTGTAAAGCCTGGCCAGAAATGTGGCATCCCACATGAGTATGGCAGCACCGGCTTTGGCGTATATCATGCAACGCTCATCGCTGCTGAGCACGCAAAACTCGACATAAAAAAAGCAACAGTCGCTATCGAGGGCTTCGGCAACGTCGGCAGCTTTGCCGCAGATTACTTGTCAAAAGACGGCATAAAGATCATTGCCATATCCGATTCAAAAGGTGTTTGCCTCGTGCAGAATGGCATCGATATAAAAAAGCTAAAAAGCATCAAGGAAACAAAAGGCACAGTGACAGCCTATCCAGACTGTAAAGTGCTGCCTGGCGAGGACATCATAGGCATCGCAGCAGACATCTTAATCACCGCAGCTGTCCCCGATCTTATCACCGAAAAGAACAAGCACAAGGTAAAAGCAAAGATTATTGTTGAAGGCTCAAACATCCCGACATCACAGAGTATTGAAGAGGAATTCCACAAAAAGGGCATTCTGATCATTCCTGACTTTGTTGCAAACGCAGGCGGCGTTATTTCTTCTTATGCCGAATACCGCGGCCTAAATCCAAGAAACATGTTCGAGCTCGTCGAGCAGAAAATAGTAAAGAACACAAAGCTCGTTCTCAAAGAAGCAGACGCAAAGCGAATTTCACCGCGCGCAGCAGCCATGCAAATCGCGCTGCAAAGGCTGAGATAAGCTACCTTAGGAGTATAGATAGAGAATTTAATCTCCCCTCAACCTAAACTTACTTTTTGTCCATAAAAGTCTTTGTCCTTGTGGAGATAATTCTGTTTCATGCTCATGCAGAAATAATTCTACGTCCTGTTTAGTGACATTTTTTAAATGATTATTTTTCGCCCAATTAGCACATTCTACGGACATTTCATCTATTAGTGGTGCCTCTTTCTTTTTTATATCAGATCGCTTTTCATTTATGTAGGTTATAAACATTTTCTCAGCCAATCGTTCGATCCGTTCTATCTTTAATTTTAGGTCAGAGGGGATACCATAAGAGGTAGAGCTTATGCCAAGATCAGCCCAGAACAAAGAAGTTCTTAAATTAGCCCAATAATCTTCATCTGGGCATTCGTTTTTAACAAAATTAACCAAATCCTCTGCAAACTTTCTTTCATCTGCACTTTTTATTTTATCAAACACATCATTAGTATCACTAGCGGGAGTCGTTGAAGCATTTTCATCTTCATAATAGTTCTGTTCTTCAAAGACTTTAGCCTGCTTTTCCAACGCTAATGCTATTCTTTCTAGAGAGGAGTGTATCTTCTCTAGCAACTTTTCTAGATTATTGATCTCCATAGATTAGTAATAATAAAAATATAAAAATCCTACTCCACCACAAGCTTCCCTTTCATAATGTCTTCTTTCCCGTCGCAGTTGCTGCAGGTGAACCAAAACTCGCCTTCTTGATCTGCAACAAACTCAACGTTAGTCATCTGCCCAGATGTAAGTTGTTCATCAACGCCAAACGCCTCAAGCGCGAATCCAAAGTCGACATCGTCGCTTTTCACCGCTAATTGCACAGTATCACCAACGCTCACACGAAGTTCTGTTGGGGTAAAGCGATATTTCTTGGCGACAAGCGTAAATTTCTTTGTCGAGCCAGATGGCGCAGATGGAGAAGTATCCACAACAGCCGCTGCAGTTACTTCACTGCCTCCGTCATTCCCCCCATCAGCCAATTCAGCCTCAATCAGTGCTTCAAACGCGGTAAACGGCTGTGCGCCGCTCAAAAGCTTTCCATTGACAAAGAATGCAGGCGTTCCTGTGACTCCAGCTGCACTGCCATCAGCTAAATCTTTGCTGACTTCATCAGCATATTTGTTGGTGTCAACACAATCATCAAACTTATCGCCATCCAAGCCAAGCTCGCGAGCCCATTTTTTATAATTCGCAACGCTGAGCTGCTGCTGGTTTTCAAAAAGCTTGTCATGGAACTCATAATACTTGCCCTGCTCATGAGCACATTCTGCAGCTTCTGCAGAAGGTCGTGCTTCTGGGTGAATGTTCTCAAGCGGAAAATCGCGATAGATGAGCTTCGCTTTCCCAGTTTTAATATATTTCTCATCCAGTTCAGGCAGTGTATCTGTGTAGAACCGCGAACAGAATGGACACTGAAAATCGCTGAACTCGATAATCGTTACAGGTGCATTCTTGTCTCCTTTGACAGCATCATCATCTGAGCTTACATCAACTTTCTGAAGTTGTTGTGTATTGGTTCCAGCAGGCGCAGGCACCACAGCCGTTAAATCAATACCTTGCGGAAACAATAGCCGACCATCTTTGGTGATATAGCTGTCGACGATCTGACCTTGTACGGATAGTTGAACTTGATAAAGATCACCAACATCTTTCTTCTCGCCAACGGTTGCACTCATGCCTGGCGGCAATAGATTAGAATTGACAAAAGCAAGTGCCTTGTCAGAAGCATCATCTAAACTCAGTGGGTTTGCCACTGCCGCACCTGTCGCACCAAAGCTAAAGCCATTGGAAAATATCGACACAACAAGTAACACCGCAACAACAATCGCGATAAAACGCCACGTACCTAAATCTTGCCACATTGAAGTAGTCTCCCGACGAGAGGAATCTCGTGACTGTGAGGCATCCCATGATTGAGAAGGCTTCTTGTCAAACAAATCTTCAACTTCTTTTACTGATTCTGACACATCCATAATACCACCCAACAAAGGAGAAAAACAGCCTATTTATAAGTATTTAGATTGCAGCTATCGAACATCATCGATGAGGTTTTGTCAGATTCTCTTTATCAAAAATCTGTTTAAGTTGCGCTTCTGTTAGCAGCTTTTGCTCAAGCACAACCTGAAAAATAGTTTTATGCTGCTGATAGGCGATCTGTGCAACACGAGCAGCACGATCATAACCGATGTATGGATTCAAGAACGTCGCGAGCCCAAGGCTTTTGTCAAGATTCATCGCACATTGTTCTTTATCCGCAGTCATGCCTCGAATGCATCGCTGCTCCCATGCAAGCAGTGCATTCGTTAAAATGCGAACGCTCATGATACAATTATGCGCAATCACAGGCATATAGACGTTAAGTTCAAGCTGGCCAGCCTGTGCAGCGTTCACAACCGCACTATCATTTCCCACAACTTGATAGCAGACCATGCTCAGCATTTCAGCCATGTTTGGGTTAACTTTCCCAGGCATGATGCTGCTGCCTGGCTCGACTGCCGGCAAAATAAGCTCATGAATGCCCGTGCGGGGACCTGAACTCAGAAGAATGATATCATGATTGATGCGTACAATTTCAATGGCAGCTTCTCGCAGCACGCCTGACAGATGAACAAAATCAGCCATGCTTTGAGTTGCCTCAAAAAGATCAGTCGCAGGCTGGAGATCATAATGAGTAAGTTTTCGCAGCTCAGCAACTACAAGCGAGCGATACTGTGGATGCGTGTTGATTCCTGTGCCTACAGCTGTTGCGCCGATACCAACACTCAACAACCGTTTCTGCGCTCCTTTCAGCGACAGCTGGAGCTTAGAAAATGTTGTTGCCCAGGCGCCAACTTCCTGTCCAAGACGAATGGGAACAGCATCCTGCAGGTGCGTGCGCCCGCTCTTAACAACAGGATAAAACTCTTTTGATTTTTTCTGTAATGTTTTCTCGCACAGATGCAGCGCATGCAGCAAGCCATCCACGAGAAGCAGCAGCGCAATCCGCATTGCCGTTGGAAAAACATCATTCGTGCTCTGCCCAAGATTGACATGATCATTGGGATGAACGATGGTATAGTTACCTTTCCTCCCACCTAAAATTTCAATTGCACGGTTTGCAATCACTTCATTGACATTCATGTGCGTCGGCGTGCCTGCGCCTGCTTGGTACACATCAACAACAAAATACGAATCAAATTTCCCAGCAACAGTCTCAGTAGCCGCACGCCCGATTGCCGCTGCTTTTTTCTTATCAAGTAATTTCAGATGTGCATTCACGCGGCATGCAGCGAGTTTAATAGTGCAGATAGCATGATACAGTTCGATTGCTGTCCTCATCCCCGAGATAGGAAAATTTTCGAGGGCGCGCTGCGTATGAATGCCGTAATAGGTGTCGGATGGAACTTCTTTTGTTCCTAATGCATCGCGCTCTATACGATTTTTCATGAATACCTCTTTTTTGAAATAATAGCAAATCTCATAAATTATAATACTTATAGAGATTTGCTAGTATAGATAAAGTGCATTTTGAAATGTTCCATTATTTATGCACTTTACTATAAGTGGGATAAATATTATTTTTTTCTTAATTTGCCGATAGCATAGCCGATCAAAGTGAAAATAGCAATAAAAAGAATGGTGAATGTGATTTCTGCCGGGCTGAAAACTAAATAATAATTGAGGAGTCCAGCAGGTTCAGTTAATTGTCCGTATAAGCGATAGGGATTGGTATATTTTTGATACAACCCCGCAATAATCATTAAGAATGATAGAATAACACTTATTGTTAACCCGATTTTCAAACCTTTCAAAGCGGTGCTTCCTGAACCAGATTGTATTTTGCTTGTAACAGCACCAATAATTGCGCCTACAATGAATGCTGGAATTAATGACAACGCACCATAATAGAATCCCCCAAGTACAGCAAATCCAGCTAAATCTCCTCTTTCAAGTGATGCCCAAAAAATAAAAGTTAGCCAAAACAAAACATCCAAAGATAACATAACTAATCCAATTCTCAGCCAGAGTGATGGTTGCTTCGATTTCATGTGATTAGAGTATATTCAGAGTCTTTTTAAATGTCGCGTCAGTTTCTATTCTCATTCGAGATGATGAATATACTGTTTCTTTTTAATGTATTGTTTCAGCAGCAAAGGAACAGGCATAACTTTTCTCAGCGCAAGCCTGATGCCTCGAGCTGTGCGTGTGCAGACAATATTTTTCTGCCATTTTTTCAAAGTGTCGCGGTAATCGGCTCGATAATGCGCACCTCTGCTTTCTCGTCGGAATAGCGCGCTGCGCAAGATCATCTCACTCGCAGGGATCATTCCTTTGATGTCAAGAGCAGCAATGAGTTTCTGGTTGCGCCGAAGCGACGTGCCGCAGTTGAACCTCATCTTTTTCCAGCGATCGAGCATACGAATTGCTTTTTTCATATCTTTTCCGCGACGAACAACACCAACATGCTGCCACATCAGTTGTTGAAGTGCTTTCTTTTCAGTGATGGGATTGCTGCCTTTTACTCCAAGAGGCAATTCACGGATACGTCGAGCAATCTGCTTCTGATCAAGCGAAAGGAACTGCATTTTTTTTACCTCGCGAGCAACCCGAGCGCCGGTCAGCCGTCCATAAACAATAATTTCCGCTAAACTATTTCCACCCAGCCGATTTGCACCGTGAACGCCTGATGTTACTTCACCAATGGCATACAGCCGTGGCACAGTTGTCTTCCCAGTAGTATGATCAACAAATATGCCTCCCATCGAATAGTGCGCTGTCGGCGCAACCTCCATTTTTTGTTTGGAGATGTCAACATGTGCATAATGCTTGAACTGCGAATACATCTTCGGCAGCCGCTTGAGAATATAGCTTTTTGGCTTGTGGGATATATCGAGCCAAACGCCACCATTCTTAGTCCCCCTGCCCTCTTTCACTTCAGTATAGACAGCGCGTGCAACAATATCACGAGCAGATAATTCCATACGTTCAGCATCATAACGCTTCATAAAGCGCTCGCCTCGTGCATTCGTCAGCACACCGCCTTCACCCCGCACAGCTTCCGTCACCAAGACACCTTCTGCTTCTTTTGGATAGACCATGCCCGTCGGGTGAAACTGAAACATTTCCATGTCCATGAATGACGCACCAACATCATACGCAAGCCTGATGCCATCGCCGTTATTTTCAAAATTTCGGGACGAGCTGCGTGCAAATACGCGCGAAAAGCCGCCGGTTGCGAGAATAACTGCTTTCGCATGATAGACGACGATGCCGCCGTCTTTTATGTTTAATCCTATTGCGCCGTTGACGGTATTTTTCTTGTCATGAAGAAGCGAGAAGATATAGATGCCGCTGTGGAATGGAACTTTTCGCTTGTTTACCTGATCGACAAGAACATGAAGAATTGCTCTGCCCGTCTGATCACCAACAAAACATGCACGCCTATAGGTTGCTGCGCCAAAAAAACGTTGTGTGATTTTCCCATTTTTTTCTCGATGAAAGTCTGCACCCCAGCGTGCAAGCTCGTTGACAGCAAAAGGTGCATTCTTGCAAAGAATTTCAACCGCTCGTGCATCATTAATCTCACCGCCATCACGCAGCGTATCCGCGGCATGCAGTTGCCAGCCATCCTTGCTATCCATCGTTGCGAGCGCAGCATTGATGCCGCCGGTAGCTAAAACAGTATGTGCATCCCGTTGTGCGCATTTGCCAACCACAAGAACATCGGCATTATTGTCATGCAGCTCAATAGCTGCGCGCAAGCCTGCTCCGCCTGAACCAATAACAAGAACATCTGTTTTGATTATGTCATACTGCGCACGTTTCATACGTTGATGTGTGCAATCATTCCTTGTATGCTTTTGACTGCGCCATCGAACCTCTTTTTTTCGTCAGCGGTAAGTTTGACATCGATGATTTTCTCCACACCATGCTTGCCCAGCACAACAGGAACGCCGATATAAACATCTTTCACGCCGTATTCGCCGTCAAGATATACAGAGCACGGCAGAGTTTTCTTTTGGTCTTTGAGAATAGACTCAACCATTTCAGTAATTGCAGCAGCAGGAGCATAATAAGCAGATCCAGTTTTAAGCAATGAAACTATTTCTGCGCCTGCATTTTTCGTCCGTTCAACAATGTCATGTAATTTTTTGCCAAGCACATCAACTGCAGGCTTGTTATTTATGAGCGCAAAACGCTCTAATGGCACCATCTCTTCGCCATGCGAGCCGAGCACGAGAACACTGACGTCTTTTGGATGTACATGTGCTTCTTGTGCAATGAACGCGCGGAATCGTGAGCTGTCTAAGATGCCTGCCATGCCGATGACACGCTCTTTAGGAAATCCTGATGCTTTTTTTGCAACGTATGCCATCACGTCAAGCGGATTGGTGACAACGATAAGGATGGCGTGTTTGGACAGAGGCGCTGCTTTTCGGGTGACATCACCAACAATTTTTGCGTTTGTTTCGACCAGCTGCTCTCGTGTCATGCCGGGCTTTCGTGGAATGCCGGCGACGACGACAATGATGTCAGAATTTTTCGTAAGCGCATAATCTCCACCGCCCGAAACCGAAACAGGCGAGTCCACAATGGGCAGCGACTGTAAGATATCAAGTGCTTTGCCTTTGGCCATATCAGCTTCGATATCGATGAGCACAACATCACCAAGATTTCGTTGAGCGATTAATGACGCAGTCTGTGCGCCAACCATGCCCGCACCGATGATGCTGATTTTAGAACGCATGAAACAAGATAGCCAGAGCATTTTAAATAGTTTGTGTTAGGGGGTAAGGGCGATATTGAAAAGTGTTGTACTGCCCTTAAATTGTGAAGGAGGCTTAGCCGATGTTCTGATGCGTAATGGTACAGATTTCCATCAATAAGCACATAATTCAATTGTGGTAAAAACACCAGCAGGAAATCTGCCGACTGAGCTGGCAGTACCCGAGCGAAGCGAGGAACTTTTCAATATCGCCGGGGTAAGTAAAGTTTTATAAACGATTGACAAGGATGAGCGTGCATGGAAAATAGTGACACTGTCAAGCTGGCATTAACATGGTCAGAAAAAAAAGTGTTTGATGGGAAAAGTTTCGACGACCAAATAGTTCTGGAAAAAATCCCGCTGGGCTGGTTCTATAAAAAATTCTTTTTGCCGAATGTCATACCCAAATACGTGAATCCAACGCCATTTGTCTGCATGAAAAAAAAGCTAAATCTGTTGCGCAGGGCATATTTTTCGTTCAATGCGAGAGTGCTGCCACTGCTTCTGCTTGCGAAGGAAAAAAGAAAGATGAAAAAAGCCTATGCCATACAGGCAGATGCAAGCCAGAAAGTATTGTTTTTAAGTTACAGCAGCCACCGCCAGAAGGACGGCAAATTATTCAGGATACAGAACATCATTGATGATATAAAAGCCGACAAAAGGTTTACACCATTTGTTTTGTTCTCAGAGCCGCTGTCATCTCATGCAGTTGCAGAAAATACGATATATAATTATTTGGATGGCACAACGGTAGATAAAGCCCGTGCAGAATCAAAGCGCCTGCATCAGGAGATTATGCAGCTTTCAACTGATAGCCTGTCTAAAGCATTCAGCATCAACGGCACGGTCGTTTTCAATGAGTACCGCGCTGTATGTACTATGTATTTCTCAAAGCGTTTTTTACTCGTTCTTATTCTCACATACGAGCTATGCAAAACGCTTCTCAGCACCGAAAAGATTCACGCAATTGTGCTCACCTCGGCAAACAGCCTCATTGAGCGGTGCTTGATTGCAGCTGCATCAAAAAAAAACATCCCAGTCATAGTGATTCAGCACGGGATTGGCATGGGCAGGTTGATAGACAGAAGGATGCCTGTGCACTTCGCGGTGTTTGGTGATTTTCATGCCCAGCAGCTGATCCGGAATGGTGCACTGCCTGAATATGTACATAAAGTTGGCCCGGTTATTTTTGATGATATCATTGGCTACAAATCACGTCCGACAAAAAGAGTGCTCATCGCAACTGCTCCGTTGGTAGAAGACAACGAGTGCACAAAAAAGGAATATTTCAGCAAGGTAGAGAAGGTCTTAAAGGATATAGCTGAAATCAGCGGCATCAGCATCGTGCTCAAGCTTCATCCGCGCGAAAAATACAAAAATGAATATGAAAAGATAATTGCGCGGAACAGGCTGGGAATTACATTCTGTGGCCAAGTGCGGGAGGAATTTTACAGGCTCATGGGTGGATGCGGATCGTTTGTCCATTTTGGCACAACCGCAGCGCTTGAGGCGATGATACTCAACAGGCCAGTTGTTACGATTCATATGAGGGACGCAGACATTCCCCAGCCGATACTCTGGCTAAAAGATGCAAGCATTTTTCTCAGCTACAATGGTGACATAAAGAGTGCAGTTCTCCGCTCGCTGAGTGACGAAAAGGAATTGCAGCTCAAGAGGCAAAAATATATCCAGCAGTTTTGTGGAGAAGTAGATGGCATGTCACACCGCCGCACGGCACAGCTGGTATATTCGCTAGAAAATAACCACAAACAACCCGCCAGCTATATAAACGGGTGAAATTCTGGGGATTTATGCTCAAAAGTACTGCCGAATATCTGAAGGAGTATAGGTCATTCCAGCCTGATAAAGATGCGATGCGGATAGCAGTTCTTGCAAGCTTCACACTGCAGGGAATGTCACAGGTGCTCACAGTCAGATGTAAAGAGAAAGGCATAAGTGTGACATGCTATGATGCGCCCTATAACCAGTACGCGCAGGAGATCATAGATGAAAAAAGCGGCCTCTATGAGTTCAATCCTGATGCAGTAATTCTCTGTATCGATACACGATCGTTATTCGGCGACTATCTCATGTACGCGCACACCTATACGCCCGAGCAGCGACGCGAGATTATAAATAAAAAAAAAACATACGTCACAGAATTGGTGAACATGCTTGCCTCGCGCTCGAAGTCAAAAATACTGCTGATGAATAATGAGCAGCCGCAGCATACGGTGCTTGGCATCATCGACAGCAAGCAGGACTATGGGCTAAGGCAGAGCATTGCTGATTACAATGAGCAGGTTCGCGCAGCATATGAAAAATCTTCACAGGTCTTCATCGTTGACTTTGCGCAGTTCTGCACACGCTACGGAAGTAATGTGTTCGATCCAAAGATGTATTATCTTGCTGATATGAAGATAAGTCCCGCGTATTTCCCGCAATTATGCGACGAATATATACCATACATAGTCGCATTCAAGGCAAAAAGCCGCAAGTGTATTGTTCTCGACCTTGATAACACGCTCTGGGGAGGCATCCTGGGCGAAGACGGGCTCGAAGGGATAAAACTTGGCCCAACACCGAACGGACGGCCTTTTCTTGAGTTCCAGCAGTGTCTTCATGCATTATTCCATCGGGGCATGCTGCTTGCAGTAAACAGCAAAAATAACATGGACGATGTTCGCGAGGTTTTTGCACGCCACCCATACCAGGTGCTGAAGGAAGAGCATTTTGCCGCGCTTCGCATCAATTGGGAAGACAAGGAATTAAACATAAAGTCAATAGCTGAAGAGCTGAACATCGGAATGGACAGCATGATATTTTTGGACGACGATCCCGTACAGTGCAGTCTTGTTCAGTCGCAGCTGCCAGACGTACATGTCATCCAGCTCACTGACCCCTCACGCTCGGTTGATATGCTGATGAGTCTGCCTGAGCTTGCAGTGCTGCAGTTTACTGATGAAGACAAAAGCAAGGGAAAGATGTATGTAGAACAGCGAAAGCGGCTTGAATTGAGACAGAGCGTGAGTATTGATGATTTTCTGCGTGGGCTAAAAATGAAAGTGGTGATCCAGCGTGCAGACTCATTCACAATGCCGAGGATTGCACAGTTGACACAAAAGACAAACCAATTTAATATGACAACAAAGAGATACACGGAACAGGAGATAGCCGCATTCGCCGCGAGCGGCCTTGTTGCATCAGTTGCGGTGAAAGACATATTTGGTGACAATGGCATTATCGGTACAGTGATAGTAGAGAAGGGCGAACTGAAGCAAGGCACACAGTCGACATGGAAAATTGACACATTCCTGCTGAGCTGCCGCATCATTGGGAGAAAAATAGAGGATGCGCTTCTCGCCTACATTCTGAAATGTGCAGCAAAAGAATCGGTAAAAGAGATAATTGCTGAGTTTATTCCCACAAAAAAGAATAAGGTTGCAGAAAATTTCTATAAAAACAACGGATTTGCGCTGGCAGAGAAGAGAGACGGAAAAGAAGTATGGGCATATTATCTGCATGATGCAAAGCCTGGGAAATATCCAGAATTCATCGATATAGAGGAAAAATGAAAAAACTGAATGATATACTTGCACGGGTATTGGAGATTAGCAACGAAAGCATCACCGATGAAACTTCGCCTGCGAGTGTGCCTTCATGGGATTCATTTAATGGCTTGATGCTCGTCTCAGAGCTTGAGCGGGAATTTAATGTCCATTTTACGATGGAGGAAGTCGTCGCAGTAAAGAATGTAAAGGATATAAAAGAAGCGTTGCAGCGGCATGGGGTAAAAGATGAATAGCACAGCACAGCCGAATTGCCTAAGATATGAAGACATAAAAGGAGGCGACAGCTACAGTTTCACACGAATTATCACAGCAGCAGACATCATGAGCTTTGCCCAGCTGACAGGCGATCATAACCCGCTCCATGTTGACAATGCAGCAGCGCACCAATCACCATTTGGAAAAAACATCGCACACGGCATGCTCGCAGGCTCACTTTTCTCAACGCTGGTCGGCATGCATTGCCCTGGGCGTAATGCGCTCTACCTCAGCCAAACGCTATCATTCCGCTCGCCGATTTTTCCAGGCGATGCTATCACAATAAAAGGCACTGTACGTGAAAAAAATGACAGCATTCGCATGATAACGCTGAAAACCGAGATAATAAATGGCGATAAGGTTGCCGTTGAAGGAACTGCACAGGTAAAAGTGCTCGATAGTGGACAGGAGCCGCAGCAAGCGGATACGCAGAAGAATGTACACCAGATTCCACGCCAGCGGCGTATTGTCCTC
Organism: Candidatus Nanoarchaeia archaeon; assembly: GCA_035289325.1. Lineage (GTDB taxonomy): Archaea > Nanobdellota > Nanobdellia > Woesearchaeales > JAGLXL01 > DATDXM01. The sequence continues at coordinate 15,186 of DATDXM010000003.1, forward strand.
ATAGTCGGAGGAACAGGCGGCATCGGCTCGGCGATAGCAGTAAAATGTGCAGAACACGAACAGGATGCTATCTACGTAAGCTACGCACAGCATGAAAAGAAAGCGCTCGAGTTGCAAAAAAAATGGCAAAATATCGTGCCGGTACAATGTGACCTGAGAAGCCGCGAGAGCATCAAACAAATGATTGAAAGCATTGTACAGCGTGAAGGAAAAATTGATGTGCTGGTGAATGCAGCTGCCGCTAGCTTGAAATTGCAGCAGTTCAGCCAGCTGAAGGATGAAGACATTGAAGAAGACATTGATGTGAGCCTGAAAGGGATGGTGTATGCGTGCAAGTACATCATGCCACACATGACTGCAGGGAAATCTGGGATCATCATTAATCTTGTCTCCAGCATTGTATTCCAAGATACTCCGACTGCACGCATGTCATCATATACGATTGCAAAGTATGGCGTTCTTGGGCTGACGAAAGCCGTAGCACATGAAGCAAAGGCAGTCGGCGTGAAAGTGGTAGGTATTGCGCCATCCTTCGTTGACACGGATTTTATCAAAAATCTCCCGCCGAAGCTTTTGGAGTTTGAAAAAGAAAAATCTCCATCAAAGAGGCTCCTTCAGTCGGAAGATATAGCAAAAGTCATTATCAAGATAATAGAAAACCCTGACGCATATGCAGCAGGAGAGGTAATAAAGATAGAATCGGCAGCGAGATAAAAAATGAAACCAACAATCTTTGAACACAACGGCCGTGCATTTTCATGGGAAGACATACATGAACAGCTGAAAGCGGTGGGAATACATGATGAAGACGCAGTTTTTGTCCACGCAGACCTGCGCACATGTGGAAAAAT
>DATDXM010000004.1:0-3217 GCA_035289325.1 Candidatus Nanoarchaeia archaeon
CTTTCTCGTCTGCGTACGTAACCGAGCATCTGGAGAAGTGCAACAGTCTGCTCATAATCGCCCGTTACTACTTCAAATTCATCGATATTTTTAAAGCGGGATTTTTTTCTATTGCCTTTCGCGCATAGCTCAACCCGATCACCAGCAGTTCGAACGCGAAGCACAACACCTTTTTTCTTCAGCTGATCATCAGCAGTATCAAAATAAACCGCATGCACATCACCGTCAAAATATTTCTTCGCCCCAATCTTCTTCAGTCGTGTACGTATTTGTGCAGGATTAACATCGAGTATTTTGACTTCGATTTCTTTCATTGAAACCTCAGCTCCAGTTCCTGCAGCATTTCTTTTGCTTTGAATGCTCCTTTAAAATAATCAAGCCGTGCACACATGCTGATTTTATCCGCAAGTGCTCGCGCTGCTTTTCCTTTATCGCCATGACCAACGCGCTGCACAAGCGGATGATTGACAATAAGTCCATGCTTCGGGCTGCGCGCTTTCCGTGTCAAATGTCGAAACAACGCTTTTTCCGCGCCAAGCAGCTGAATTGTGCTGCTGGGCAACATCGCAAGCCGTTTCAAGCCGCCGCTTTTCGCGAGCAATTTCGCCGCGATGATCGTGCCGCAGATCTCCTGAACATTTGAACAGTGCCGTTTTAATAAGGATGTAAGATATGTTTCATAAACGCCCCGCAGCTGATGCAGATGACGTATCTCTTCAGCGAGCAATTGAACTTCCATGATATCAGGTTTGTCAAGTTCGACGCCCATTGAGTCAGGCTCACGAACACCGAGCTCTTCAAGAATCTGTAGCTTTGTCTTTTTCACGAGAACGTCAACAAATTGAATGTTATCCGCAATCATACGCGATGCCTCAGGGCAATACAATCCATACCATTCTCGGCAGCGCTTCACCATCTGGTTTATCTGTGCTTCAAGATCTTGAAGAGAATTGATGGTATAGTTCACAAGCAAATCAGCCGATTCAACACGCCGAAGCTGTTGGATAGTATCACGAACATGTGCTGCATGAAACAGCTGAAAATATTTGGAATCCTTAAGCGACGGCAACAGCTGTTTATACTCATCCGTTTGTGCTGCACGTGCATCAGGGTATTTTTTGAGCGCCTGCTTGATATCTTTGTCCGTGCCTTCACACGGCACATGCTCAATAAGCTTGCCATCAGCGACAAACACGCCAATAGGCGTCCCAAAAGCCAGTTTCATGACCATCGAGAGAAAACAAAACTATATAAACTTTGAGCATGGAATGAGGGGGATGTTCGCGGTATATATCACGTGCAAGGACAAAAAAGAAGCGAGAAAAATCGCAAAGTTATTGTTGGAAAAGAAGCTCATTGTCTGTGCAAACTTATTTCCTATTGAGAGCCACTTTTGGTGGCACGGCAAGCTCGAAGAGGCAGCAGAATACGCAATTCTCGCAAAAACAAAGGACTCACTACTGGACGCAATCAAGGAGCTTGTACATCATGCACACAGTTATGAAGTGCCGGTGATTACCGCATGGAAAGAGTTGTCAAACAGTGCCGCTGAAAAGTGGCTGGAGAGTGAATTGAGATGAATATGAGCCAATTGAAGATGCATGATACAGTCGTACACAATGACGAGATAACAAACTGTTACTGTGGTTGCACACTTGATAATTGGAAATCTGAATTTGACAGCACATTTCATTATAAGACCGTCACATGCAAAGAATGCAGCCGAAAAAACCGCGTGCAAGTCTCATTTGAAGGCTCAGGTTTTGATCGCTGGCACGAATTGCGGTTAAAAAAAGACACATTTGAAGTGCTTGTAAACCATGAGCACAGCAAAGTTGAAGTGATGGAATCACGTGGGCACGGCGGCGGACATGGTGGGCACTAATTCAGCACGTTATTGGTTGTAAAAAAGTAAATATAGAATAAAGATAATCTAATCAACAATCGTCCCTTTAAATTTTCCACCATTAAGCACATTCGAAATATTCTTCACATCAGCACCGACAAGTACCAGCTGAAGCCCGAGCCTCGCTGCAAGCTTCGTCGCAATAGGGTCAAACGGCGCATGTAACCCTGGTTTCCATTCGCCGCCAACTATTTTTTTCAGTTGATACCAGCTCGCATGTTCGATTTTCTTCGCACGAGAATTCGTCCGCGGATCGCTATCATAGAGATAATCAACATTGGTGACATTGATAACTCTTGTCGCGCCATATGATCGCGCAAGTTCAACTGCATCATAATCAGTAGAATGCCCAGGCATCCCACCACCACCGACAAGAATGCGCTTGCCCGTCTTCACGCGCTGCAGTGGATTAGTTATAATTTTTTCATAAGCATGAACACCAAACACACTTCGTACAAGCTGTGCATTCAGATGAGTGGCCGCGATGCCGACCCAGTCTTTGTCATCAGGAGAAACAGAAAATGACCGCACAGCATCGATGTACATGCGGCATACACCGCCGCCGCCAACAACAACAACAAACCGCTCAGGGCGCGAAAGCACAAGATCAGTAAATTCCTTCAAAAAGCCAATATTAATCTTGTCCTGAACGATGACCGAGCCGCCGACAGAGATAACAACTGTCGTTCCACTTTTCATAATAAATCCCCTACACCGATGAGTGAAATACCAAAAACAATTGCAAATATACCCAACCATCGCCATGTATTCATTTTCTCACTCAGATAGCGCCGTGCAAGAAATGTCGCCCAGATATAATTGAGTGATCCCAATGGCACAAGCACCGTAAGTTCTCCCCCTTTATACGCAATGACCGTTAACACAGTGGAAATGCCGTACAGGAACACTCCGATAATCAGCTCCCTATTAAGGAGCGAGCGCATCGTAAGCTGCAGCTGCTTGCTTGCAACTTTAAAGAGAAATGCCGCAACTGAACTGAGCACCGTCGACACAACCAGCACAACCGCGCTCCAGAATTGCGTCGCCATTTAATGCATCCCCCGCGCAATAGAATAGACGCCAAAGATGACGCTGCCGATACCCACAATTTTTACAGCATTCAATGAATCAGTAGGAAAAAAGAACGGCGACGCAATTGCAACCCAAACATAAGAAGCAGCCATCAGTGGATATAACACAGTTAATTCGCCACCGCGAAGCGCGATAATAAAAAGCACTGCAGTGATGCCAAGAAGCCCAACACCAAGGATCAGCTCAAGCTGAAAAATCCCTTCGATCGACAATGCAAAA
>DATDXM010000005.1:0-12288 GCA_035289325.1 Candidatus Nanoarchaeia archaeon
TGTCCACTGTCCGAGACATTCTTCTATTATGCATGAGCATTCCTCGTGAATCGCTGATATACTGTCCACACGGTCTTTCGGCTGAGCAGCAGCATTCTGCCGATCTCAGCAAATGGCAGCGAATGAGTTTGATGCAGATGCGCAGCAAGCGCTTCAAGTGGCGAGTTCTTACGATCTGCAAAAATAAGAATTGGGATTTGAATGTCCGATTGAACATCTGATTGAGCTCTGGTCGCAGGCCTCACAGCTTTCTTCTGCGACCGCTGGTACGCATGCCACACAGTGCGGTGGTCTCTGTTCAGCAGCGCTGCAATCTCGCTGAGCTGCAAGTTTGACGAATTTTTGAGAAATTGGACAACTACTTCAAGCGTGCTGAGGGATGTTCTAAACGTAGAAACGGGGATTGTGATGTCTGATTTATTTTCCAGTCGTGCATGCTCGAGTGTAGCATCAATCTGGTGTTTCTGGAGATGCAATTTCTCTTTGACTAATTCGCGAAGAAGAGTGTTTGTCTGAAGCTGCCTCAGCTGATTAAGCTCCTGCTCAATTTCCTGTGCAGACAGCCCTAGCTTTGATTGGATAAGATTGCGCAAAGATTCGTTTTCATCCGCAATATCTTGTGCCGCTCGCTGAGGTAAAGCACGAGCTACATACATCTGTTCTTTTCTACTGTTTCTGTAGGACTTATGCTTCACTTTACTTCTTATCTCTCTTTTTTTATCTTTTCACACCTACTGCTTTTGTAGGACTTAATTCTTGATATATGCTGTTTCTGTAAGACCTATTTGGCTAAAATAACCACTTAAATCAGATGTACTACTGTTTCTGTAGGACTATTTAAATTTTGCGGGCAGTCTTGATCTCAAAAAGAAATCTTTATATGCAAGTACATGTACCCATATGGGTATGGCCTCAGTTAACGTTACCATTTCAAAAGATGCATATGATTTCTTACGTCGATTGAAGCGAAATGGTCAAAGCTTTTCTGACGTCATTCTCACGATGAAACAGAAGAAGCAGGATGTTTTGTCATATGCAGGAATCTTTCAGGGCATTGATTTATCAAGCATCGAAGCCGTGCGAATCAATGCTCGAAAAGACTGGGAGAAACGATGATCGGCGCAGACACTACTTTTCTTATTGACTTCTTTAAAGGAGAGAGCCATGCAGTTGAATGGATGAAGCAGAATCAGGAATTCTTATGCCTGTGCGAACCGGTTGTGTATGAATTTCTATGTGGCAACCTAACAGAGCACCAGCAGGATGTGTTTCTCGCATTTATCTCACAATTCCCCGTGTTTTCATTCAACAGGCAGGCCGCACTTCGAAGCAGCCAATTATATCGAGGTGTTAAGAGAAAAGGGCAGGCGGTTGCACATCCTGATGCAATTATCGCAGGAACATATGCAGCAAATGAAGTCGCAACCATCGTTACACGTAACAACAAGCATTTTGAGAATGTGATTGGCACAATTGAGTATTGACTCGGTCAGTTGGAAATGCCGAGCTAACTTGCCAGAAATGGATTTCTGTGCATACTGACTGATGGTTTTTGACATTCGCATTGCCATTGAGCAAAAAAGTGATTATTGCTCATTCGCATTGAGAACATTTTTTAAGCCAAAAATCCACTTCTGCCTATGCCGTCAAGGCTGAGCTAAAAGTTTAAATAAGCCGTATCATTCAATTCCAACATGTCCGAGATGCCTGAAGCGCAGCGGCGCGCGTTGATGGAAAAGCTGGAAAAGATGTCTCCTGAAGAGCTGCGTGAATTCCAAAAAAAACAATGCATTTTCTGCCAAATCTCATCAAACAAAGTAAAGTCAAAAAAAGTGTATGAAGATGAAAAAGTGTTTGCTGTTCTTGACATTAACCCTGCAAGCAAAGGCCATCTGCTTGTCTTGCCAAAAGAGCATTATGCTATTCTGCCGCAGGTGCCCGAGGAAGAGATAAAGCATCTTGGCATCGTTACAAAACAGCTTTCGCAGGCAGTGCTTCGCGGCCTTAAAGTGCACGGCACGACAATTTTCATTGCAAACGGCACCGCAGCAGGCCAACGCGCTCAGCATTTCATGATGCATATCATTCCGCGGGAAGAGCATGACAACATTGGTATTGTGCTGCCGCAAAAGAAAGTCAAAGAGTCAGAAATTACAGATATCCGCGAATTGATCCAGGCGAAGCTCAACGAGCAGCTTGGTATCAAGAAAGAAATAATTAAAGGCCATAAAGAGCACAGTGCTCCCGAGAAAGCTGACGTGCATGAGCCCGCAGAAGAAGCGAAACCAAAGAAGCAAAAACAAGAAAAAAAGTCTACAAAGAAAAAAACAGCAGAAAAGGAGGACAGCGTATCGCTCGATGATATTGCTGGCTTGTTCAATGGCTGACTGCGAATTCTGCTCAATCGTGCACGGCGATTTTGATAGCGAAGAAATTTATTCGGACGATAAGCTTTTGGCAGTTATGCACCTAAAGCCAGCAGCTGCCGGTCACATTTTACTGTTCACCAAAGAGCATCATTCTATTCTTGAGCAGGTGCCCGATGATATTGTAGGTCATGCGTTTTCAGTTGCAAACAAAATTAGTTCTGCAATTTTTGAAAGCCTTGGCGTGCAAGGCACAAATATTATTGTTGAAAACGGTACAGCCGCAGGCCAGCAGATTCCTCATTTTTCTATGCATATCGTGCCCCGAACTGAAAACGATGGCTTGAAGCTCGACTGGAAGCCGAAGCATGTGAGCGATGACGATAACGATGTTGCGCTGTTCCAGCTCAAGCACGAAGCAGAAGGCATTTCTGCCTCTATTCACACCGCGCATGAAGCTCATGGCGGGCATGCAGAGCACAGCGAGCAGCACGACCAAGCAGAGCATAAACCGCAAGCAGTTCCAAAAGTGCTTGACAAGAATGATTATAGAATGAAACAAGTGAGAAGGATACCGTGATTATAGTAAAGTGCATAAATAATGGAACATTTCAAAAGGCACTTTATCTATACTAGCAAATCTCTATAAGTACCATAATTTATGAGATTTGCTATTACTATCTAATCTCTCTAATGGCAAGCAATAACCAAGAAATTGAAATCAAAATTCCTGTTGACGGCGTAACTTTTTCTCATATAAAACAAAAATTGCAATCAACCGCAACATTCGTAAAATCATCATCACAAATAGACGAGTATTTCACCCCTCCAAATAGAAATTTTGTTGAGCCATTTTTCACATATGAATGGCTGAGCATAAGAAAAAGAGGTGGCAAAACTATCATAAATTACAAGCATTTCTACCCAGAAAACGCTGAGCTCACGACTCATTGTGATGAGTTTGAAACGATTATCGAAAATCCCGAACAAATAGAAAAAATATTTTCTGCGCTTAACATGAAAAAATTAGTCGTCGTAGAAAAAGAAAGAGAAGTCTTCATATACAAAAACGAATTTGAGATAGCGCTTGACCGAGTAAAAGAATTGGGCAATTTTATTGAGATAGAGGCGATGAAAAATTTTGGTACTGTTCATGAAACCAGAGAAAAGCTGTTTCAGTTTGCAAAGCGGTTAGGCATAGACACGTCAAATGCAGACAAAAGAGGTTACCCTCATCTGTTGATGAAGAAGAAAGGATTGACACGGTGCACAATTATTCCATAATTGAATTTGTTATTACCACGCTTGTATTTTCAGATACTTTCGTTTGACCAATGGGGCATAGTCTGAATCGCCGGAGAGAAGCACATCACAACCATTGGTGGCGCATGTAACCGCAACAAATGCATCCATCATTGCCAATCCGTACGCAAGTGAAATTTTTGCTGCTTCGACCGCGAGTAACTGATCAAGTTCTATAATTTCTATTTTTTCAGATGGCTCGATATACCCCAAAAAAGTTTTAATTATATATTCAGAGGCTCCTTGTTGCATTAATTTTCTAACAGTCTCGGCTATAACACTGCATGGAATTGTGAGACGTGCTTTCCCATAACGCAACTCATTGATAATGTCTTTTGCTCGAGTATCTTTGTTAAAAAGTTTCAAAAGAAACCATGTATCAGCACAATATTTCATTCGTTTTTCTTCCGTTCTTGCTTAATCTCTTTCCAGGCTTGCTCAAAATTAAAAGAAGGCATTGCTTCAATTGCTTTGAATAAAGCATCTTCTGGAACAGCTTCTTGCTTTTTACGGAGAAGAATTTCACCAGTTGCAGTATGATGAACGAGAAATGTATCATCCTCCTCGAAATGTTCCTCGTCCCTTATCTTTTTAGGTATAGTAAACTGACCTTTATGTCCTAACCGAACTTCTTTAACACAGGTGTGATGTTTCATAAGCATTAATAAAATTTCGGAATTTTTAAACTTTTCGGAAAATAAAAATCCCAGCCGCCCCGAGGGGCGGGGTATTGATTAGTTAATTAGAGCTGGGATTTTTAAAGTTGCAAAAACCCAATCACCGCAAGCGGTGGGGTATTTGCAACAAATCAAACCTTCAAGCTTACAACCTTGCTCACGCCAGTTTCGTCCATGCTTACTCCGTACAGTTGATCACTTTCAGAAATCAGCGCATCATTGTGTGATATCACGATATATTGTGCGCCCTTGCAGTACTGCCGTATCAATTGCGCCAGCCGCTCGCTGTTATGCTTGTCGAGCGCTGCATCAACTTCATCCATCACATAGAAACTGTGCGGCTCATATTCCTGCACAGCAAAATAAAATGCAAGCGCAGTCATCGTCTTTTCTCCGCCGCTCAGGCTGCGAATGTCCATGAATCGTTGCCCTGCAACTTTTATTTTGATGTCCATGCCGCCGTCAAACGGCTTCTGTGCATTTTCAAGATGCAAAAATCCTTTTCCTTTGCTCGTCAGCGCAGCAAATTTCTCATTAAAGTTTGCGTTGATCACATCAAATGTCTTCATAAACTGCTCCTTCTTTTTGCCTTCAATTTCTTCCATCAGCGTTACCACATCGCCTTTCTCTTTGATTAACGTATCTTTCTTCTCGACCAGCTTGTTGTATTCAACTTCAACCTGCTCGTAAATTTCAAGCGCTTTCATGTTGACTGCGCTCATTGTCGCAAGCATTTTCTCAAACTTTGCAATCTCTCCTTTCAGCTCATCTTCATTTTTGCCTTTCAAGATTTTCGCATGCTGCAGCTGCTTCATCTGCTCTTCAAAGCCAGATAATTCTGATACGACTGCCGCTCTCTTCAGCGTGACGCCATTCATTTCAATTTCCGTTTTCCTGCTGCGCTCCCGCGCAACATCAACTTTCTTTTCAAGTGTATTTATTTCGTCTGCGATGCCATCCCGCTGCTGGAACAAATCTTTGTACGCGCTGAAAAATTCGCGCTGCGCCTTCTCTTTTTCTTTCAGGTGTTCTTGATCATTTTTTATCCGTTCAGCCAGCTCAGCGCTTTCTTTTGTAAAAGATACTTCTTCTTTATCATGGCCTTTCATCAGCTGCAAAATGCGCTCTTGTTCAGGCCTCATCATCGTTTTTATCTGCGTTTCTATGGAACCGCTCTCGCTGTTCATTTTCAAAATCTCGTCGCGCATTGCCTGCCGCGCTTCATCAAATGCAGTAAGCTCTGCCAATAACCGTGGGTTGCGCATCGTGGTTACTTTCAGTTTGAGCTGTTCTTTTCTCGTCTTTTCCTGTGCAAGCTCTTTTGTGTGTATGTTTACGGTCGCTTGTATCTCTCTGAGCTTTTTGTCAATGTCGTCACGCTGTTTCTCGAGCTGCTTTTTCTCAAGCGTTGTCGCATCCAAGTCTCCACTGCCTAAATGCAGCGACTTTTCCATTTTTGTGACATCTACTTCAAGTTCAAGCTTCTCGCGTCTCAATTTCAAAATCCTTTGTTCATTTGAATCTTTATCTTTTGTCAGCTGATCAACCTTCACGCGCAATACTCCTAACTTACCCTCAACGGCCATGAGATTTTCTTCCGTCTCTGAATCAGCGAATGATGCAACGCTTTTGCGGTGATGGAATCCACCGCGCATCACGCCACTTGTATCTGCTAAATCACCCTGCAGTGTCACCATGCGTGCCCTGCCGATACCGATGTCGCGTGCAGTCTCAAGGTCATCAACGACAAGCGTGTCGCCAAATACATAAGAGAATGCCTTCGCATACGTGCGGTCGAACTGCACGAGCTCGACGCATTTGTTGTGCACGCCTTTCTTTTTGAGCAGCGCATCAACGCCTGAGTTCTGCGTCACTTTAACCGTGTTCAGCGGAATAAATGTTGCAACGCCAAATTTATTCTCTCTCAAATAAGCTATGCAGCTTGCAGCGACCGAATCATCAGCAACTACAATGCTCGTTAACCGTGTGCCTGCCGCAATCTCAAGTGCAAGCTGATATTGTTTTGGCACTTTTCCAAGCTCTGCAACCGTTCCGTAAATGCCTGTTTTCTTCTTTTTCAGTTCAAGAATTTTCTTAACAGCAATATCCCCGCCGACGCGCTCCTGTGCGCCAATATGCCGTGCCTCTAATTTTACTTTCTCCTCTTCAAGAGCTATCATCTCTTTTCTAAAGCTTCCAACATCTCGTGATAATTTGCTGTCGTTGTCGAGGCATGCATTCAACTGCAGTGTTGCCTGCTTGAAATCTTCTTTTTTCTTTTTCAGCTCTCCAATCTGCTGCTGATGCTCTTTTGCGACTTCGGCAACTTTTTTCACCTGCTCGTCGAGCATCTGGAGCTGGTACTCGATCTTATCTTTCTCGCGCAGCAATTCCTGCTGCTGCTGGCGTATCTGCTGCACCATCTCTTGTTTTGCCTCAATGATTTTATCAACAGAATCAATGTCGCGCTCAATGTCGCCGAGCGTGTCGATTTTATTTTTCTTCTTGAATTCGTCAATTTTCCGTTCGACAGACTGCAATTCATTTTCTTTTTCAGCTTTCTGTTTTTCTAAATCTGCTTTCTTCCTGCGGATTTCATCAATGTTTTTCTCAATCTCCTGTGTGTCTTTTTCCAGCGCTTGCTTGCGCTGTTTTGTTTTCGCGAGCGCATCTTTGATCATGACAACGCGCGCCTTCTGTTTTTCAAGTTCAACACGCATTTGCTCGACATCTTTGCTGAGCTTGAGCTGCTCAACTTCGCCCTTCTGCTCGATGTCATGCGCTATCTTTTCGATCTGCTTTTTCTTGTCATCAATGCTTTTCTTGCTCTCTGCGATATGTTTTTCGATTTTATCAAATTCAGCGTTCAGCTCGTCATGCTCTTTGTCAAATGTTGATTTTATCTCGCTTCGCCGTTCGATCTGAAGATGCACATATGTCGCCTTGTTCGAGTCGATGCCATCCTTCAATTCTTTAAATTTCAGCGCCTGATCGCGGTCTTTTTTGAGTTCTTTCAGATGTGTTTGCCGTTCTTTCAAGATAATTTCGGCATCATTCAACTGTTTCTCAACTTTATCCAGCTCTAATATCGCTTTATGCTTTTTCTCTTCATAGACTGATATGCCGCTGATCTCTTCGAGAATTTGCCTTCGTTCAATAGGCGACATCTCTACAAACCGCGTGATATCGCCCTGCAATATGATATTATAGCCATCGGGATCGATGCGTGCCGCACTTAACAGGTCAAGAAGCTCATTTCGTGTATGTGTTTTATCATTTATCTTGTATATGCTTTGGCCGTTCTTCTTGATAATACGGGTGATCTTCACTTCAACAGCATCCACAGGAAACACTTGTGCTGTATTATCAAAATAAATGTCTACCTGCCCTTTCTCTGCAGGTCTTTTTATCTTTCCACCGTCAAAAATAAGGTGCGATGACTTTTCGGCGCGCAGGCTTTTGCTGCTTGCCCTGCCGAGAACAAAACATATCCCGTCTAAAATATTTGATTTCCCGTTCCCATTTGGCCCAAGAACAGTATTTATTGTGTTGCCAAAAATGAGCTCAGTCTTTTGAGCGAAACTTTTAAAGCCCGTCATCACAAGCTTATTTATCTTCGTCATCCTTCTTTTTACCCTCGCTTTTGTAATTTTCTGTTCGTTTATAAGCTTTTTCATGGAGAGAAAAAGCTTTGGTAAACATTTCTTTTACAGCACGAAAGTTTTTAAACATTAGCACATCTCCCACGAACATGAAGAGTGTGATTGTATTCTTGCTGTTTACATTAGTTATAATCTTATCTCCATCAATTGTCGCATCTGCAGAGCCTTTTCATATGACGCTTCTTGCAGCGCAGGAATTGAACAGCACGTTAATTGGCAGCACTGCTGACCTTTATCTTGAAGTGCAGCCTGGCCGCGGCCGTGTTTTTCTTGAAACATTTCCGCTGACAAAAGTCGACACACAGATAAGCACGCGATTTGCAAAGGAGATAGCCTGCCACTATTTTGACCTTTCCTGCAGCAGCTTGGACTTCATTTATACAATTCAGTCAGATTCCGTAATTATTGGTGGTCCAAGTGCTGGTGCAGCATTAGCAGCGCTCACAACTGCGGCAGTTACAGGCGACAATGTTAACCAGAGTGTCGCAGTCACAGGCACGATTAATTCAGGCGGCCTTATTGGTCCTGTTGGCGGCATAAAAGCAAAAATAGACGCTGCCGCACACGCAAAGCTGAAAAAAGTGCTTATTCCGATAGGCATGCGCGTCTATAATCAGTCACAGCAAAATGAGGGCACAGGCACAATTGATTTGATCGAGTATGGCGATCTTCTCGACGTTCAGGTTGTCGAAGTTTCTAACCTTAACGAGGTTCTCTTTCATTTCACCAATCAAAAAATTATCGATAGCACGCCAGAATTTGAGCCGCTTCCGCAGTATGTCGAGCTGATGAAAGATGTGAGCGAGCAGCTTTGTACGCGCAGCTCAGATCTTGTAAAAGAGCTGAATAAATTTCATCTCAACCAATCAGAACGAGATGAAATAACCAATCGTACATCACTTGCATCAAGCGCAGCAAAAAGCAATTCATATTATTCCGCCGCATCATATTGTTTTGCGCTCAACATTTATGTGCGGAACGAGCTCTATGAAAAGCAAAAATTGTCGCTCCAAAAAATCAAAGCAAAATCATCCCAGCTGGAAAATGACATGCTCCGTTTTGAGCGCGAGATACGCGAGCGGGAGCTGACGACGATTACCGATTTGCAGGCATTTGCGGTTGTTCTTGAGCGATTGCATGATGCCCAGCAGGCGCTCGAAGATGCAACCACAGGCAACATCTTCCGCCTTGCATTTGCAGAAGAACGTTTTTTTTCTGCACGGGCATGGTCAACATTTTTTGCGCTCGACGGCCGTGAATACGTCCTTAGCGATGCTATCTTGCAGCGCTCCTGCATTGAAAAGCTTCAGGAAGCAAAAGAGCGGGACCAATATGTTCAGCTGTTCTCAGCAGGCATAGATCACATTAACGGGCAGATTGAGCGTGCCGATGAGCAGCGCAAACAAGGTGATTATGTGCTTTGCCTGATTATTGCATCGCAGGCGAAGGCAGATGCAAACGCAATTCTCAGCACGATTGGCATCGAGCGATCTGAGCTGCCGCGCCTTATTGCCGCAAAGCTTGAAGCTATTGAAACATTAATTGCGCGCACGATAGAAAACCAGGCATTCCCGCTGCTTGGCTTTTCATATTATGAATACGCGCTTTCCCTAAAAGACCACGACGAAAGTTCAGCATTGCTATATAGCGAATACTCACTGGAGATGAGCAATCTTGACATTTATTTTGAGGAAGCACGAACTGATGCACGGCAAAAAATAAATTTTGATTACATGCCATTTGTCTTTGGCTTTTTTCTCGGATTAGCAGTTGCTTCTTTTGTTGTATTTTTGCGAAGAAAAAAGAAGCGAAACCGAAAGGCAACCAAACCTTAATAAACAGCAAAACAATCCAAAATTCTATGCCACGGGTGATAGATTACAAGGGCCAGCGTGTCGGCGTCTTTGTTGACGTCCAGAACATGTATTATTCTGCTAAAAATGTGTACGGCAAGAAAGTCAATTTCGCAAATATCCTGAGAACCGCACGTGGCGAGCGCACATTGATTCGAGCAATCGCATACGGCATCCGAGCAGAAGCAACGAAAGAGCATACATTTTTTGACGCGCTTGAAGCGATTGGCTTTGAAGTAAAAGTGAAAGACATCCAAATATTCGCCGGCGGCGCCAAGAAGGGCGACTGGGACATTGGCATTGCGATGGACGCGATTGAAACTGCCCCAAAGCTTGATGTCATCGTATTGATCAGCGGCGACGGCGATTTCGTACCGTTAGTCGAGCACCTGCGCCGCGCGCTTGGCTGCAAAGTCGAAGTCATGTCATTTGGCAAAAGCACCGCAGGCAAATTAAAAGAATCAGCCGATGTCTTTACCGATATGGATGCCGACAGCAGAAAATATCTTATTGGAAAGGATGCGGTGTAAACAAGCAACCTTTTTAAACTCCTTAATTTCCCTTAACCTATGCCCATCCAAAAAGTCTTCTTCCCCAACAGTAATAAACAGCAGCTAGCAGGCTGGCTTCACACACCTTCAGGTAATGGTCCATTTCCCGCAGTTATCCGAACGCATGGCTACCGCAGCAACAAAGAGGGCAGAACAAGTTTGCTTCTCGCAGAACAGTTCAAAGATTTCATCTACCTGCGTTTCGACATGCACGGTCACGGCGAAAGCCAAGGTCCTACTGATATTGATGCTGCACAGTGCGTTGATGACATGAAAAGTGCAATCACGTTCATCGCTTCCCATCCACTGGTCGATAAAAAGCATATCGCCATCACTGGCAGCTCGCTCGGTGGCATGTCCACAATTCTTGCAGCTGTTGACCCGCGCGTCACTGCAGCAGTTCCCGTCTGTCCTGTGTCCGATTTTAATCCTTTCAGGAAAAGTGGTGTGATCTATCAGAATCTTATCCAAGCGCTTGGCCAGGACAATCTATACAAAGAAGCCGAAAAAATCTCCTGCCCATTATTCATCATCCACGGCGACCACGATACGGTTGTTCCGATCACGCAGTCGATCGAGCTCATCCGGCACTTGAAGCAGGGCACATTGCACATTATTCCCCGCGCAGACCATATGTTCAGCAATGAGGCGCATTTCCAGCAGATGATTAAATTTACTGCAGAGTTTATCCATGAAAGGCATTCAACATGATCCATGAATTCGAAGAGCTTCATCTTTCAGTAAAAAAATGCCGCGCATTCTGTCCATGGACAAAAGAGCAGACTCTTTCTTCATTTGCAAAGCACATTCTGTCAGAAGCAGAAGAAGTTGTCGCTGCAGCACAGAAGAATGATATAAAAAATCTCAAGGAAGAGCTCGGTGATCTCCTTTGGAATGTGTTGATGACTGCGCACATCGCAGAAGAAAGTGGCATATTTACGGTTGATGAAGTGCTGAAAGAAGTCGTTGTAAAGATGCGCCGCCGCAAGCCTTTCGTATTTGACGGCCGTCAAGTAACGCTCGAGGAAGCAGGCGAATTATGGGTTGAAACAAAGGTGCAGGAAAAGTTAATAAACGGTAAAACCCACACTAATAATAATGGCAATTCCCAAAAAATATCAACACGATAAACTGCTCTGGCTCACCGAGCAGCGCCAGGATCTTGTTGAAAAGCATCGCGGGCAGTGGGTTGTTCTTGATGTAGAGCACGATAAGGTGTTTGCGGGCGATGTATTGGGCGAAGCTGTAGCGGCATTCAGGAAAGAGCATCCTACTGATATACCAAGTATCTTTCTAATTCCTACTAAAGACGAGGAAATTTGTGTCTATGGAATATCCGTACAAGCAAATAGGTAATACTCTATCTCCCATTATCCCAATAAAAATCGGGTATGGCGCTGTATTGTATGATTTGCATGCTCTTATTGACTCTGGGTCTACTCTGTCTCTATTCAAGTCAGACGTTGCACAACTTCTTGGTATTCATTATAAATCAGGAAAGCCTGTTATGGTTTCGACTGTACAAAGTAGTTTTTTGGTCTATGTGCACACTCTTCACGTACAGGTGGAGAGCAAAAAAATCGTATGTCAAATCGGTTTTTCTGACGCGTTTCAAGGCTGTGTTAATCTCCTCGACCGCATGGGCTTCTTCGATCATTTTCTCATCACGTTCGACGAAAGACATAAAAGAGTAGTTCTCAAAGAGTGCTTATGATATACCTCGACAACGCCGCAAGCACCATGGTCGCGCCCGAAGCAGCAAACGCAATGCTTACTTTTCTCACAGAAAAATACGGCAATCCAAGCAGTATCCACACGTTAGGAAAGCAAGCACACGATGCCATCGAACATGCTCGTGAAATTATCGCAAAAAAAAT
>DATDXM010000006.1:0-4943 GCA_035289325.1 Candidatus Nanoarchaeia archaeon
GGGTCGCCGATGCTCGCGATAATATTGTTGTTGATAGTTGCTCCGGTAAAAAACAGCACGCCCACGAGCAGTATTTTAAGTGCAATTGATCCTGCAGCATACTCTTGTCCAAACACCGTGCCGACAAATATGTCAGAAAATACGAACATAACCACGAGCACAGGAATAATTAGGACAAACATATAGCGATAGACTAATTGCACGCCATCGATCAGTTTCTTTCTGTCATTTCGTGCAGCAAGCTCCGCAGTGATTGGGAAAAGCGACAGTGATATGGATGTTCCAAAAAATAGCAGCAGCTGCGATGTTGGCAGCACAACGTGATAGATGCCGACTTCTTTTGTTGTTCGGTAAAGTGTCAAGACAAATGTATCTACATCGCTGATAAAATTGCTTGCAATCTGTGTCGCAAACATTGGTATGGAATAGACTACAATTTTTCGTGTAATTTCCCTGAACTGCACGATTTTATGCTTGAAAAAATTAAACTCTTTAAATAAAAATGGTGTATAAATGAGCAGCAGCACCGGTCCCATGAGTGCGTATGCAAGTGCAGGGCTCCATATGCCATAGCCGAGCCATATAAAGAGTACCATTAATCCAAGCGTAACAGCCACGCGCGCGAACTCACCAGCCGCAAAAAGAAACATGCTCTGAAAGCCATGAAATACCGCGCGTGTGACGCGAAAGAACAGGCTGAAAAAAATATACAGCGTTAAAAGTTTCAGCATAAGCGCTGCCTGTACATCTTTGAAATAATAGATTGCCAGATAATCTGCAATCAAAAAAATAATGATGCTGCCCACGATTGATCCAACGACTTGAAAAAGCACGACTGAAAAAATCGCAGTTTTTATTTCGTTAAATTTCTGCTGGACCTTAAATTCAGGGATATATTTTGCAAGTGATGGCGCAACACCTAAGTCCCGGAAAATCAAAAAAAATGTGATGACAGAAAACACCGCGTAAAACAGCCCATACTCTTCTGGGCGTAAGCTTCGTGCAAGAACAATGCGGGTAAAATAAGCGACCGCACTTGCAAGCACATGAAAGATGAGCAGCCAGCTTGTTCCTCGGACTGCGGTGCGGATGTAGCTCATTTTGGTAAACGGAGAGAGCACGTTTTTAAAGCTGGTGGTCAGCCATCGCAATGCTTTTAAAGCACATGCCTTCCGTGCCACTCGTGGTATTCTTATGGTGATAAAGCGAGCGCTTATAACGGGTATAACCGGCCAAGACGGGCCCTATTTGGCACAATTACTGCTCAACAAGGGGTATCGTGTATTTGGCACCTATAGGCGCGTCTCCACGCCGAACTTCTGGCGCCTGCAGCAGCTCGGCATCGTGAATCGTGTAACATTGATCCCTGCGGATTTGGGCGACATGGCATCACTGCTTGAAGCAGTTACTATTTCCAATCCTGATGAGATTTACAATCTTGCCGCGCAAAGTTTTGTCGGTAATTCTTTTGATCAGCCATTGCTAACCACTGATATTGACGCGAGCGGCGCAACACGCTTTCTTGAAATTATCCGCCATCTCAACAAAAAAATAAAATTTTATCAAGCGTCGACGAGCGAGCTGTTTGGCGCATCAATAGAAAACCCGCAGCACGAAAAAACCGATATGCTTCCGAATTCACCCTATGCAGCAGCAAAGCTCCATTCATTTCACATGGTGCGCATCTACCGTGAATCGTACGGGATGTTTGCGTGCAACGGAATACTTTTCAATCACGAAAGCCCGCTGCGTGGCCTTGAATTTGTCACCCGTAAAATTTCAAACTCCGTCGCGCGAATCAAGCTCGGGCTTCAGTCGGAGCTGCGTCTGGGCAACATCTACGCATACCGTGATTGGGGTTTTGCTCCTGACTATGTCTACGCGATGTGGCGCATGATGCAGCAGCCCAAAGCGGATGATTTTGTTATTGCAACTGGCGAATCACATTCAGTCGCTGAATTTGTCGAAGAGGCATTTTCCCACGTCGGTTTGGACTGGAAAAAGTATGTTGTGACGGACCAGCGCCTGCATCGCCCATTGGACGTTCATCAATTGTGCGGCAGCCCAAAGAAAGCAACAGCCGCATTTGGCTGGAAGCCCAAAGTTACATTCAAGCAGCTCGTGAAGATTATGGTTGACGCAGACTTCGACCGTTGGCAGCAATATATTGCAGGCAAATCATTTCCATGGGATGCGCCAAACTATTCGCATGAGATGGACATTCTCTCACGCAACGTCGTGCGTGACGCACAGAAAGAAGCTGCAAAAAAGCCAAAAAAAACAGTAACACAAAAAATACTGCAGGTTCTCAATGGAAACGCACGAGTATGAAAAGCTGTTTGAGCTGGAAGAAAAATACTGGTGGTTTGTCGGCCAGCGTTTTCTTGTGCAATCCATTCTCAATAAATACTATCCTGAAAAAAACATTGCGCTGCTTGACGTCGGCTGCGGCACAGGAAAAACGCTCGAGCTGCTCAAAACATATGGCACAGCGCAGGGCATCGATATCGCCCAGCAATCGATTGATTTCTGCAAGAAGCGTGGTTTTGACATAAAAAAATCAGATGTCATGGACATTCAATATGACAACAATTCATTCGATGTGGTTACCGCACTGGGCATTTTCTATCATAAGGCTGTTACAGACGATGTGCGTGGCTTTAAGGAAATTCACCGCATACTCAAGCCCGGCGGCCGCTTTATCATTTTTGACTGTGCAATGAAATGTTTGTTTGGCAAGCATGATATTGCTTTCCATGGCGCGCGTCGCTACTCAAAAGCAGAGCTCAAACAAAAGCTGCAAAGCGCTGGTTTTGTCGTCGAAAAAATATCATACGTGAACACGCTGTTGTTTCCTGTTGTCTACGTAAAACGAAAGCTCGACATGCTCACAAACGCGCCCGTTAAATCCGATTTGGAAACCAGCATCAATCCAGTCATCAACAATTTCCTCACAAAAATATATCTGTCAGAAATAAAATTACTCAAGCATGTTAATTATCCTTTTGGCGTGAATATCGTTGCAGTTGGAAGAAAGAATTTTATTTAACATACGCGACAAACCTTCCAACAGCTTCTTTCAGTGCTTTTTCTTCACTCTTTGATGCTGCGATTGCTTTCTTAAGCATATCATCTGCGGTTGCTTCCTTAAATATATCATCTCCGTGGAGTCTGCTTTTTGGAGGATATAACTTAGTCACCATATCCGCTGCATCAGCAACTGCATGTTTGAGGCCATCTCCTAGTTCCATAGTAACCCATGCTTCCTCCGGATTTTTTCTCACTGCCCTTTTTTCCGCGCTCACTCCTTCATTCGCTTTGACTTTGAGCTCGTATGTCACAGGATCGCCATCGTGTATGATATATACACAAACTCCCAGCTCTGTAATTCGTGGCGTTTTATCTGCCCTCTGAACAGTAACATGTTGTTCAATTTCCACTCGCGTATAATATCCAGCATTGAATTTTCTTGACGTTTTGCCCGTTACACTGTAACCATCAACAAGACGTTCTGCGGTGAACTCTGTCTCTCCCAATTTTAATGTGGGAAAATAAATGCCCGATAAAACCAGTTGCCCTGCATTGACACTTTTTTCTAAATCATCTATTTTTTTTGAATGAATCTTATACGCAAGCTGCCTCTGCTCAATACATAATGCTGGGTCTGTCACAACGACATCAATCGAGCCGAGGATGTCATCTTTTGTCACCGGAAGCGGAAACATGAGATCACCAATTGATACTCCGCTATACCATGCTTCAACTGCCCCCATCCGCTTTGCAATTGCCGCAGGGTCAATTTCGATGAGCTGAATTCGCTCCTGAAGAACCCCCGCCTGCTGAACATTGCTTGCTCGCCATCTAATCTTAAATTCCTCTTGTTTTGCTTTATCTCTCTCTGTATGATCTTGTGCAAGTTTTATTTCTTTTTTTACATCGTCTAGTTTTGCTTCCAGTTCGTCTTTCTTCTTCTTTTGTTCAGCAACATATGCATGTGCTTCAACAATCAAGCTATCATCCCATCCCTTCGGCAAGCACAGGAAATCAGTTCTTTCTATCTTTCCAGAATGCCTTTTTCCCAAAAAGTTAACAACATTTGCCATAGTTCACCTATAAACAATGATTCCATTCTGCCGTGCTGCAATTTTTCCAGCATCGTGTGCAAATGCCTCGCGTATCATCGCTCCAACATTTTTCACCGTCTGAACATAATCAACATCCTTCGTATCCCAGCCTTTGTCTGCGCTTGCGCCCTCTCGCAATTGTCTAACGAGAGCATCACTTTCCATTGAGGTCTCAAACGGCCGGACAAGCTTTGATTTGCAGTCATATGCTTTATCTCGCAATGCGATGTTCACAAATGACGCAGCAAAATAATTTTCTGTCGTTGCAATATATGCTCCACATCGAAAATCAGAAACTCGCGCTCCATTCGCATCGGGCACAACAATTGCGCCATAAACGATGGTCCATTGGCGAACATGAGCCTGAAACGTCGACGTGTGCGCAAAGCTCGTGATATGGAGGCTATTTCGACGATCATCAGTTTTGCCTTTGAAATGAAATTTCTCACGTTTTGCATAGGTTGAATCAACTACTCTTTCACAATTTCCAACTGACGCAGTACCCATCTCTCCCTGAAGCTGGTCAAACTGTATTTTTCGTGACGTGTTGCTCAACGAATTTCCAGCCAGCCGATACAGCTGCTCATGGCCGCCCTCGGTACGAAGTTCAAGGGGAACAAGTAATTCTTTATTTTCACGGGCAGCAACGACAGCGCCAACACCTCCGAATTGTCCATAAAATAAATGTGCCTGTGCAACTTCTATGCCATTAAGGCGGCCGCTCGTATTCCCTAAAGTTGCGATCACGGAAGCAACTTGCCTATCGTTAGCAGGTTGAGAGCAGCTGACAAATTTTGTGCCGGGCACTTGCTGAACAAT
>DATDXM010000007.1:0-4394 GCA_035289325.1 Candidatus Nanoarchaeia archaeon
TGGAAAGCAGTGCCTGCACCGAAACGCGCAGAATTATTGTTAAAAGCAGCACGACTTATTGAAGAACGAAAAAAAGAGCTTGCGCATTTCATGTGCAAAGAAATGGGCAAGACGTTAACGGAATGTTTGGGTGATATTCAAGAAGGAATTGACATCGGCTACTATATGGCTGGTGAAGGGCGCAGGCTGTTTGGACAGACGATGCCCAGCGAGCTGAGAAATAAACATATTCGTACGGTGCGCGAACCTGTCGGCGTGTTTGCGTTAATTACACCGTGGAATTTTCCAGTTGCGATTCCCTGCTGGAAGATTTTTCCTTCACTCGTGTGCGGAAATACTGTTGTGTTTAAGCCGTCAAGCTTTGTGCCCGGGTGTGCGACGAAACTTGTTGAGATCTTTCATGAAGCAGGCATTCCACCTGGTGTATTGAATCTTGTTCATGGCGCCGGTAATGGTGCGGGTGACTGGCTTGTATTGCACTCTGGCATTACTGCAGTTTCATTTACTGGATCGACATCAGTTGGCAGAAAAATAGGTGAGCATTGCGGCAAACACTTGATGAAGCATAGCCTCGAAATGGGCGGCAAAAATGTTGTCATTGTGATGGATGATGCAGATATTGATCTTGCAGTTGATGGCTGTGTTTGGGGTGCATTTGGGACAACAGGACAGCGTTGCACGGCAAGCAGCAGAATACTTGTTCATCATTCTGTTTATAATCTCTTTAAGAAAAAATTTGTTGGGCGTGTGCGAAAGCTGCGGCTCGGCAATGGCTTGGGCAATGTCGACGTTGGGCCGCTGGTCAATGCTGATCAGGTGAAAAAAGTTGAACGCTATATCGAGCTCGCCCGGAAAAGCAGGCTCAGGATATTGTGCGGCGGGAAGCGTGCCGCTGCCGGGAAACTTCGTCATGGTTATTTTTTCCAGCCAACGGTCATTGACAATCCACCAAGAACACATCCTGTGTGCTGCGAAGAAATATTTGGGCCTGTTGTTGCGCTGATAGATGTGAAGAATTTTGATGAAGCAATCGCTGCTGCGAATGCGGTTGATTATGGGTTGAGCGCTGCGATTTTTACCAGCAATGTGAATCATGCACATCAAGCTGCTGAACGGCTAGAGGCGGGCATTGTGTATGTGAATAGTGCAACGATTGGTGCTGAAATTCAGGCGCCCTTTGGCGGTGTCAAGCATACAGGCAATGGTCATCGTGAAGCAGGCGGCATTGGTGGTGCGTTGGAGACTTATACCGAAATTAAAGTTATTAATGTTGATTTTTCAGGAAAACTGCAAAAAGCACAGGGGATTGGAAATGAGCCTGATTAAGAAATCAATCGTGTGCACTGGCTGGAATTGCATCGATCGAGATACGGTAGTTCCACATGTGCAGAAAATGCCTGGACCAAAATCACTTGCGTTTACGAAACGTTCAATGAAGCATGCTGCGACAACGACACTTGATGAAGGATTTGTGTGGGCGCGGAATAAGCCGGCAATCGGCCCGTGGTGCACGGACATCGACGGAAATATAATTTTAGATTTTGCAAGCCATATTGCGAGTGCGCCATTTGGATATAACCATCCTGAAATAGTGCGATTAATGGAGCATTTTCCGAAAGCCGATCCAGATCGTTTTGCTGGAACTGATTTTTTGGTTGCATATGATGGAGATTTTCCCAGTGTTGCTGACTTGCATGAGAAAGTTGTTCAAATCACGAAACAATTTGGATTTGATATGGCACTGTTTTCAAACAGCGGCACAGAAGCAGTTGAACATGCAATTAAAATTTGTTATAATGCGCGACATTCCGAGGGTTATGGTGTTTGTTTTGATGGGGCGTTTCACGGTCGGACGCTTGGTGCGCTGTCGTTGAATCGCAGCAAAGCAGTACAGCGTGAATACTATCCTCAGATTCCCAATATCGTTAGTTTCCCATTTTGTGCGTGTCGCGGCATGTGTATGTGCGGTTGGGAAACACGCAGCAGAAAAGGCAAAATCGAAACTCGAATTCATCAATGGCTCGATAAAGATTCTGGGCTTGTGATGCCCGACGAAGTGTCATATATTATTATTGAGCCGATCCAAGGCGAAGGCGGCTATAATATTCCTCGACGTGAATTTATCCGTTCGGTTTACAAAGAAGCACAGTCTCGCGGGATTCCTGTAATTTCAGATGAGATACAGGCTGGACTCGGACGCACGGGCAAATGGTGGGCATGCGAACATTTTGGTGTGAAACCAGATGTTATTACTGCAGCAAAAGGATTACGTGTTGGAGCGACGATTTCACATCACAAGATGTTTCCTCAGGAGAAAGGCCGCATCAGCGGAACATGGACAGAAGGAAATGCTCTTGCAAGTGCGATTGGTTGGAAGACGATTGATCTTATTCAACGTGAGAAATTATTGCTCAATGCTGAGCGTATGGGTCGATATTTCTTGAAACGGCTGCGAGACCTTTTGCGCTATGCTTCGGTTATTGATGTTCGTGGATTGGGTTTAATGGATGCGATTGAGTTTGACTTGAAGAAGACACGCGATACGGTTGAACAGAAATGTTTAAAGCATGGATTGATTGTTGTTGGAGCAGGGTATAAATCGTTACGACTTTTGCCGCCACTGAATGTGACAAAACGAGAGATTGATGTGGCGGTGGCGATTTTGGGAAATGTTCTTAAATCTCGGTGAATCTTATGAAAATAGTTGTCGCTCTTGGCGGAAATGCAATTGCAGGCAAGTCGCTTGCAGAAACAGTTCGTGCATTGCGGCGTATTGCGCCTGTTCTTGTTGAGCTGATTCAGAAGCATCATGTTGTCATTGTTCACGGCTCGGGTCCACAGGCTGGTGCGTTATTATTGCAGAACGAGTTAACGAAAAAGAAGATTCCTGAACTGCCTCTTGATGTGATTGACGCAGAGGTTCAAGGGCAATTAGGCTATATCATCGAACAAGTGCTGATGAATGAGATGCATCGCCGAAAAGTGAACAAACATATTGTTACGGTGATCACTCGCGTGCTTGTTGATGCAAAAGATAAAGCTTTTACTCATCCCAGCAAGCCTGTCGGTGCATTCTATACGAAAGCGCAAGCGATGAGATTGTGCAAGCATGGCATGACGTATCGTGATGATGCAGGACGCGGCTATCGTCGCTTTGTCGCAAGCCCACATCCACTGGGCATTGTTGAATCAACTGTTATTCGGACGCTGCTGGCTGATGGCATCACTGTGATTGCTGCGGGTGGCGGCGGCATTCCTGTCGTAAAGAACAAAGGCACACTGCACGGCGTTGCAGCAGTGATTGATAAAGATTTAGCTGCATCTGTCGTTGGCAAATCTGTGCGTGCGGATGTTTTGCTGATTGTTACTGCGGTGCCATCTGTTTATCTCAATTATCGAAAAAGCAATCACGCTGCGCTCAAAAAGATACATTTAAAAGACGCAAAAAAATACTTGAATGACGGACATTTTGCAGAAGGAAGTATGAAGCCTAAAATTGAAGCGGCACTGCTTTTTCTGCTCAACGGAGGAAAAAAAGTGGTGATTACAGACATTTCGCATTGTGCAGAAGCTCTTGCTGGACGTGCAGGCACCACTATCATCCTATGATTCGTGTCATCATTTCTGGTGCAGGAGGACGGGACTTTCATAACTATCTTGTGCATTTTAAAGATAAGAAAGATGTTGATGTCGTTGCATTTACTGCAACGCAAATACCAGGCATCGAGAAACGCCACTTTCCACGCGAGCTGACTCGGCAAAAAAAAAAAATTCCAATCTATCCTGAGCACATGCTTCCTGTACTTATTAAAAAATTGAAAGCTGATTATGTCTATCTTTCGTATTCTGATCTCGCTCATCAATATGTGATGGAGTTTGCCTCGAAAGTGCTTGCGGCTGGCGCTAACTTTGGATTGCTTGGCACGAAAGACACTTATGTCGCGTCTCGAAAGCCTGTCATTGCGGTCTGTGCAGTTCGCACCGGTTCAGGGAAAAGCCAGACGTCACGGGCAATTGCTGAAATCCTGAGGAAGCACGGCAAAAAAGTTGTTGGCGTGCGGCATGCAATGCCGTATGGCAATCTGCTGAAGCAGACATGCCAGCGCTTTGCGACGATGGATGATTTTGAAAAACATCACACGACCATTGAAGAAGAAGAAGAATATCAGCCGTGGATTGACCACGGGTTTGTGATTTATGCAGGATTTGATTATAAACAAATTATTCGTGAAGCAGAAAAAGAAGCAGATCTCATTGTTTTTGATGGCGGTAACAATGACATCTCTTTTTTGAAGCCGGACATGCTTGTTGTTGTTGCTGATCCACATCGTCCTGGTCATGAGCTGACGTACTATCCTGGCCATGTGAACTTTTTGCTTGCAGATGTCATCGTT
>DATDXM010000008.1:0-11666 GCA_035289325.1 Candidatus Nanoarchaeia archaeon
ACTTTGGCTTTCCAGGCGCTTGAGAAGCTTATGCATTCCTTTCGGAGTAAGCCCAATTTGCTTTGCAAGCTGGTTAATGCTATACTGTTCAGTATAATGCCGCAGAAGAAAATTAATGACATTAAGCTCGTGTTTTGATGCCCGTGCCATAGTGACCATAAGTATATGATTATGTACTTTAGGTATATAAAGCTTTGGTTTTAGAGTAGAAGTCAAAGCCGCCGAAAAGAAGCTTAAGTGACACCCCTATTATCAGGCGTAATAAATGTGCCATACACCAGTTTCTACCATTTCCAAATTTATCACTCCCCACAAGTAGTAAATATACCGAAAAGTTTATATACTACCCTGATTCACGAGCTTAAGATAATAATTACGGAGGAACAAAAATGGTATTTCAAAAAATAAAAGATGCGTACAACGCAACAATGGCAGGATGGACTGCTCACCCATACATCGGAAATACAGCAGCAGCGGCTGTTTTAGTCGGCGCTGGCATTCTCGGAACAATGGGCGTTCAGAAGTATACTGATACTGCTACAGGAGTAACAAGCTCAACGTCAGGTGGCAAAACGATAACGACAATTACTGGTACACCAGACCCAAAAGAATCAAGCTTGGAATTACGACTCCCACAAGGAGGCGCAATAGAAGTCAAGTTTGAAAATGCTGAAGCTGAAAAAGCAGCACGAGCAGCGATGGCATGGGACCAGCTTGGCGTGAATGAAAAAGGCCAGATTCAAAGACGTAGTGTCTATGGTCCGCTTAATGAGTTTTACGGCGCAGCAAGTATGGATACAAATCTAAACGGCACTGTACAAACAACTGAAGCGACCTCAACATTGACCACAGCACGTGGCCGTGTGCCAGCAAAAGACTGGAGCAAGTAAATATTTTTTTACTTCTTTTTTATCTTTAATTCTTGAGTCAGCAGCAGAATATACTTTCTCTTGGAAATCTTTATAAGTAAATACTGCTTTAAGGACAACTATGACTCAGTTGTTAGAGCACATACATCAGGATCTTGAAACACTGAAAAGAGATGTTTCTGTCATAAAGCATGTTATTCTTCAGGAAGGGAAATTAAAGCCTGCAGCTCGAAAAGCACTTGAAGAAGCGCGCAATACGCCTGATGCTGGATATGTTAGCAACGACGTGTTAAAAAATAGAATACGATGAGCTTCTCTGTAAGCTGGCATCCAAAAGCTGCAAAATATGTTGAGAATCTGCCGAAAGAAACAGCGACAAGAATTCTTGAACAATTTGATAAAGCTGCCATAGACCCGTTCAAGTATCTTGAACATTTTGAAGGAGATTATTACAAACTGCGTATAGGAGATTATCGTGCTTTAATTGACATTGACTTCCAAAATAAAATCATTAAAATTCGCGTGTTTGATAAGAGAGGAAGGATTTATTGATACGGTTTTTATTTCTTTTTTACTTTTAATTCTTGAGTCAGCAGCTTGAGATATTTCTGCTCGACAAACACATATTTGCGCAATATTTATATACTCACAGTTTATACATCTAAACTTAGAGGTTATATGAAAGATATTACTCAAGCGGAGATGGATATTATACTCAGGCTTGTAAAAAGCCCAGAAGTAGATTATAATGCGAATAGCATTGCAAAGGCCGTAGGAATCACTGCAATGGGTGCGCTGAAGATACTTAAACGATTAGAAAGCGAGTTGATTTTAAAATCAAAGAAAATCGGTAAAGCAGTAATCTATCGAATAGATGTGGAGAATTTCTACGCTCGCCGCCATAGCGAATTAGTTCTATCGAGAGAAGCCCTTTATGCAGATCCAAAGGTGAAAAGATGGATTCAGGAATTGAGAAAAATAAAAAATGCTGATGTTATCGTCCTCTTTGGCTCTGTTTTAGATAAGCCGAATCCGAATGATATTGATGTTCTTATGGTAACAGATCAACAGCGATTTTCAAAGCTCCATCGGGAGATAAAAGAACTTAATGAAATGAACATCAAGAAAATCCATCCCATGTACCAGACAGACCAAGATATAATCAAAAACATTAAAAAAAGGGATAAACCACTTCTTAGCGCTATCAAAGGAATAATTGTTCTTGGAGAAGAAAAATTCTTGGAGATTTACAATGAGTCACGCAAAGAATAAAGTTGAATGGTGCTTGAACAAAGCAAAAAAAGAGCTCGACGAAGGAAAACAACATCGTGGATTAGTTAAAGCCAATACTGACCTTGAAAAAGCGAGGGAGCATGTAGCCAAAGCAGAACATAATCTTAAAGTTACTTTCTATCTGCAACAAGGAGGATACACTGATTGGTGTTCCAGCAGCTTATTTTATGTGATTTATCATTGCTTTCTTGCTATCCTCGCAAAGTTTGGCTACGAAACGCGAAATCAGGAGTGTACTTTTGCTCTTATTGCCAGCTTTATAGAAGACAAAAAGATAACAATAAACCTAGAAGATTTGGAAAAAGTGAGTAAGTTAAGCATACTGGATGCGCAAGAATCTTCAACGGCTGTACGTATTAGGGAGAATTACCAGTATAGCACAAAAGTATCGTTAGAAAATAAAGAGTATCAAGAGCTGCTTGAATTAGCAAAACGTATCCTTGATAAGACAAAAGAAATTTTGGAGGTGTGACGCTGAGAGAAGGATTTATTGATTTATTTTTTACTTCTTGTTTACTTTTAATTCCTTCGTCAGCAACTTCAGGTATTTCTGCTCGACAAAAACATATTTGCGCAATTCATGAAGCATTTTAATCGTGTCCATCAGCACCCAATTGTCGCCATTCTTGTACTGCCATAGCACTTCGTCAATCAAATATTGCCAGTTGAAGGATGCTTCTTTTTTAACAATAGTAAGAATATCTTCAAAGTCTTTGTCACGCTCTGTCACAGATTTCAGCATAACAATGAATTCTTTGCGAAGCACAGCAACAGTAAGCGCATATGTTTCTTTGAACTCGTGCCGTGCAAACATATCCTCTTTCATTTTAGGGCTTGTCACCGTATGAAAGATTTGCTTGACAAACAAATCAAAACGAGCACCCTCACGGGAATACATGAGCGGCTTATGCGGATCCAGCTTTTCAGGAATGTAGATGTTAAACAAGCTGGATTGCTGAAAGCCCATCGATTCAATCACACGAATGAATTCTGCACGATCTTCCAGATGCTCAAAAAGCAAATCAATATCTTTCGTATCATCTTTATAACCATAAAACATCATCGCTGTGCCGCCGAATGCTATACAACGGACATTTTTGTGAAGCCGCTTTCCTATTGCAGTGAATAAAACCTCTTGGTCGTTATAGGTTATCATTTTATGCCTCTCGCAGGTCATTTATATTGAATGGAATAAACACGCGCCATTTCTCTGCTATGTCAGGAAAGTTTTTCTTGCGCAATTGTGAAAGCTGTACCCATTTCTGTGAAAGCACGTGATAGTATCGCGAAGGAATACGCACGGCTTTAAAAAATAAGCGTGCAACATCGTACAACGCGCCCACCTTGTTCCAGCAATCGCGCTCATTGGCAAGCTTATACAGCTTTTTCCAGTCTGTAATGTGCTTAAAGAGATGCAAGCTCGCTAAAATCACACGAAAGCTTTGCGTTTCAATCGCGTCGATCAACGCTTCTTCAGGGCCGTACACGCCGTGCACTTGGTGGTCATACCACTCTGCAATTTTCATATGCGGCGAATACTTGTTAATGATGTCAAACATGCCTGGATCACGGGGACGCTGCTTGCGCAGGGTGATTTTGTACAGGCGCTTTCGCTTGCCGCCGCCGCTTGTAGTGAGATATTGCTGCTTCTTTAGCTTGCTGAGCAGATTGAGCGTCGACTGGCGTGCCATGCCAAGAACGTGCGAAGCTGATTCTATCGTTTGCAAACCTTCAAGCTTTCGTAAGATATCGTCTTGGTTGCGCATAAATGAGTATGCATCTGTTTATATATATAAATATTTCTATTTTTTGAGTATGTTAAACAGAATTTTTAAGATGGAAATGTTTATAAGAGCAGGCTGTTTGCTTGTCTCCAATGCCACCAAAGTTAGTGTTAAAAAAGAGGCCTAAAGGGGTTACTATCATCGAAGGGTTTCCTGGTATAGGATTAGTTGGCACGATTACCACAGAATTTCTGACAGAACATTTGAAAACAGAGAAAATAGGCGGCGTGTTAATCGACGATGTGCCTGCGATTGTTGCAGTGCATGGCAGCAAAGTGATTGAGCCTATCAGCATTCATTATAACAAGAAGTACAACATTGTCATCATTCATGCAATTACCCTCGGAAAAGGAGGGGGCTGGGATTTAGCAGCGATTATCCAAGACCTTGCAGAACAGTTGAATGCAAAGGAGATTATTGCTATTGAAGGCGTGGGCACGATGAAGCCAACAGAGGAAGCTGCTGCGGCTGTGTTTTATTACAGCACATCGGGCAAAAAAAATCTTGATAAAGTTGCAAAGCCGCTGAAAGAAGGAATAGTTGTAGGTGTCACTGGCGCGCTGCTTGCACGCCAAGAGAATTACAAAGTACCAGTGACTGCATTTTTCGCAGAAACACCGTCAAATTTGCCGGACAGCAAAGGAAGTGCAAATGTTATTCGTGCGCTTGACGGATATCTTGGCTTGGATGTTGATCCGAAGCCATTATTAAAACAAGCACAGCAGTTTGAAGAAAAACTCAAAATGATTATGTCGACTGCAAAGAAGACGACAGATTTACAAAAGAAGCAGCCAAGTTATTTTGGGTAAATGTGAGATAACTTTTTTGATTATGGATTTTTTTGGAAAACAGAAGTGATTCATTATTGCTTGAAGCATCGTTCGACGAGGCTGAATAAGAGCTGAGGGTTTACTGATGATTTTAATGGCGGTGATGCTGCCGTTGGAGTAACTTGCCGAGGCACAAGATAAGCCCAGCCGAAATTGTATTCTCTAGCTA
Source organism: Candidatus Nanoarchaeia archaeon (assembly GCA_035289325.1). Classification (GTDB taxonomy): domain Archaea; phylum Nanobdellota; class Nanobdellia; order Woesearchaeales; family JAGLXL01; genus DATDXM01. Next base: position 4,946 of record DATDXM010000008.1, read on the forward strand.
TTCTTTCGAGCACAGCGCTTGACGGCATAAAAGCGCCTCGCTCATAATGACCCATTGTTAAAGATGTGATGATAGGGGTATCTGGCTTTTGAGAGCGGCGTGCTGCCAATGCAGGCCCAAACCCGACCAATGGAATTTCAGCAGAACCTTCGGGGTCTAGATAGAATACCACAGGATCGATTACCGAACCGGAAATTCGAAGGTGGCCGGCAGCTGCTTTAAGTGAATGATATCGAACTGTTCCCGATCTTTGTGCAAGCTCTTGAAGATGAACAATGTGTGCAAGACGCTGGGAGTTATTGGTTTCTGCAGCAAGATCATCCAGCCGTTCAAGAAGCGGTTGACAAATATATGTTGGTCTTGACATAACTATTTTCTTTAAGGCTTTGTTTATAAAGGCGTTGGTCTCACTTTACAGATTATCCAATGGACTTTTGACTTTTCGTAATTGCTCTTGGGACACTTTCGTGTAAATCTGTGTTGTTTGCAGATTTGAATGACCAAGAAGCTCCTGGATGACGCGAATATCTGTGCCTGCTTCAAGGAGATGTGTCGCGAAAGAATGGCGAAGCTTGTGCGGTGAAACTGATTTGGCAATGCCCGCATTTTTTGCTGCACGCTTGATGATCAGCTGAACATTGCGAGGGGTTAATGGCTTATCACCGCCGAACAAAAACAAGCCAGCATTATTTTTTAAGTATTGATTAATAGTTTTAGTTAAGCTTTCGGGCAGTATAAACATACGATCTTTGCCCCCTTTGCCCGAGCGCACCCACCCGATATGCTGATTCAATTCAAGATCAACAGCTTTGAGGTTAAGACATTCACTCACACGAAGACCTGATGCGTACAACAATTTGATGATAAGTTTGCTCCTCAATGTAGGAGCAGCACTAATGAGTAGTTTTATTTCTTCTTTTGAAAGGATTACCGGCAATGTTGCTTTTTTCTTAGGATTTTTGAATTGGAGGAAATTTCGTTTGAGCATCTCATCGTACAAAAAACGAAGGGAACTCTTCACAAGCATATAACTCGCAGGACTCAGGTTATCCATCAGATCGGCCAAGTATCGTTTTATATCAGATTGAGTTACTTCTTCAGGTGTCTTTTTGATAGATAGGAGAAACTTCGTGTTATAGTAGAGATAAGCATCTTTCGTTCGCGGACTATACCCCCTCAATTTCAGCTCCGCAGCCAGGTCTTCGAGCATGTTTTTGCCTCTTTTTGATTTCACGCTTAAAAGATTCGCCTAATGTATATTAGACGAACTTCATTGTTTAAATAGATTGTGCACGAATTATTTAAGTTTTGATTAGAGTGTTTAGCAAAGAGGTTTTTGAGAGGCTCGCTAAAATGTTTAGTTTATTATTAGAAGTTTTGTAATGGAACAAAATGAGAACCATTATGAAACATTCGATTTTTGATTGGAGGATTTAGTTTAGGTTAGTTTTGAATTGTAAATAAAGATATCGATAGTTAATTAAAGGTTTTAGCGCGCGGAAAAAAAATGCAAACGGACAGATTTTTGAAAGAGAGCAAGATAAAACTTTTAAGCATCGACAAAAGATTTTAGAGAAAGGTTAACGACGTTTTCTTTTGCCTGCACTTCTTTAAACTCAGGGTGCATCTTGATTGAGGGCGTTGAATTGAAATAGGATTTGATAAGTGGAACACCTTTTTCTATTAAGCACGCAACGTAATGCATGACGAGCGCTTCAGAGAGATTTATCTGATGCGCAAGATCAGCATAACTCTTTGGCACTTCTTCAGTATAAAGGACGAGAAAAATTCTTTTTTCATCATAAGTCAAGGGCTGGACAGAAAAACGGTGTTTGTTGCCTGCGAGAAGCTGCTCAATGTGGTCAAGGCGAAGCATCATCTGCTCCATCCGCTGCTCTACCTTCTGAGCGTAAGAATAGTTTCCCTGGATCTCACTCGTGTTTTCGTTTATAGCCGATAAGTGTTCATCGAGCTCCTCACGAAACTGCGCGAGCGTAGTCTTTGTTCTACTTTTGAATAATACCATACACAAAACTTGCTCTGAACCTAACCCCAAAACTAAGGAAGTAGGAATGCGAAGTGGTTTAAAAAGATTTTGGTTTTAGATGTTTTGTCGTTGATAAGATGAGAATTATTGTAGATTCATCTGCTTCACAAGATATACTTTTTGTTTGCCGTCTTTAATGACCTCGCATTTTTCGTCATTCTCAAGCTCCTGAAGAAGACGATAAAAACTGCTCTTCGAGCACAGATGCTGCTCGTCGACGATAAGCTCTTTTAATTGCAGTGCAGAAATTTTATTGTGCCGACCAATCGTACTCACTAAAGCGCTTTTGATATAGGATTTACTGTTGCGAGCGATATTTCGCACAATTTTTTCCTGCAACGCACTGCTTTTTGGGCTGCTCAGATGCTCAATCTTTTGCTGAAGTTCACTCACTTTTGAATGTGTCGTATCATGAAGTGCAGCAACGACGCTGACTTTTTGGTTAAGTGAATTCAACCGCTGTTGGATGCTTCGCAAATGCTGAAAAGGAAGCTGACGATGAACAATTTGCTGGATATGTTGCGCAGTTGGAACTGTTTGCAGCTGCTCATGCAAAGCGAATATCGTGCTTTGCTGCTGCTGCACCACATATTCTTGGCTTCGCACACGTTCGTTTAAATAACGAACCCAATCATACAATGTCTGAGTATCTTTTCTGACGTTTGCAAAAGAAGCGTGAATATGATCCTCATTTTTTTTGAACAACCCCATGAGTAGGAGGAAGTGGGACTATTTTAATAAGCTTTTGTTTGAGTCGGATTAAGTTGAAGACAATTACGTTGAATAGACTCATAGTCCCAGTCCCATATTGAGACTTGAATAAGCCCGCTGTAAGTCAGTCTCAGTACTTATTTGGGAATTTTTGGGACTGTTTTAGGATTAGTTACGACGAGCGAATGGATTTATTGGGACTGTATTGGAATTAATAAGGACTGCTGCAGAAATGTCTCAGGAGAGATGCAGGACAGGAACTCTTTTAAAGCCCACGCATATAAAAAATAATATGTGGACAAAAAAAATGCTTGCAGTGGAGCTTTCAAAACTGAATAATTTTGATAAGATTGATGTCGCGCTTGAGCAGTATGCAACACCAAGTGAAATTGCTGCAGACTGGATTTGGAGTGCTGCCATGAAAGGAGATATTGCAGGAAAAGTGATAGTTGATGCTGCCTGCGGGCCAGGTATTTTGGGGTGCGGGGCATTGTTAATGAGTGCGGATAAAGTTATTTTTGTGGATAAAAGCAAAAATGCGTTGCGATTGGTTAAAAAAAATGTTGAACTGCTTGAACAGGCTTATGAAATCAAGAAAAGTGAGAGTTGGTGCGGGGATATTACACAATTTGAAGGAACAGCAGATGTCGTTGTGCAGAACCCACCGTTTGGAACGAAAATAAAGCACAGCGATAAAGCGTTTTTAGAGAAAGCATTTGCTGTTGCGCCCATTGTGTACAGTATGCATAAAATTGAGACTGCGGGCTTTGTTGAAGCGATTGCGCGAGATCATGTGTTTAGGATCACTGAGGTAATGGAATATGATTTTGGGCTGAAACAGATACTGCCCTGGCATAAAAGCAAGATGTATTATGTGAAGGTTGGGTTGTGGCGGATGGAGCTTAAAAAAGATGGAAAGTGAGAGATGTTTAACAAATAGATATGGCCAGAAAACATAATATTTCAAAAATCTAAACCTTTATAAACAACCCATTTTTTAGTGTGTCCATGGACGCCAAGATTCTTGAGGATAAGAAGCGCAGGCTTGTTGTTGAGCTTAAGGGAGTTAACCATGGGTTCTGCCACGCAGTCAAAAAAGAACTGTGGAATGACAGTGCTGTAACGCTCGCAAGCTATGTTGTTGACCATCCGACAATCGGCGTGCCAAAGCTGCTGATTGAAACGAATAACGACGAAGATGCCAAAGATGCGCTGAAAAAAGCAATCGAACGGCTGAAGAAAACGACTGAACAATTTAAAGTTGAATTGAAGAAGGTTAAGTGAGAATTCTAGAGAGTAAATGTGTTTTTTCGACTGAATCGAAGTCTTTATAAATAACCTCCTTTTGCACCCACTCAACCCGTTCACTATCCGAGGATAGGAGGGAATCATGGACAAAGCACGCGTTACTAAAGCTCTGGAACAATTGCAAGCGGAAAAGCAACGGAAGTTTCAGCAGAGCTATGATTTTATTGTTACATTAAAAGATATTAATGTCAAGACACAGCCCATTGATGCTTATGTCGTCTTGCCTCATTCTCGCGGAAAAACAGTTAAAGTGTGTGCGCTTGTGGGTCAAGAGCTGGCAGAACAGGCAGCAAAAAACTGTGACCTTGTTATCCGTGAAATGCAATTTGACGCATACAAAGGAAAGCCGAAAGATGCAAAAAAACTGGCAAAAACATATGATTTCTTTATCGCACAAGCAAACTTAATGACGCAGATTGCAGCTGTTTTTGGACGAAGTTTTGGACCGCGGGGAAAAATGCCTAATCCAAAAGCAGGATGTGTCGTGCCACCACAGGCAAATTTAGCAGTGCTGAAAGAAAGATTACAGAAGACTGTCCATGTCAAAGCAAAAGATGCGTTAATGCTGCAGTGCATCATCGGCAATGAAAAAATGAGCATGGACGAAGTAACTGATAATGTCATGGCAGTGCTCACTCAAGTTACAAAAGCACTCCCGAATGAAGAGCAGAATATCAATTGCATTTATTTAAAGAAAACAATGAGCAAGCCGGTGAAGGTATAATGGTCAGCGAGAAGAAAATACGTGTTGTTGCACAGCTCATCGAGAAGATGAAGCAATATCCCATCCTCGGCGTTGTCAACATGGAAAATCTCCCGGCGCCACAGCTGCAAGTGATGAGGCGTTCACTGCGCGGCAAAATAGAGTTAGTGATGGCACGCAGGCGTGTTTTGCAGCGCGCAATTGAAGCAAGTACAAACGGCGCAAAAGAGCTCATTCCATTCCTTGGTGGTATGCCCGCATTATTATTTACAAAAGAAAATCCATTTTCATTGTATAAGACCGTGCAGAAAAACAAGAGCAGTGCGCCTGCAAAGCCTGGGCAGACATCGCCGCAGGACATCATTATTCCAGCAGGTCCAACACCATTTGCACCTGGACCAGTAATCAGCGAGTTCAGCTCAGTTGGCATCAAGACTGGTGTCGAAAATGGAAAAGTCGCAATCAAGCAGGATTCATTAATTTGCAAGAAAGGAGAAGTTATCAATCAAAAAGTATCGGAAGTACTCAAAAGGCTCGGCATCCAGCCGATGGAAATTGGATTAAATATTGTTGCAGTCATTGAAAAAGGTGTTGTGTTCAAGGCGGAACAGCTATTCATCGATGAAGATGTATTCAACGCAAAGCTCATGGATGCAATCTCAAGCGCACGAAATCTTGCGGTTGATATTGCATACCCTGCACAGGATGTCATCGAGTTCCTTGTCCAGACTGCATTCAGAGAAGCAAAAGCTGTTGCATTGGAAGCTGGCGTTGTCAGCAAGGATACCATCAATGAAATGCTCGGCAAAAGCGAGCGGGAAGCGCAGGCGATTTTGCAGGCAGTTGAGGATAAAGCTTAAAAATTACGCGTCCATAGAGATGCTCACCGGAGGAGATAAGCATGGAATATGTATATGCCGCATTACTCTTGCATAAAGCAGGAAAGAAGGTTGACGAGGAAAGTGTCAAGAAGGTGCTGCACGCAGCAGGCGTTACTGTTGAAGAAGCACGCGTCAAAGCGTTAGTTGCAGCACTTCAAGGCGTTAATATTGACGAAGCTGTTAAGAAAAGCGCAATGGTCGCAGCTCCAGTTGCAGCAGCGGCTCCAGCAGCAGCAGCTCCAAAAGAAGATCCAAAGAAGAAAGCTGAGGAAGATAAAAAGAAAGAAGAAGAAGCTGCAGCAGGCTTAGGTGCGCTCTTTGGTTAAATTTTTTTTTACATTATATTTTTATTGATATCACTATGGAAAACACACCCGTGTTCAAACAGTTTGCGGATCAAAAGCATCTTGTTCTATCTCTCCGTGCTGAGCTGCGGCAGCTCTATGACAAATTACAGCCGCTTGTCTTGAAAAGAAATGAGTGCCATGATTCTATAGGGGGGATTTTAGATAGAGTGCGGCAATTACGCGTGCAGCGAGATGAGCTTACAGGTTCTGTCAGGAAGCATAAGGATGAGCGTGCTCAGGTTCAGGAACAGATACGACAGCATATCACAGCTGTAACAGGGTTCCGCCAAGAGAAAGTATTGTCAAAAGAAGGATTGAGAAATCCACGTGCATATGAAAAAGAGATTGAGAAAATTGAATTTCATATTCAAACAGAAGTCATGAATTTTTCCAAGGAACAAGGATTAATGAAGAAAATAAAAGAGTTGAGGAAAAAAGCTGAAGGAGCGGCTACTGCTCTTCATGCAGTGCAGAAAGTTCGCGGCGAAGAAAATACAATCAAGCAGCTCAAAAAGCAGAGCGAAGACGTGCATAGCGCCGTGCAGAAATATGCAAATGAAAGCCAGCAAAAGCATGAAGAGATGCAAGTGCTGCTGAAAGAAGTAGATGCGTTGCGAGAGCAGAAGAAGCTGCACGAGAAAGAAATCAAAGGATTGCGTAAATTGCGCGATGATGTCCGTAAAAAACTTGAGAGTGAATTAGAAAAATTAAATGAATTGTCAAA
>DATDXM010000009.1:0-2454 GCA_035289325.1 Candidatus Nanoarchaeia archaeon
TTTTCTTCGATATGGCCGCGCATTTGAAATCTTAATCTTTCATTTTTGCGAGTAGTTAGACTTCCATCACCAAAAGCCAAGCCCACTATTTCAGCAGCTTTTTCATTTTTTACAGGTTTAATCATAATTTCTCCTTGAGCAAATCTAATTCTTTGATGATAAGATCTGCTGCCGTATCGAGTATTTCTTTGCAGTTGAGCTGTCCCCAACTTTCAATTGTAAAAATGATATTCTCTGTTTCTTTTAGCTCAGCACCGACTTCTTCAAGCACTTGCAGGCAGGCTTCGGAGTTTTGAGATAATTGTAATTTTTCTTCGTCAACTTTCACTTTGCCATCAACCTGTGCAAGATTGCCACACGCGCGCTGAAGTCGTGCCTTTTGATCATGGTCGAACTTTACTGAAGAAGTGTTAATGGTTACTTCATGCTTATAATGAGCTAAACAGGGCGACCATTTTGCATGTTCACGGCCACGGCCAAGAATTGCAATCGCTTCAATTTCAAGCTTCTGCTTCGCAGCCAATTTAACAACAGGCATGTCGTCATACACAAACGTGCATTTTGGATCTGCGCTTTTTGCTTCGCCCGCAGTAACAAGCCCTTTTTTTGCTGCTTTTAATGTGATCTTTAGCTGGCATTTCGCACAGCCTTCGCCGCCGCATGAACATTCCTGTTTGATTGTGTAACTGGACAAATCTGTTTTTATTGGAATCAGGCCAAGCCGATGTGCAATCATTTCATCGTACAATGCTGAGCTGTTATCGTGAAAATCAATATCTTCGATCGCAAGCGTTGGCACTTCATCCATTGAAAATCTTCGAACGAGGTTTGCAAATGATGCACTCGCACCATCAAGGCGCACTTGTAACAGATTTGCTTTCTTGTCCCACTGTAAAAGCTCAAGTTTCATACGCGTCGCCCTCTCCTGCCCCCTTTAATGCGGCAGCCATCATGTGCAACTGGAGTAACATCTTCGATCTTACCGATAAGCAGACCTGCGCGCGATAATGCACGGATTGCAGCCTGTGCGCCTGGGCCCGGGTTTGCAGGACCTTGATGGCCACCTGGCGCTTTAACTCGAACATGCAAACCATTAATGCCTTTGTCGCGGATTTGTTCTGCGACTTTTTTTGCAGCCATCATTGCCGCAGTCGGTGAACTTTCAAGGCGATCTGCTTTTACGACTTGGCCGCCCGAAGAGCGTGCAAGCGTTTCGGTGCCCGTAATATCAGTAATATGAATAATAGTATTATTGTAGCTTGAGTAGATATGCGCAATTCCCCAGCGAATCTTTCGATCGTCTCTCATGCTGCCACCTTTTGTTCTTTCAACTCAATTGTTGGTTCAATTTTGGATTCGATCTTTGGTTCGGCTTTAAATTCGGCTGCTTCTTTTCTATCTACGCCTTTTTTCTTCGTTTCCTTTTTCTCAATAGGAACTCGCTCCGGATGATCGGGATTCAAAAACTGTGAACTTTGAGCAAACTGGATAAGTTCCTCTTCATCTTTTCTGACCACGTAACTTGGCGCAGTGATTTCACGCCCTTTGACTGACAAATGGCGATGCACAATAAATTGGCGTGCCTGGGACATGCTTCGTGCAAGACCTCTGCGGAATACAACGCTTTGCAGTCGTCGCTCGAGAACATGACGTACGGTCAAGCTCAGAATATCATCTAATTTTGCACCAATGCTTAACAAGCCGATCTTTTGAAGCCGCTCCAGAAGGGCATTACGCTCTTTTTCTGACTGTTTTGTTTTTAACGCAATAAGTTTTTTTGCCTGATTCTTGAAATCACGCAGAGCGCTATTCATGCGCCAGACTTCCTGTTTGTTCTTTAATGAGTATTCTTTCTTCAATTCGTTCTCTGCCGCAATATTGTCCTTTCTCCAAGGATGCATCGGACCAGAATATTTCTTGCGTAGTCTGCGTGGGTCACCCATAAGTCATCACTTCTTCTTCTCCTTGCCTGCAGGTTTTTCTCCTTTATCTCCTGCAGGCTGTGTAACCTTCTTGCGCTGAACGCCCAGGTGAATCTTTCCTTTGTTCTTTCTGAAATTTGAACGTGTACGCTGTCCACGTACTGGAAGACCAAGCATGTGCCGAATGCCGCGATATGCTTTTATCTTTTTCAATCGCTTCATATCATTGTCGTTTACAAAATCAATGTCGCCCGTTACAACATGCCTGTTTTCGTTGGTTTCGAAATCTCGGCGGCGGTTTACCATCCACACTGGTGCGCCGTGCTTCAATGGATTGCGAATCACTTCATCAAGCTTTTTTATGGTTGCCTCGTCGAGTGAGCCTAATTTAGCATACATATCAACTTTTGCAAGATGACAGACCAGATGAGAAAATGAGACGCCGACGCCTTTTATTTGTGATAATGCGTGATGGACAGGCTTTAAGCCGTTCAAATCAGTGTTTACGACACGAACTAATTGCTTGATTGGT
>DATDXM010000010.1:0-24307 GCA_035289325.1 Candidatus Nanoarchaeia archaeon
TCACAGGAAGAAGTTGACAAGCTGAACGCGCAGATTGACGACTTAAAGAGTGATATTCATGAATTTACTGCCCGCCTGCAGAAAGCATATGACGAAGGCAAATTATGCAGCATCTCAGAATTATTTATCCTGCAGCGCCTGTTGGTTAACATGATTGAAGGCTTTGAGCTGCTGAAGGCAGATGTCTTGAAAGCGCTAAAAGTCTCAGTGCTCGGCAGCGCAGAGCCATACTTGCCGTTGTATCCTGTGAAAACAATTGTGACCTGTGTCGGCGCGTTTGAAGTTACACTGCTGCCCGTATCAGACCGTCTACTCACGCCGCAGCTGCTCGAGCCAATTGTCGTTGACAAGCTCGAGCCTGGTGAGACGCTAAAGAAAAAAGTAAAAATAAAAATGCCAATGACTGCGCGCAACAACGTATCAATTGATGTCATCTATACATCGTATGGCCAGGAAGTTGGTAAAGAGCGGGTAACTTTTGATCTCGTTCCAAAGATAGCAGCCAGCGCAGTCAATGTCGAAGGTAATGTGATCGACCTCTACGCAGTCATCTCCGAGTTGCCCGGCAATCTCAGCACGACACGCGGCACACAGCTCCCTGTTGGCAAGCAAGCACCCATCCCTGAGCAGCTCGACCCCTACTTGGGCGAAGATATCACCGTAGAAATCGGCGTGATCAAGAACGCGTCAACATCATACAATCCAACGCTGCGCTTGCGCGGTTTGATTGAATCGTTGATCCGCGGTCCAACAACCCCATTCAGCGAAATCCTTGGCCCATACCCGTTGAAGCCCGGCGATCGGTTCTTGTTAGCGCAGCAATTTAGATATGATCCAGCATTCGCAGGCAATTACCAGCTAGAATTCACATTCCGCCGTGGCAACGAATTCATCGCTCGCCAGCGCCATGAGCTGCCGTTAGCCTGTGCAGGCGGCGATTGTGTTGAAGAATCGATCTGTACAATCAATGACAAACCAAGCACGCCATTCGTCCGTGTCTTTGGATTCTGGCTGCTGCTGCTCATAATCATCGCAGTTATTACAACGTATATAATACTGCGGTGGAACAAGAAAAAAACTACTCCGATTCAAAAGAAACATATAAATAATAAAAACATTCGAGTGCTCCATAAAAAAAAGCAAAGCTATTCACATAAAGTAAAAGAAATCGACCGCGAGATTAATAAACTTGAACACAAACAAATAAGAAAAAAGAGATGATGTCCATGAAACTAATCTACTGTCTATTGATATTACTGCTCGTCTCACTCGCATCTGCTGAAGTTCCAACAATTTACAACCGTGAATCATTAAATATTGACATCACCCTCTCGTCTGACATTGACATCGTCGGCTCTCCAAGTGAGCTTCGTGTATTTTTGTACGACGTCCTGCGTGAAACTGAAAGTCAAAAAATAATCAAACAATCAATAAGCCCATCAGCCACTAAAAGTGATAACTCAATAGCATACATCTGGACACAACCAAAAAACAAGGTCACGTATTCAGTATCATCCTCTCTGCAGTCATCATCTTATTTTCCCAAAGTCACCAAACTCATCCCCCTTGGAAGCACAGAATTCAGCGAATACACACAACCTTCAAAGCACATTGATTCCAACAACGCAGCTATTCATGCAAAAGCACAAGAGCTCATCGCCGGCGAAGCTGACACAATGATTGCGCTTTTCAAGCTTGCCACCTGGGTAGAAGAAAATATTCAGTACGACCTTTCCACGCTCACAGAGCAGGTCACACAGTCCTCAAGCTGGGTTCTGGAGCATAAAATCGGCGTATGCGACGAAATAACCTCACTGTTCATCGCAATGGCACGAAGCAGCGGCATCCCTGCCCGTTATGTTTCAGGAATCAGCTACACCACTGCAGACGAATTCAGCCAACATTGGCTGCGCCACGGCTGGGCTGAAGTATACATCACAGGCGCATGGATACCCTATGATTTGGTCTACGGTCAATTAGGATATGTTGACGCGACTCATCTGAAGCTCAACGATGGTATTGATTCAAAGCACACTTCGCAGGCTTTTTTCTTTGAAGGTGACGGCAATTACATCCCTCATCCACTAAAGATTGATGCCTCCATCACCAGCGAAGGCGACATGCTTTCACCAATCATCCAGATTGAGCCACACATTGCTTCTGAAGTGACTCCCGGCAAAAACACACTATCCGTTGTGCTCGAAAATAAAAATAATTATTATGTCGCAACAACCTTGTATCTCGCAGTCCCGCCAGAAATAAAAGCTGAACGAGATACGTTCCATGTTCTCCTGCTTCCAAACGAAAAGAAAACGCTTGACTGGCAGCTTACTATTCCAGCATCAAAAAAGGGCAGTATCCAAACATTCCAGGCAGATGTCTATAATGAGCGCAACGAAAGAAAAAGTCTTCTCTTGACTGTATCAGAACAGGGCGCAGGCAAAGAAACAGAAAGCATGCCCCAGCAAGAAAAAAATATGTTCACCAATCTCTGGACATTTTTCAAGCGCTTTTTTGCCTCACTGTTCAATTAACCTTCTCTCGTAAGCTATCAACTCGCTGATGCACAAGCTCTTTTTTCCAACCACGCTGCACAAGATATTCTTTTACCTGATCAGGATGAAATCCTTGCGCAAGAACCTGGTTGATATAGTCATCAATAGCTTTGACCGCAGGATTTGATGAGTGTGTTCGATGATGAAGTCTATATCCAACGCCACCAATAATAATCAGTAGAAATGCTGCAATTGCCATTGACCATATCCGCAGCGGCTGTTCTGATCCCTGAGCAGCAGCCTCGATAGCCACACATCCCCCATTGCTACAGACACCATCAAAGCAATCATCATCAGTGACGCATGCTTGTTCGTCAACACATACTCCTTCTAAACAATTCCCTGTCGTACAGTCAGCACTCTCACCACATACTCCTCCCAACTCGCATGCTGCACAAGAGCCGCCACAATCAACATCCGTCTCGTCGCCGTTCTTCAGTCTATCAAAACATGTGGGACCAGACAATAAAACAGCTTCAACTTCACAAGCATCCTGCTCATCTGGCTTTGGCACATCTTCAATGCGAAGCCCTTTATCCGCACAATTATTTGTATCAGTGCATGTTCGATAATGGTAGCCGCCAATCGCATCACACGCACTCCATTCAGTGCACGTCCATTTGGGCGTACAGCTGCCACGTCTGCCGCCCCCACCCCCTCCACCACCGCCACCAGATGGTGCTGGTGCAGCAGCTGGCGCAGGCTCTTGTATTGAAAGCAATTCTACTACTTCACACGCATCTCCAATGCCATCTTCATCAGAGTCAAATTGATTAGCATTTGGTTCGCTTGCGCAATTATCAACATTGCCACAAACACCATCCCCATCAGCATCATTCGCAGCATCGAGCATGCATGCATCACAAGCATCTCCAATGTTATCATTATCTGCATTTTCTTGGCCAGCATTAGCTACTTCAGCACAATTGTCGTTTACATCAACAACACCATCTTCATCTCCGTCAGTGCTGCACAGGCTGTCAGCATCGCATGCATTTCCAATGCCATCTTCATCACAATCACCTTGCTGTACATTATTATCAGCAGGGCAGTTGTCAGCATTTCCACAGATGCCATCACCGTCTGCATCATTATTGAAATCTAATGGACAAGCATCGCAGGCACTGCCAATGCCATCTTCATCAGCATCCGCTTGGTTTGCATTACCAATAGTAGGACAATTATCAGTACTATCTTGAACGCCATCTTCGTCTACGTCTACAAATCCAAGAGCATCGCACGCATCGCCAATGCCATCATCATCACTGTCTGCTTGATCTGCATTGCTCAGCGCAGGACAATTATCCGCATCTCCACATATCCCATCCGCATCTTGGTCATTTTGTGCATCAAATGGACAGCTGTCGCAAACGTTTCCTTTTCCATCCTGATCTAGGTCCATTTGATCTGCATTCGGCTGATTCACACAATTATCTGCAGGATCAACTGTTCCATCATTATCGCTATCCGTACTGCACAAACTTTGCGTATCACACAAATCTCCAATACCATTTGCATCACAATCATTTTGATTTGAATTTGACGCACCAGGACAATTATCTTCTGCATTGATGATTCCGTCACTGTCGGTATCAACTGTACACTGATTCTGATCATCACACATGTCGCCAATCCCATCAAGATCACAATCGGCTTGGTCAGGATTGGCAATATTTGGGCAGTTATCATTAGGATGTATTCTTCCGTCATCATCGCCATCAGTGCAGGTTACCTGGAAAAATTCTTCTCCTTCACTTTCGCTCTGTTCGCAGACATCACCAATATCATTGTAATTACAGTCTACTTGGTCCGAATTATACTGACCGCAGTTATCCACATCCCCACAAATACCGTCCCCATCAGCATCGTTTTGCGCATCTGCAGGACACGAATCACAAACATCACCTAATTGATCGTTATCTGTATTTGACTGATCCTGATTGGCTAGAGCTGGACAATTATCACTCGCATCAAGGAAGCCGTCAGCATCGCGATCATCACAAACATCACCAGCGCCGTCAGCGTCAGAATCGCGTTGATCCTGATTAGTTTTGGTTGGGCAATTGTCTCTGATATCTATAACTGAATCGGCTTCAGCATCTTCGCAGGCGTCGCCAATTTTGGTATCAATCGTGTAAGGAAGAGACAATCTATTATTATTGCTGTCGGTTTGCGCAGGATCAAGAGCAAGTTGACAAATATCACAGGAATCTCCAATACGATCACTTGCAGTTGTCATACTGATCTTGGCCTGAGATTTCGTGTCGCTTCTCAGAGAAACAAGTATCCGCAATGGGGGCGCTACCTGAAATGTTTGTTGATTGCCATTAAGCGAGGTGGTGACAGCGTTTCCAATCTTTCTTATTTCAATGATTCCGTCTTCCAGCAAAAAATTGCCCTGACTTTGCTGGCTTGTTTTGCTCCAAATGGTGTACCCTTTTCCGGTGCTATCAGCGAGACCAATGGCTGCTTGATACTCGACGCCTGCAATCAATTGGGCTGTATAAGGAAAACGCACAGCAAAATCCGTCTCTGGTAATTGCCCAGGTGCCGAAATCTTACTGATGTAATGAGCCGTATTCCCACTATTGATCCCATCGACGCTTAATTCCAAATAATCTGGCTGCATAACGGAATTAGTATTTCCGAAACCGCTGAATTGAAGCCACGTTGATGGATCAAGCTTCGTCGTTCCAAATGTAGCCTGATCGGGGTGTGCTTCTGAATCATACTGATCTGCATTCGAAACCACAGGACAATTATCCAGATTATCAACAACACCATCTTCATCTCGATCGGAAGAACAAACAAAACCTTCAGGCAACTCTTCACACGCATCTCCTATTCCATTTGCATTACAATCAGCCTGGTGATAATTATAGAGGCTGGGGCAATTGTCGACTGCTTGACAGATTCCATCATTGTCCACGTCATTTTGAGGATCGTTTAAGCAAAAATCACATGCATCTCCAATGCTATCCCCGTCGCTATCGGTCTGGTCAGCATTTGCATAGCGCGCACAGTTATCTTGGCTATCACTAATCCCATCCAGGTCAATATCATTTTCGGTTACGCCAATCGCCAACCCAAAACTCTGATAATAACCGCGCAATAAAACAACAGCAAGAAGCATCACAAAGAACACGCCAATAATCGAAGCTCCAACTATCTTGTCGTGCTTCGACGGTTCCCTCTTTTTCATTAAGTTATGATAAACATGATTGGCTTAAAAAGGTAATGATTTGACCATGGCGATATTGAAAAGTGGTGCACTGCCAAGGTACGTGTCGAGCACCACAGTGCTGACTAGCTCTTTACCGAGCGAGGCTGTGGCTATGGTTCTGATGCCTCCGAGGCTATGCCGAGCGAGGTGCAAGAACTTGCAGTTCCTAGCACGTTGGTATCGATTTTCCTCAATAAAAGATATAACACCATGCTAAAATCTTGTATGCAAGAAATCGACCGAGCGAGCGACAGCACCGAGCGCAGGGAGAGCTTTTCAATATCGCCAGGTAGCCGAAACCTTTATCTATCATCCTTATCATTCATCTGCCATGGTCACCATCCTGCCCAAAAAGCAGCTCGACGAGCTCAGAACAGCATTAAAAAGCGCAAAAAAGCCGTTATTTTTCTATGACAGCGATGCAGATGGGTTATGCAGTTTCCTCGTTTTATACCGCCTTTATCGTGAGGGTAAAGGTATCATTGTTAAATCAACTTCTTATCTTGATAAAAATTGGGTGAACCAGGCAGAAAAATATCAGCCCGATGCCGTTTTCATCCTTGATATGCCCTGTGTTGAGCAGAATTTCATTGATGGCGTTCATTCATCGCTCGGCAAAATCCCAATCTATTGGATTGATCATCACACGCCATTGGACAGGGCAAGCGTCAAATATTTCAATCCGAGAATAAAAAAAAGTGACGCATACATTCCAACAACACGGATTGCATACGAAATTGTCAAGACTGAAAGCAAAAATGACATGTGGATTGCTGCGATTGGCTGTGTCGCAGACTGGTATGTTCCTGACTTCAAGCGTGAATTGATAAAATATCCTTCACTACTCCCTTCATCAACAACAGAGCCAGAAGTTGCGATGTTTGATACGGTCGCGGGCAAGCTTGCGCGCATCGTCTCATTTATTCTCAAAGGCAAAACAAATGAAGTGCTGAAATGCATTAACGCGCTCATTGAAATAAAATCGCCGGAAGAATTGTTGAACACGTCCACCGCTGCAGCAAGAAAAGTCATGGACTACTACGGAAAAGTCAACAAGAATTATGAGCCGATACTGGCCGACGCATTAAAAACAACGCCTGAGGATGGTCTGCTCTTGTTCCGCTACGACGAAGACCGGTGGAGCTTCAGCAGTGATTTGAGCAACGAAGTCGCCCACCATTTCCCGACGTGCATTATCCTCATTGCGCGAAGAAAGAATGATGAGTACAAGTGCAGCCTGCGCTCGCGCAAAATTCCAATTGCGCCTGTATTGCAGAAAGCGCTTGTCGGCGTCCGCGGCCGTGGCGGCGGCCATGAATACGCCTGCGGCGCTGTCATTAATGTCGATGATTTTGACCGGTTTGTTGGTAATTTTAAGAGGGAATTAGGGGGTTAAAAATAACTTCAATTTTTCGCAACCTCTTTAAACTGTTGTAACTTTTCTTTTTATCATGACGAATATAAACGCTGAAGATGATAATTTAGAAGTACGCCCTGAATATCTGAAAAAGCTTGAACGAATTCGAAAAGAAAAATCAATTCCATTCAAAAACATTGCCGAGTTGAGAAAAATTATTGAGGTAAAAATCAAGACACGCTAATTATAGTAAAGTGCATAAATAATGGAACATTTCAAAAGGCACTTTATCTATACTAGCAAATCTCTATAAGTACCATAATTTATGAGATTTGCTATTACATACAACATCCCCATCAATTTTATAAACCACCGCTTTCTCAAGCATGTATGCATTTCAGTGAAATCAGCCGCGCAGACATTGGCAAGCCGATTGACGTAGTCGCGCGTGTCGAGCAGGTCCATCAGACCGCTGGCCCAACTATTTTTGTGCTGAGCGATGGCATATCAAAATTCACTGCAAAAGCGTTCGTTCGCCCCGGCGTCCGTGCCCATTCCAATATGAATGTTGGCGACATTGTCTCCGTATCAATGCGCATCCAGGAATATAATAACAATCTTGAAGGTTCTATTGATGCAATCCAAAAAGCTGATCCTGACTTGTTTGCGCAGGCGCTTGAGCAAAACAAGAAGCGCCAGCTCCATGTGGAAAGCATCCCGTTCCTTGTGCAAAGCGAACACCTTGAAAAGCTCCGGAACAGTTTCGAGCAGGCTGCCATGCTCATCAAAAAAGCAATATTTGAGCGTCGCCCGATCATGCTTCGCCATAACGCTGACTGTGATGGCTATAGCGGCGGTGTTGCATTAGAGCGCGCAATACTTCCGTTGGTGCGCGACCAGCGCGATTCTTATCAGGATTGGAAATTTTTCCGCCGCCTGCCAAGCCGTGCGCCTTTTTATTCGCTGAGCGACGTTCTTGTCGATCTCGTGGGCATCACAAACGACATGCTGCGCTCGAATACACAGCCTCCGTTGATCATCGTCGTTGACAACGGTTCAGGCAAAGAAGATGCAGTCGCGCTCAAAAGCCTCAAGGTCTACGGCTGCCCTATCATTATTGTTGACCATCATTTCATCAGCACAGATATCATCAGCCCGATTGTTGATGTTCATATCAATCCTTATTTGGTTGGCTATAATTCTCAGATTTCTGCAGGCATGCTTGCAACCGAGCTTGCACGAATTGTGAACAACACAGCATCACCTCTTACAACTCTCCCCGCACTTTCAGGCACAGGCGACAAGGTTGAAAGCGGCGAGATGCAGCAGTATCTGAAAATTGCAGAAAGCGACGGCTACACAGCTGACGAATTAAAAAAAATAGCGCTCTGCATTGACTTTGCTGCGTATTACCTACGCTCAATGGAAGGCCGCGTGCTTGTCGACGATCTTCTCGGCAAAGACCGCGTAAAGCAAAAGCAGCTTGTTGAATTGTGGTATGCAGAGGCGCGCCGCCGTATGGATGAGCTGCTCGTAGTCGTCAAGCAGTACATCCAAATTGAAGAAACAGAAAAATCAGTTATTGCATCCATTCCACTGAATGACATTATGTTCGCCGGTGAATTTCCAAGTTTTGGCAAGATTACGGGCATGACCAGTGATTGGCTGAAAGCACAGCATCAGAAGCACGTGTTTGTTTTAGGCGTTGCAAAAGACATGGTGGTCATCCGTGCAAGCAGGCATGCGCAGTTTAATTTGAATGACATCGTCACCGTCCTCCGTCAGAAGCCCTACCTTGGAGTATCGGGTGGTGGCCATGAGCGTGCAGGTACGCTGCATTTTGCCCCTGCGGCACAGGATGAAGTGCTTGCTGTTGTCCATGAGTCGATACTGCGTGTTCAATAATCTTTCTCCAGTTTCGCCGTCGGTCAAATAAATGCCAGAATCTCTCTTGAGAATAAAATCCAGCAAAATATTCCCAGGGAACAATGACTGCGTCATAATAGCCTGTTCGCCGAATTCCATCCCCTTTTTGGAGCGGCATGTATTGCAGATGTGCTGGTTCGTCATATTGTCTTTCATAGAGCTGCTCATGCCCAGCATCTTCTTTCCTTCGAGATAAAAACTCATCTATGGCCGTCGATCGTCGCCGTTGACCAAAATTATACCAAACCTGTGTAATGCAGTCCCTATTGACAATCCACTCAGTGCACACACGAGATTCTTCAGCAGACTCAACATCCATTTCTGTCGGAAGAGCAACGAGTTTCACATGGTTGTGGACAATCGTTCGAGGATTGCCCCATACCTCATAGGATGTCCCATATCGTGCGCGAATGTGATGATCCACTTTGTCCAGTGCAACTTCTCCTTGCTCAAAAGCGCCATAGGCTTTCCACTCCTGGGCCGTTGGTGGTTGCCTGAGAAAAAGCCGTGATTTATCTTTATCATGTCTCCCTTTAAAAGGCTCAAACGAATCAAGCAGCTCATCAAGCCTAAAAAGCTGTTTCATATAATGCTGAGAAAGTGATCTGTTTAAATTTATTGTGGCAAACCTTTTTTAATAGAGCTTTTCTTCATTACCCATGCTTCAAACCATACTCACTATCCTTATCGCCTTTCTCGGCTTTCCTGTGGGTTATTTCATCGCATCTAAAGTCCCAGAAGAATTACAGCAGGGAAAGAAATATTTCATTCTTCTGGAAAAGATTCTTGCATTAACGTTCTTCGTCGTTGCAATGCTTGCCGTTCCCCAGTTAGAAAAAATTACATTGCTTTTCATCGCAATCGCAGTTTTTTTTCTTTCGTTCAAAACCCGTGCAGTAATAATCTCAATTGTAGCGATCGCACTCATTATTATGCAGAATTACAGCGCACCGCTGTTGTTTCTGTATGGGGTTGCGGCGGGGACTCTAGAGAAGGCCATATCTACGATGGTTATTCAGAAGTAACGTATCTCTTCGTTCAAATGTTCCAAGTGTATCTTCAAGTTGGGCACCGCGCGCACGAATTGTCCTCAGTTTTGACTGCACTCCGCTAATCATCGCTTGTAGCTCATATTCATCTCCATTTGTTGGTCTAAAATTGAGTTCAACAAGCGTTTTTCTGCAAAGTTCATCAGCAGTTGCAAGCACGCCTGCAAACCGTGCAAGCTCCTGAAGCGCAATCGGGCGCACCCGTTTAAACTCGTATAATTCCTCAACTTTCAAGCAGGGTGGATCCCCTTTGCCATTTCCATTCACAGCTGCTTCATATGTGCCACATATTCCCAAATAAATGTCAAGCTCTGACGGTGGATTCATTAATTTAGGTTGAACCTCTTCTAAATCAATAACGAGCTGTCCCCTATATTCTTGTAAGGCATCTCTAAAGCTTTTCACCCATACTCATACCCCTTAATTTTCGGCATCCAGTGCGTATGGCCGAATTGTATCAACAAATCTACACCCATTCGTTCTAATCCAACAGGCACATCACATGCGCCATAGCAGCTTCCTGCCCAGAAAATGATTGTTGCACTTGTCTTTTCTTCAAGCTCTTTTTTAATGTCTTCAGCCTTTGGCTTTAATCCATCGGGCAGCTGAATACAGACAAGTTTTGCATGTTCAGCATTAATTTTGTCAATCGCTTGTTCAAGCTCAAGATTAAGTGTCAGCATATGCTTTTCAAAGCGTCTGGTTTAATAACTTTGCGCGTAATTGTATGATTGTTCGTGCTGGCATGCTTCGAGCTGTTCCATCTTGCGCTCTAAATCCTGCACTCTGAGCTGCAGTTTTGCATATTCTGTAGAAAGCGAAAAGATGCCGTTGCTTAATATTTTCTTTGCCTGCGACAAGTCTTCTTTAACCCGTGCAAATGCACGCTTGATTTTCCACCGATCGATAATGCCTAACATAAGCTTCTCGAGGCGCACCTTCTATATAAACCTTACTATTCGTCACCATCACAAAGTGGTTATTAACCTCTTTGTTGCGAAAATCATATAAATAAGCTTTTAATCTGATTAATTAAAATAAATTAATGCTTATAATATGACCAACCCCTACGATCCACAAACTCCTGCAAGACCTGAATATTTTGGTGGCAGGGAACATATCCTTGCAAAAGTCCGAGAGAGAATTGCTATCGCTCAAGAGCATACTAAGTCTGGAGGTATCCTTATATTTGGTCATAGGGGGGTCGGTAAAACATCCTTGATTGCTCAAACTGAGTACATACTCCGTAGCTCTGCTACGGCAAATAAATCTACTCAGTTCTGAGGCTTAAAAAATACCCCGCAGCTCTGCTGCGACTGGGATTTTTTATTAACAAGATTATAAGTGAGATGTCAAGCATAGAAAGTGATTACTCAGGCATTCTCCTCATCAACAGGAGACTAGCAAGAACAACTAACGATCAGGAACTTTACCTGCTTTTGAATGAAGAGTTAGAGGAACAAGTAGAAAAAAGAAAAACTGTTTTAGAAAAGCTCAAGAGGATAGCTAAAAATGTAAATCGAGTAAGTGCATTTAACCTTATTCTTGATTTAAAGAAAAGTCGTGGGGAACGAAGCCCATACGCTCAGTGGAGATTATACGTCGACTCTCTAAGAGACGTGGAATTAATTCTAATTGCAATTGATGATGCAGATTTTCTGTCTATCGAGGCGATTGGCGAGCTCAAATCAATTGTAGAAGAAGTATCTAAAACTCCTATTCTCCTGACTATAAGTGGCTTCATTGATTTTGAGGAAAAATTAGTTGATAAATATTCCCCAGTTGCAAGAATTTTTTCTGGTGCAAGCTTCAATCTCGGAAGATTCACATTAGATGAAACGAGGGAGGTTCTTCGCAAACCATTAGTTGAAGAGGGCACAACGTGGGATAATGCTGCGATTGCAGCTGTGCATAAAGTCACAGGTGGTTATCCTTATTTGGTGCAATGCATAGCATCTGCGTGCTATACTAAAAACAGTGCAATCACTGATCAAACAGTAAGAGAAAACATAAAGAAAGCAGTAGATATTGGCAAAAGTTGGTTAGATCATGAAATTCCTGATGCTTCAGATCAAGATGTTATTTCTTTCGCAAAAATCGCAGCTTTGGATAAAGATGTCATTCAAAGTACTGAAATTAGCAAAGTTGGTGTTTCTCCACCCTATATTGGAAGATTAGTAAGACTGGAAATATTAAAACAAATAAGGAGAGGGCGCTATAGCATAGAGAAGTCCCCAATGATTGCAACATTCGAAATGTTGAAGAGGGGTTTATCTGATTAACCTCATCGCACCGGTATCCTCGTTATATGCTTGCATTATCTGATCTCCATGTAATCAAACGGTGGAAAACCGTTTTTGTCTTTAATAACAAGTCCGTGCCTATTATGCCCTCTACCCTCATTTGTAAATCCAAAGATATCAGAGTGGAGCCACGCATGTATTCCAGGCATTCCCGCCCAGTCCTGAATGACAGTACCTACGCCTTGGCCTATCTTTCCGAATAAATACTTTCTCTGGGCAGGATCTCTCACACTCTCGAATTTTACCACATCTGGCGAACTCATCAGATACACATCAACATGACTAGCCGTCGACCGATTTTTAACATCATAACGTTCTACACCATACAAAAGAATGCCATTGCCAAAAAGTGCAACCTCAGTTTGTTCGACTTCAGATGTGCGCCGCTGAAATCTGCAAATCCATGGGCTCGTCATGGGAGAGTATGTATTATGCTTTTCTACGGAACCGTCAATACCATCATCATAAATCTCGTCCTTCCGACCGTCATCGTAATGGATGACAGCAGCCATACGTGCTCTTCCTAAACCAAGGGTTGTGTTCTCGTCAATACGCGCAGCGAGCCGAGCGTACCAGGGCTGAGGATGAAGGAGACCTCGTTCGCAATAGATTTCTGCAACTCCTTTTCCCGTTGGTGAATAAAAATCCATCCGTGCGTAGCCCTTGCTCATATCGCTCATTCCCCATTCAGATTTTAGGTATGGATCGCCCAGAACGTAGCCAATATTTTCTTTTCCAAACGTCAAGTGAAATTCCTTTTCCGGTCTGAAAATCGCTCCCGCTGTTATTGCAAGTCCTGCAGCTGCAATGAGCACTTTTTTCATCAAACGCATGAAGAAAAAAATAAGCTGAGGGTATATAAAACATGCACCTGTCAAGAACCACCATTCTAATTACTGGTGGTTCTTGAGCACCATCAGAGTTTCCACCCTCTACTGAGGATGGAAACTCCGAGGTATTTAATCGGAATTCGTACGATGTGCTTGCACTCCCAGCAGGTTATAATCACTTTCCCATCATGCACGCGCACGCGCGCATTCACACCAGGCTGCAAATAATGATAACAATGCTTGCAGAATCGACGTTTCAGCTCGCGCGGCATCCTGAGCTTGTGCTTCATCGCGATGCGCCGTGCCTTTTTGACAGCGAGATGTGCTTTTGCCGGCTGCTGTTTGAATTGCTTTTCCGCATCCTTAAACAGTTCAACAACGATCTGCAATGCTTCTGTTTTGGATTGTTTCTTAGGCATGATGTTTGATTTATTTTATCATTATTAAATCTGTCTACACCAATTCCAGTAATCTCATCCCATACTTCATTAATTTTACTGGCCCGACACCTTTAATCTCCTGTAATTCCTCAAGTGTCACAGGCTTCCGTGTCGCAATCTCCAACAACACGCTGTCGTGAAAAATAACATAGGGCGGCACATTCAATTCGCGTGCAATCTCTGCTCGCCATGAGCGCAGCCGTTCAAACGCATCTCCTTTCACTTTCACCCGCGGCTCTTCGAGCAGCTTCTTCATTTCATGCGTCACAAAACGTGTCACTGTTCCTGTATATGTCATATACAGCTCATGCTGCGCCCTGCTGAGCGCAACGTAAAACAGCCTCCTTTCCTCCTCAAAAGCGTCATAATGGTTATCTTTCACTAAATCAACCACGGGATGGTCGCCTGCTCTGCATGGAAACGACTGGACATTGCAGCCAATAACAAAAACAGTGTGCGCTTCCATTCCTTTGATGGCATGCACCGTCGCAAGCACAACTTCATCAGCCATAGCTGCCCTTAATTCTGTCTCCTCACTTCTTATGATGTGCTTCACGCCCAGCAGTTTCATCCGCTCACTTAATTCCTTCAGCTGGCGATGTGTTCGCGCGAGCACAAAAATCATATGCCGCTGCACGCCGCTTTTCAATATTTTTTGCACAACAAAATCATGCTCTGCAATTTCATTCACGCACTCCATGAGCTGAACTGTCCCCTTCCCATCATTCACCGCCTGCAGCGCAGGCAGTTTCATCGGTGCTATTGCCGCATTCATTAGTGAAACAATTCCTGTGCATGACCTATAGTTGTCCCGCAGCGCAACAATTGCCACATTCTCATTTTTCTTCTGGAAATCAAGAATGAATGATACATCCGAGCCGCGCCATCCAAAGATGCTCTGGCGGGGATCACCAACACAAAACAAGTGCGGCGGCGCAATCATATCCAGCAGCTTGATCTGCAGCGCATTCACATCCTGGTATTCATCAACAAGTACATGGTCATATCGCGGAATCAGCTCAGGATGCTTTTCAAACAACGCAAGCGCATCAACAATTTGATCAGCATAATCTCGCAGCCCGTTGCTTTTCATGCGCTGCTGCAGCTCGGTGCATATCTTCTTCATCATCTGCACGCTTGCTTGTTCGCGCACGCTCAGTTGGTCATTATCCCAAGCGATGCGATGGTGCTTCATGTGTTCGATGATAGTAAAACAATCATTCAGAAAGCTGTAAAACAATTCTGCATCTGTTTTCGAGCTGTTCTCATAATAAAGCTCGAGCGCCTGCTGCACTGTTAAGCCGCCTGCATGCAACGCCTGTTGTAAAAGCTGCAGTCGTTCTGTCGTGTTTATTACCCTGACCTGTTTATCATACGCTTTGTCATTATGCTTCTGCAATAACTTTTCACAAAAAGAGTTGAACGTTTCAACATGAACGTCAATACCAGCTGCTGCAAGCCGCGCCTCCATCTCTTGGCGTGCTTTTCTTGTGAACGTAATTGCAAGTATCGCCGCAGGATTAACAGATCGATAGCGGACTAAAAATTCAATGCGTTTTGTCAGCGTTGTTGTCTTTCCGCTTCCAGCGCCTGCGATACACAACGCGCGCTCAGCAATCATCGTCATCGCTTTTTTCTGCTCGTCATTATAGTTTTTCAAAAAAAAATCAAACGCTGCAAACAATTTCCTATCTTCCTCCGTTATTGCCGAATAGCTGTATCCAATCGTTCGCGACTTCCTCGGCTGCTGGAGCTCACGTTCACCCTTCTCCACCAGCCGGAGTATTTTCATAAATTTATGTTGAGGCAGTGCCTCTTGTACAACAAATCCTTTATACACTGTCTGTTCAATCATCTCGCCAAGCTCTTCATCAGTATAACCGCTCAGCGCCCCAAACAGCGGCAGCTCATGCATGCCATTTCTTCGCGTGGCATCATTTTTCTCGCCGTGCAAAAAAGTAACAAGCTTTCCTTTTCCTACATAAAATGTTAATTCTTTTGACAATTCCTGCAACGCTTCGAGCACCACCAAATAATCTGTATCGCTCATGTTAGAATACGTTTAGCCGCTCCAGTTCTACAAATTTGATGCGCCGCTGCCGATGCATGCTATCTTCTGTAATAACATCTGTTCCAACAGCTTTCACGATAAGCTCTTCACCTTTGAGCATAAACTTCTCGCCTTTTTTATATGGAAATTGCTTAAACATGATGGTGACGCGATAGACGTCTTTGCTGGTTTGGCGGTCTTTTGTAAATACGCGCGCGCTTGATTTAATCATGCCGCCGAATTTGTGCTGCAGTTTTTTGCCTAGCTGCTGTGCATATTTCCTGCTGTCAACGAAAAAATCAACGCCATTATCCATTTTTATTTCTTTGCTGATAACAATCCCATTTTTCTCAACATCATCGTATGCAAAACGCATCACTTCTTTGCTCACATTGCGCAGCTGGACTGTCGCTTCAAAATAGTTTGCATGCCGCAGTTCACCTGAACTTTTTTTCTTTATTTTCTTCTCTTTTTCAGGATACGTCTGCGCATGGCACTGCCTGCATAAGAAATCCTGATAGACATCTTTATTGCCGCACTTGACGCAAAAATCCATAGTTGTCATAAAAACTAAAGGTTTTTAAAGTCTTTCCCTCGTTTATGGAATATGGATAAGACCGTTTTTAAACAAACCACAAAAAAAATATGGCATTTTCTGTGGAAAGATGACAGCTTTGCAAGCCTGCTCGTCAACATTATTCTCGCATTTCTTCTGATCAGGTATCTTGTCTACCCTGCGCTGGGCGCAGTGTTGGGCACATCATTTCCAATCGTCGCTGTCGTTTCCTCAAGCATGGAGCACCACGAATCATTTGATCTCTGGTGGGGTGATTATGGCGCATGGTATGAGCAGCATAATATCACAAAATCACAATTTAAAGAATTTCCAATGAAGAACGGCTTTAACAAAGGCGACATCATTATTCTGCGCAAGGGAAAGAATGTTGAAATTGGCGATATTATTGTCTTCATGAGCCATGCTGAAAATCCTCGCCCTGACCCTATTATACACCGTGTCATTGCCATCAATAGCTTCCAAACAAAAGGTGATAACAATCCACGACAGATAAATGACTGTAATGATGGCTGCCTTGACGAGACAAATATCAGGGAATCACAAGTGATGGGTAAAGGCGTGCTCCGCATTCCTTATTTAGGGTGGGTAAAAATTGTATTTGTCAATATTATAGGCCAGCCGTATTGTTCCGCTACAAATAACGCGTGGCCGTGCAGGTGATCAACATGTTTTGTCCAAAATGTAAGAGTTTGCTTCGACCTAAAATTGACCGTGGCAAAAAAGTAATGGGCTGCAGCTGCGGCTACAGTTCAGAAACCGCATCCTCAACAATTACTGAAAAGGGTGCAAAGCAGAAAGAAATTCAGGTTGTCGAAGAAGTCGAAACAAAACCAATTGTCGATGCAGCCTGCAAGAAATGCGGGCACAATAAAGCATACTTCTGGAGCATCCAAACGCGTGCATCTGACGAGCCGGAAACAAGATTTTTTAAGTGCACGAAGTGCAAGGTGACATGGAGGGAGTATAAGTAATATGCAGCTGCCGATAGCGCTGAAACCAGATGTAAGAGTTTCGGTAATAAAATCTATCCTCATCGAAGTTGCGCCGATGGCATTCGTGCCAATTATTTTCCTAGCTGTGTGGGCATTTTTTGGCACTATAAGCATTTTTTTGGCATTTCTTCTTGGAATAGGCGTTCTTCTTGTTCTTTCACTGCGGATTTTGCTCACTGCGCTTAATGCAAAAGCGACAACGTATAAGATCACTCCTGAAGGTGTCTATTTTTTTGAAGGATTTTTTACAAAGCGAGAGAAATTTTTACCAATGAAGAGAATAACAGATATCCGCCTCATTCAACGCTGGCCAATAGATATTTGGTTTAAAACAGGCACCGTTATTCTTGAGACTGCTGGAAGAAGCAGTTCGCTTGGTTTGCGGACATTATCTAATCCAAGAATCTATTATGAAGAGCTAAGAAATTTAATTTTGAAAATGAATAAATAGTATAAGCAATTTTTAAGCCAGATGAGCCTCCCTTTCCTCAACAATAAACTATCTGTCCGCGTCATCCCCAACGCTGCAAAAACCGAAATTGTCAGCATCGAAAATAACATCGTAAAAGTCCGCATCGCCGCCCCGCCTGATAAGAACAAGGCAAACGTCGAATTGCTCAAATTCTTCAAAAAAGAGTTCGACTTAAAACTAAAAATAAACTCCGGTGCAACATCGAGAAAAAAAGTGCTTGAGATTAATTCTTAAAGCTTTTATAGAGAACAACCGCCACAGCTGTTGCAACAAGAAAACTGCTAAGTGTAACATCCATGGTATTTTGGTGTGTATGCGGTGTGCACGCGCGTTCAAGTCCTTCTAAAATTGTCTTCGTAGGGTCTCCCTGCATAGCGTAATTTGGTTGGACTGGTATATCCACTTTTTGATTCTCTTGCTGAGGAGCACAATATGCATAATCTTCCCTGCTATTCCATGCAAAAGGGGCGCGTCGACTTCTCATCTCATGTTGGGCATCGTCAGTCCACTGTAAATCTGTGTCGCCTGCCCATACATTTCTTCGTTCAACAACCCTGAAATCCGGCATAAAAACCGCGTACCAAGATATTATTTAACCTTTTCGATAGCTTCTCGTAACTCTTTAATCGCCTCTCCTCGATCTGCATGCCGAAAAATAGCTGTCGCCGCAACAATCACATTTGCCCCTGCTTCCACTGCGCGTGCGATGTTTGACTTATTGATGCCGCCATCGATTTGAATGTCTAACAGCGGTCGTAATCGCCGTAATTCCCTAACTTTTTCCAGCACATCGGGCATGAACTGCTGCCCAGCAAAGCCTGGCACGACACTCATCCCCAGCACCATATCAACAGTATCAATAAACGGTAAAATCTTCTCCAGCGGCGTCGCAGGATTTAACGCGATTGCAGCTTTGCATCCATGTTTTCTCATGTCCGCAATCGTCTCTTTTGGATCATCTTTTGCTTCAATATGAAATGTCATCCGTGATGCACCAATTTTCGCATACGCAGCAACAAACTGCCGTGGATGCTCAACCATGAGATGGATATCGAGGGGCAGTGCAGTTTTAATATAAGACACCAATGATGGCCCCATTGCAATGTTTGGCACAAAATGCCCGTCCATGACATCGATGTGCAGCGCATCCGCAAACGGTTCAACCTCTTTCACTTCATCATTCAGCTTTCCTAAGTTCGCAGCAAGCAGTGAGGGGTAGATTTTAATATGTGCCATACAGAAAATAGCGTAGAGTCGCTTACATTCTTAAGCATATTCCCTATCATTTACCAAATGTAAATGCAAAACAAAACATTTAAATATATCAATATCAATTTAATTATGATGGGAACAATTACAGTCAATGTGACAGATGATACTGAGACACAATTCCGCAAGCGTGTACAGCAGCAGTACGGGCAAAAGAAAGGTGCGCTTGGCAAAGCTCTCACTGAGGCAATGGAAGGATGGTCACAAAAATCACGATCATTGAATCGCTGTATGGAACTGCTTCACACGGGCGTTAACATGGGCAAATTTAAGTTTAACAGGGACGAACTCCATGAACGCGATTGACACCAACATCTTAGTATACGCTTTTGACTCAGCATATCCTGAAAAGCAAAAAATATGCAAAGAGATCATTCTCGATATTTTCAAAGGAAAAAATCAAGCTGCTGTAACAAATCAGATTCTAGCAGAATTTGCAGCGATTGTCACAAAAAAAATAGAAAAACCAATGCAGCGCAGCGACGCATCCGCAATTATTGAAGCAATTCTATCAAGCAGTAACTGGCATGTTCTTAATTATACTGAAAAAACTGTCCTCAATGCACTTCAGTCAAGAGAGCATTTCTGGGATGCGCTGATTGCACAAACGCTTCGTGAACATAATATCCAGGCAATCGTCACAGAAAATGGAAAGCATTTTACTTCTATAGAGGCAATAGAACCGTTTTAACGCCCATCAATCTTCGCAATCCTCCGCACATGCCGTTCGTCGCCGGGAAACGCCGTCGCAAGCCAAAGCTCAACCGCTCCAACTGCTTCTTTTTCAGACAAAAATCGCGCGCCAAGTGACAGTATGTTTGCATTATTATGCGTGCGTGACAGTTTCACAATCTCAAGGTTGCCGCCATAATATACCGCAGCACGCACGCCAGAAATTCGATTTGCAGCAATCGCTTCGCCTTGCCCAGAGCCGCCGAGAATGATTCCAAAGCTCTCATTATCTTTAGCAACATTTTTTGCAAGCGGAAAAATAAAATCAGGGTAGTCACATAGCTTGTCACTGTTCGTTCCTAAATCCTCAACTGCATGTACTCTACTCAGATGTTTCTTCAGCGCTTCTTTCAGCTGGAACCCAGCATGGTCTGAGGCGAGGTAAATCTTCACAACAGCCTTATGAGCGCACCCGATTTAAATAATTTCACTTTTTCTTTCGTTCAGAGCGTCTCCACGCTGCAGCTGCTGCCCGTGATTTGCGTTCCAATCGTCCAAGCACCATTCGCCTCAATTCTGTTGAACGCACTGTTCGTCGTCCGCGCAATCGTCCCATAATACCGGTAGAAATCTCTCGCACTATTACTGAGCGCTGTGATGCCTTAACACTCCCTCGTCGTGCAGCGCCGTCAATTGAGCGCCGAAGCTTCGTCGCACTAAAACGCTGTCTTTTTCTATTTCTTTTAATCACGTCCATTTTCTAACACCTCTTTGTGCCAGCAACATGCTCAGCACTTCAGTAAAACAGAAAAGAATCAGCATTTATAAAACATTCTCATCCAATCAACCGAAACCCAACACCCGCTTCCTTAAACAGTTGTATCCCGACATCATCAGGGTACTCAATTTTTGCGACCACTTCTCTGATTCCCGCATTGATGATCATCTTTGCGCAATTCACACATGGTGTAAAAGTCGTAAAAAGTGTCGCGCCTTCAGTCGATATTCCATGCACAGCAGCCTGCACTATCGCATTCTCTTCTGAATGGCAGCACACGCACGGCTCTGAATAATTGCCTGACTTCAGTTTGCCCAGATGCCGTTGCGTGCATCGCACACAGCCGCCTTGATTGCAATGCTTGATGCCGCGCGGCGAGCCATTGTACCCAGTTGATATTATCCTTTTATCCTTCACCAGCACCGCCCCTTTGCTTGCAGACAAACAGGTGCAGCGCAATTTGACAACATCTGCGATATTCATAAAATACTCATCCCAGCTTGGCCGCTGGCGCACAAGTTCATATAAATGATCTTCGACAAGCATATCTACTTTTGATTTAAGTTCATCAAGTGTCACATTATTCCGAATTGTAACATTCGCCATTTTCATGACTGTATGCAGCTGCTGCGCCGCCGGATCGCTCGACATCTCTTGCTTTTCCCGTGCCTGCAGCTCTTCAAGAGTCATAGGGTCTGTTTCTCGCCGCCGTGCGATAATCCGCCGCAACCGTTCCTTGATGGGCGCTTCAACTTTGACTAAAACTGCATCTGTTCGCGCAGCAATTATTTTTGCTTCTTCTGGATTTCGTATGGATGTGATAGCATAATTCTCGCCTTCTTTCACTTGTGCGAGTGCGCGCTCTGCAAGCACACCGCTGCCAAACTTCTGGCGCAGCTCATTTCCAACTGCAATGAGATTGTCGCGCGTCACAGCTTTTTTTCGTGATTTTAATTCATCGCGCAGCATGTCTGAGAGTGAAATATGAAAGAAATTCTTTTCCTTGAGCAGCTCAGCCACCGTGTCTTTTCCCGAGCCGTACAGCCCAGTGATGCCAATAATCATAAATCCGCAGAAAGCCGCTGGTTTAAAATGTTTGCTGTACTGGAATATTTAGGTGCCCCTCATATTTTGAATAACATCTGCATAGCGCTGTTCAGCCTGCGCCCTGGAATATTGAAAAGAAGATACTTCAATTGGATCAATAATCGGCACGAGCGGCTTTCTTATAAGCAGCTGTGTGGCTCTGTGCGCAAATGAAGGTACAACCAAAAAATCTTGGCCTACATTGCCTCTCAGCAGCAAATGAACTTTGTATAATGAAAAGCGGAGATGATCATCTCTTGTCTCAAGCACCGTTGTATATATGCGCTCCAGAAATGTGTCATCCTCTGTAAAAGAAAATGATAGTGTTGGCTGGCGATTGTATCTTCGATCAGTTGCATACGGAGCACAGTCTGCAATATCTTTCCATTTATTGGGCAATAATTCGGGTGGTCCAGTGAAGTAAACTTCAAGTCCAACCTCTGATGTTGAGGCCTCCGCAAGAAGGCTGGTTATTCCAGCCATGGCACGCAACACTGAATCTGATATGTCAAGGTGCTCACCTCGTCTGATCTCAGCCAAAGCAAGCTTTACACCTTTCCATGCGGCACGTCCAATGTATGGCGGCCAACCATGGAGCCCATCAGGAAGCTTGTCTGCCATACTTCCATTTTAACCAGTCATTTTAAATATCTGTCGTCAAAAATCGCAACGCTGATATAGGAACTTGCGTTTGCTCATTGACGACCTATCGCGTCTCCAATCAAATACAGGCTCCCCGTGACCAAACATAATTCGTCGCTTTTAATATTTTTCTTCGCTTCAATAAGAGCATTTTTACTGTCACAAACAACCTTAACAGCAGCGCAATACTTCCGTGCAATCCCCGCAAGCTTCTCTGCATCCATCGGCTTGAAATTGCCTTGCGTCACAATCACCTGTTCGAACAGCGGCACAATCCGCTTCACCATTTTCTCCGCTTCTTTGTCGTCTGCAATTCCAAGCACAAGCATCTTCCGCCGTGGTATGCTCTCAACAAATGCAGCCAACATATTCATCCCATCAACATTATGTGCACCATCAACAATAATAAGTGGCTTCTTCAACACAACATCCAGCCGCCCTGGCCATCGAGCATTTCTCAGCCCATCTTTCAGCTGCTTGTCAGAAAAAGGAAATCTTTCGCGCACAACAGAAAGCGCCTGCAGCGCAACACACGCATTATCAACCTGATGCTTGCCGAGCAGTGTAATCTCATATTTTTTTTCATCAAATAAAAACTGCTGTCCATGAATGTCCGATGCAATAATCTCTGCTCTCTTCGGAGTGAATAGTTGCGCTTTTTTTTCTCGGCAAACCTCAGTAATAACCCGTTGCGCCTCTCTCGGCAAAAACCCAGTAACCACTGGAATATTTTCTTTAATAATTCCTGCTTTTTCCCGTGCAATTTCAGCAACTGTTCCACCTAAATATTGCATGTGGTCCATTCCTATGGTCGTAATCACAGACACCAGCGGCGTAATAACATTTGTCGCATCTAATCTGCCGCCCATACCAACTTCAACAATCGCAATGTCAACTTTTTGTGCAAAATAAAGAAATGCAAGCGCTGTCGTGAACTCAAAGAATGTTGGCTGTACTGCGCCCATTTTCGCTCGTATCGTCTCAGTCAGTTCGGCAAGCTCTCTATCACTAATCTCTCCATTCACCTGAATTCGTTCATTAAACCGCACAAGATGCGGGCTCGTATACAAGCCAACTTTATATCCTGCTTCCCGCAATACTGAGGCGCACATTGCCGCAACGCTTCCTTTGCCGTTCGTGCCTGCGATATGAATTGAAGAGAATTTCTTTTCAGGATGTTCTAATTTATCCATCAATTCAGAAATAGTTCCAAGACCAAGCTTGATGCCAAACTTTTCTAATCCATATAAAAAATCAAACGTCTCGCGCATGCTTAGCGTCCTATATTCATCTTTTCCAGCAGTGCAGGGTTTGCGTGCATGATGTCTTTAATCGTTAAAATGCCAACCAAATCTTCTCCTTTCATCACGGGCAGATGTTTGATATTATATTTGCCCATGCGCACCATTGCTGTATAAATATCATCCTGCGGCATGATCGTTACAATTTTTCGTGCCATCAGCTGTGCAACAACAGATTCATCAGCGTCAATTCCCTGTGCAACCACTTTGCGGGCCAAATCTTGTTCAGTCAGTATGCCTACAGTTTTCTTGCCATCTTTGACAATAACACTGCCAATTTTTTTTGCTGCCATCAGTTGTGCACAGCTTCGCAGCGTTGAATTGCTTGAAACCGTTACAACTTTTTGGTTCATTAAGTCAGAAACTCTGTAGCCTGTGTCCATAATTAAAGCAATATATGCAGAATCTTATAAATCTTATGCCACTGGACATTGTTAAGCTGCACTGGACAGGTGTCCGCGTGGCATATATAAATGAATTCTTCTTTAGTACGTATTAAGTCGAGTCGCAAAATAAGAGTAAAAGTGTTGTCCTCCGTGGCGCGGAAGCGAGGCGACTGCCGAGCGGAGGGCACATCTCAATGTGACCGACCGCCGCCATGGAGGAGGACAACACTTTTAAGAAAATGATATCATCCACTAATTACGTACCTTCTTTAATCACCGAGGAGCAAAGATGGTTATTTTCGTCACTGGAGATGAAACTGGTCGAAGTATCAGACTCACTGACGAACGTTGGAAACATATCATCGAAGAACATCCAGATGTAACCATTGAAGAAATTAA
>DATDXM010000011.1:0-25351 GCA_035289325.1 Candidatus Nanoarchaeia archaeon
CTCTTCTTGCATCTCGCTCGGCGACTGCCTCGGAGATTCCAGCGAATTTGTTTTAAGGGCCACAGCCTCACTCAGTAAAGAGCTAGTCAGCACTGTGGTGCTCGACACGTACCTTGGCAGTGCAACACTTTTCAATAACGCCTAACTATAATAACATTAATAAACCGCCGAGATAAAAACTGAGTATGGTAGGCGTCATGAGTGCATGGACAACGAATCGGTCGGGCTACAATCAGCATAAAGAAGAAGCTGGATTGCCGCCGTACGACAGTCTATTTTCTAAAGCCCGCGAAGAAAAGCTTGAAATTATCACAAATGAAGATTGGCATCACTGCGTCGAAGAAGATACAGATGAATGTTAAGTAATAATAAATTTTGCTGCACGTAATTTTTCTTTATGTCCATTAACAGCTTCTTTCACAACATCGCCAAGCAACGGTGTCTGTGCTATCTTCGCCCATAATGCTCCTTTCTTCTTTACAGCATGTGGGTGTTTCTTCATGAATTGTGCAGCATGCTCTTTCATCGCGAGTGGCGGCCCTTTGCGCATGTAAAACGCTGCTCGTTTTTTCTTCTTCAGTACAAACCAAAAAACTGCTTTCTTGTCCCATTCCCATCCTGAAGAAGCTACGCCAAAATCAGAAAGGTTTTCTTTTATCAATTCAAATGCTCCAAGTAACCGCGTGCCAACTCTGTCTTCCTGCCCCTCTTCTGCCATAGCCTCAATCCAAACAGCGCTTTTCCCTTTTTTTTTCAAATGTTCAAGCGTCATTCTTTCCTTTTCAAAAAATGCAATGCTGGGCTTCTTCAAAAACTGTGCAGCTTTTTTCTTCATGATAAGCCATTTCTCAACACTCAGCGCAGCAGCAGCATTTCTTTTTTTGTCAACAGGATCAACAACGATGAGTGGCGACTGCAGCTTTGCCTCGTTTATGGACATCAGCGCATCATTTTTATTTTTATACAGCTTTGAGCAGTCAATAACATCGTTTTCTTTCCATGAAATTGCAGCTTTCAACAGCTTTTCAAAGCTGCCGTAATGGATGACAAGTGTTTCAAGCACATAGCCGCTAAATCCACGGATATAACTTTCCGCCCCATATATCCCTTGAGCTTTACAAAACGCTTTTGCAATTCGAATATCGTCGCGTATTTTTTCCGTGCTGTTCTTTTTCACCCATCGTGCATGCAGCGGGCTTACGTCGGTGATATTGAAAGCGTCTTCTGCTTTTTTTATGTCAATCAGCGGCACAACTTCGAATATGTTGTCGGTATGAAACCGAAAATAATCGCGCGAGCCGTGCAGCTTTTCATAGCGCATGCACAATCTCTTCATTCTCTGTTCAGCGATTGCTGATACTTCAGTAGTCTTATACGTGGGAGGAAACAAAATAAAGATGTCCGCGTCATGCTGATCTTTGAGCCACGTTCCTTTTGCGCCGCTGCCGCCGAGGATTGCATGTGCATCGCCCATTACACTATTCAGTTTTTTCAAGAATGCAGCAATCGCTGATTCAACAAGCTTTTGCTCCTGCGGGGATGGCTTCACATGTGCAAGCACTTCTTGTTTCCAATTCATCGAATGACAAAGACTTGTTTTGTTTATTAATGTAATCGTTTCTAACGTCAATAACATTTGCAGCAACTCTATTGGCGGGTGACGGTCGTGCTGTCGCACGCCCTACTCGGCACCCCGTAGGGGGCGCTCAGAGGCAAACCTCTGGCGTGTTAGAAAACCATCGGTTTTTAACACGTCCCCCGCCTCGCCACCGCTGTTGCACAATGATTAACGCTACAGCACTTCGTGCTTGATTTGATGGAAAAATTTTAAACTCTGCGCTCACTACGTTCGCTTGCCACGCTCTCCTCTTTTCAGTCGTCGGGGCGTATAACAAGGGACACCTAACGTTAAATCAAACTACCTTCTAAAACGCTGTTGATGGCCGCGTGGTCTAAAATTCCTTGATCGCCCACGTTGGTTTTTTGGTGGTGGCCGTGCAGAAGCACCGACAGCATTCTGGGCAGCGTTCGAATGATACGAATGATGCATAACCTCTATCTTTAAACGTATAAGCCGCTCGATATCGCGAAGAAAGTCTCGTTCATCAGCGGCACAGAATGAGTACGCAGTGCCATCAGCACCTGCCCGTGCAGTCCTGCCGATACGATGCACATAACTTTCGGGCTCGTTGGGCAACTCAAAATTAATAACATGAGAGATATCATCAATATCAATGCCGCGCGCAGCAATGTCTGTAGCAACAAGCACGTTCGTTCTTCCAGTTTTAAAATTTTGAAGCGCCTGTGTTCGGGCACCCTGCGACTTGTTGCCGTGAATTGCATCAGCACGGACACGATGACTGTTGAGATATAATGCAACTTTGTTTGCGCGGTGCTTCGTGCGCGTGAAAACTAAGACGCGCGTAAGATGCTTTTGTAACAGAAGATCTAAGAGCAATTTTTCTTTTGCAGCAGAATCAACAAAAAAAACGCATTGCTTGGTGCGTTCAACGGTGGTTGCTTGCGGTGTCACTTCAACACGAACAGGATTTTTCAGCATTTGATGTGCGAGCTGGCTCACCTGCGGCGGCATTGTCGCTGAGAAAAAAAATGATTGGCGCTTGTGTGGCAATTTTGCAATGATTTTTCGAATGTCGTGAATGAATCCCATGTCAAGCATGCGATCAGCTTCATCCAAAACAAAGAACTCAACATCGTTCAAACGCACTCGGCCTTGGTTCATTAAATCAAGCAACCGTCCAGGCGTTGCAACAACAATATCGACACCGCGAGAAAGCGCATTGACTTGTGAACCTTGACCAACACCGCCAAAAATAACTGTATGCTTGAATTTAAGAAATCGGCCATACGCAGTAAAACTCTCGCCAATCTGTGCAGCAAGCTCCCGCGTCGGCGCAAGCACCAGTGTTCGAAGCACTCTTGGGTATTTTTCAGTCATTCGCTGAAGAATAGGCAAAACGAATGCAGCTGTTTTACCTGTTCCTGTCTGAGCAATGCCTATCAGGTCTCTGCCTGCTAATAAGTCAGGAATAGACTTCAATTGGATAGG
This sequence comes from Candidatus Nanoarchaeia archaeon, assembly GCA_035289325.1. Lineage (GTDB taxonomy): Archaea > Nanobdellota > Nanobdellia > Woesearchaeales > JAGLXL01 > DATDXM01. The sequence goes on from DATDXM010000011.1 coordinate 3,071, forward strand.
TGTCGGCGTCGTATATCCTTCATGAATAAGCGCCTTTTGAAGAGGTTCGATGAGATTAAGGTTTTGAAACGACATTTTACACGATAATTAATGGTAAGAGGAGGTTTCTGTTTTTAAATGCATGCCTAATATTGAACTAATAGCAAATCTCATAAATTATGGTACTTATAGAGATTTGCTAGTATAGATAAAGTGCCTTTTGAAATGTTCCATTATTTATGCACTTTACTATAAGAAAAATTAATAAACAATTACTGTCTCATCCCGTACCATGCAAAAAATAATACCTCACTTATGGTATGACAAAGAAGCTAAGGAAGCTGCACAATTTTATGTGTCTGTTTTTGGAAAAAACTCTAAAGTCACAAACATCACCATAATTCATAACACACCGTCAGGGGACTGCGACATCGTTTCATTTGAATTGTTGGGGCATAAGTTTATGTCTATAAGTGCTGGCCCCTATTTCAAATTTACTCCCGCAATCTCATTCATTGTCGGTTGCGAAACACGGAAAGAAGTCGACACACTCTGGAAGAAATTATCTGACGGCGGTAAAACGCTCATGCCTTTGGATACATACCCATTCAGCGAACGGTATGGCTGGACAGAAGACAAATATGGCTTGTCATGGCAATTAATTCTCACAAAACCTGAAGGTGAAGATAGGCCAAAGATTGTTCCGTCGCTGCTCTTTGTCGGTGACATGTGCGGAAAGGCAGCAAGCGCCGTCAATTTTTATCTTTCGGCATTCAAATCTAAAGAAACTAAGCTTGGCAACCTCATTCATTATGGTCTATGCCAGGAGCCGAATAAAAAGGGCACTGTCATGTTTTCAGATTTCATGATTCTCAATCACTGGATAGCGGCGATGGACGGAGCAGGACCGCACAACTTTAAATTCAATGAAGCGCTATCGTTCATCGTGAATTGCGACACACAAAAAGAGATTGACTACTATTGGAATAAACTTTCTGCTGTGCCTGAAGCAGAACAATGCGGCTGGCTGAAAGATAAGTTTGGTGTGTCATGGCAGATTGTTCCTACTGCTTTAGGCGAGATGATGAAAGACAAAGCGAAAGTTGAACGTGTCACTCAGGCATTTCTCAAAATGAAAAAGTTTGATATTGAAAAATTGCAAAAGGCGTATAATGGATAAATTGAATAGGTCAAACAAAGAAATTGCAATCTCTTAAAACCGTTGTCGCACAAAAGATACCAGAAGCCTACGAGAGATACATCGGCAAAAATATGAAACACCATAATGCCTATTTCTCAGGAGACGCAGAAAGCCTGAAAAAAGCTATGGAAGAAAATCATGCAAAATTTCCTCACACAACCATCAGCATAAAACACGCGCTTGAGGATGGTGATATTGTTGCAGTCCACTCGCACGTCAAGATGAAGCCAGACGAAATGGGTGTTGCAGTTGTTCATCTATTTCGATTTGACAAAAACAAAATTGTTGAAATGTGGGATGTTGGGCAGCCTGTGCCGAAAGAGTCGCCGAACAAGAACGGAATGTTTTAATGAGGTGAACAAAAATGAAACAATACGTTGACGGTTTTGTGTTGCCGGTTCAAAAAAAGAAGCTTAGAGCATATAGAAAAATGGCAGAACTCGGGGGTAAAATCTGGATAAAACATGGTGCGCTCGAGTATGTCGAAGCGGTTGGTGACGATTTAAAAAGCGCTTCAAAATGGGGCTGCCTCCAATTTCCAAAAATGGCAAAAATCAAGCCGAATGAGGCTGTTGTATTCGCATTCATTACCTACAAGTCAAAAGCGCACCGCAATTTGGTCAACAGAAAAGTGATGAAAGATCCACTTATGAATGATCCAAAACAAAAAGATAAGCCGATGCCGTTTGACATGAAGCGCATGGCTGTCGGTGGATTTAAGACGATAGTAAACAGGCGGAGGTAAACCATGAACCCCATTGTACACTTTGAGATACCCGCAGATAATGTATAATAGAAGACCTAATTATTTGATCTAATTTGTTAGGTCTTCTAGTATATATACTAAAAGCACTTAATAATCGGAGATTATTAATGTGCTTTTGTATATACAAGAGTAATTAATTACTCTTAGTATACAAGAGGACAATAAATATCAATTATGCACAGAAATGGTTTTCACATTTCTGGCATGCTAAAAATCTTTTGATTTTTATCATTTATGTCCTCTAGTATAGAACGGGCAAAAAGATTTTATGAAAAGATATTTGGATGGCAGATGAGCAAATTTGACATGCCAAGTGGTGATACATATTGGATTGTTCGGACGACTGAAGTCGACGAAAAAATGATGCCGACTACACCTGGCGCAATTAATGGTGGATTAATGAAGCGCAAAGATCCGAAACAGCCATTCATGAACTATAATAGAAGACCTAATTATTTGATCTAATTTGTTAGGTCTTCTAGTATATACAAGAGGACAATAAATATCAAATATTTATGTCCTCTAGTATATATCAGCGTTGCGTCAATTGATGAAATGAGCAAGACAGTAGAAAAACATGGCGGAAAAATGGTCATGCCAAAAACAGAAATCGGCAAAGGAATGGGTTGGATTGCAGCGTTTAAAGACACTGAAGGGAATATAATGGGGCTGCATCAGATGAAGAAATAGTGATAGTGTGTGAAGAAATAGTCATCGCACGACATCGTACACGTTCTCGAATGACAGTGTCATCGCTTCCATCATGCCCGTATACCATTCACGCAATGGCACAACATCACCAAGCTGCCTGCTCCGTGCAATATCTTTTTGTGTTCGTATGCCGCCCACATGTATTAATTTCAAGTGTGAACGCTGCGCTTTAATCTCGCGAGCGGCTGATTCAATCTGCTCAAAAGCAAAATCTCCAATAGGTGCGCCACTCACGCCGCCGCCGTGCGCTTTCGTATAATAGTTAAACATTTTAACATCTCGCGGATCAAGTTTCGTTCGTAATTCATCATAATTCTTCTGTGTGTTCACACCCACGAGCCCGTCAACATGCTCTGTCATAAAACGCACCATATGTTCAACATCACCAAATGTTCCAAGTTTAACAAACAACGGCACATAACGTCCCGATAACGCGAAGTAGGAATTACGCGCATCCACGAGTTTACGCAGACGATCGCTTAGGTCTGCGGAATCATCATGCACGTTCGGACAGCTTTCATTAATCTCAACAAAATCAGCAAAGGGCAACACACGCCGCAGACATTCAACTGTGCCTTGAAGCTTTTTTTCGCCCTCATGAGCAGGATGCCCCATAATGCTGACACCGATGGGAAAATCAACAGGTTTGTAATCAGCTTTAAAGCGTGCGATATTTCGAACAACGACATCAACGCCAACATTTGGCAGCCCAAGGCTGTTCAGTGCACCATGCGAATACGTTAATGGCGTCCATGGATTGATAGGGAATGGGCCAAAAGAATTGCCATTGTGCGGCTCAATTAATACGGTGCCAACGACCGCAAATCCTGCGCCCATTTGATAGTTTAGTGCAAGCAGTTCGCCATCTTTATCAAAGCCTGCTGCATTGCCCAAATCGTTGCGAAACCGCAATCCAGCATACTCAACTGAATGAATGGGTGGTTGTACAACTACCCGCTCCCGAGAAAGCAATCGAAGCATTGGATGCCGCGCGGCAGAATACAGAGCAGCAAAAACAGCTGTGGGCACCATTGCAGACAACGACGGCCGAGCTGCACCATCTAATCGTGCTAACTTTTGTGCAATGCCCATACTATTTTTAAAAAACAGCGATTTAAAAGGATATAGCGTGCGGAACAGTTAAATATGATTCCAACTTCTAGAAAGTATGAATACCATAACTGCTTTTTCACGAAATGATTTCAGGGCTGCAACAATATCACACAACAGAAAAAAAAGTGTTGTGCTGCACAAGCGGCATACAGGAAAGCCAGCACCAACACATCGTGAGTTATTGGAAGAAGCCATCTGTTTCGGATGGATTGATACGACGATAAAAAGAATTGATGATGACACATAAGGACTTTTACAAGAAGAAATGAGAATAGCAAATGGAGCGAAAACACGCTGGGATATGCAAAGAAGCTGCTAAGTGAAGGCAAGATGACTGCTCGAGGGTTACGGTTTTACAAGCTTGGACTTCAGCGGCCAACCCATGATGCAGGCATTCCAAAGAACCCAGACATGCCTGATGAGCTCAAAAAAACGCTGGCAAAAAATAAAACTGCACAGCAGAATTTCGAAAAATTTCCTTCATCGGCAAAAAGAATGTTCTACCGCTGGATACTGCATGCGAAGCTGCCGGAGACGCGGAAGAAAAGGATTGAAAAGGTTGTAATGCGAAGGTGAATAAAAAAGGAATGTGAAAATGCATACCATTACAAAATGAATAAAAAGCAAAGTTTATATATTATGTAATGGTATAAGATACTATGAGGATAATCAGGCGAATAAATGGTGATAGCCATTACTTTTATCTTCAGCATTCAGTAAGAAAAGGGAAAAAAGTAATAACAAGAGAAAAATATATTGGGACAAGCCTGCCTGTGAACATCCAAGATATAAAACGAGATTTTCTCCATTCTCTGCAATTTATGCTGTATGAGAAACTGGAGGCGATAAAGAAAAATTTTAAGAATGAATGGCAAAAGCTTCCTGAAAGTGCAAAGCAGCGTGAGCTTCAGGAGATTGCAATTTCATTTACATATAACAGCAATGCTATAGAAGGCTCTACCATCACTCTGCATGAGGTGCGTGATATTATTCAGCATCAAATTGCGCCAAACAAGCCATTGCGCGATGTCCATGAGGCAGGGGCACATGCTCAGGTGTTTTTCACCATGCTGACGAACGAGAAAATAGACGAAAAACTCCTGCTGCGCTGGCATGCCCAGATTTTTGGTGAAACAAAGCTTGATATTGCTGGGAGGTATAGAGATTATATCGTGCGTGTTGGTGATTATATTGCCCCAGACTGGCAGGACGTTCATTTAATGATGAAGAAACTAATGCGTTTTGTGAAGAATTCAAAAGATATGAACCCGGTTGAGCGCGCTGCCCGCATCCATTTTCAGTTTGAAAAAATCCATCCATTTGGCGATGGAAACGGTAGAATAGGCCGATTGCTGATGAATCAGATATTATGGCATGGCTATTGCCCCATGCTTATTATAGAATATAAAAAAAGAAAATCTTATTATCGTGCTTTTAAAAAAGACGAGGATGGCTTTGTCCAGTATTTTTTAAAGCGATATCTCAGCGTTCATGCGAGCAGGCTAAAATAACCCCGCCCACTTCTTTAAATTCTCGTAGCTATCAGAGCCGCAGATCCATTTCTTTGTCTTCATGTTGAAGAAAAATGGCACACCGCCGCACTTGCCGTTGTCCAGCTCTTTGAGCTTCTTCATGTTGTCTGCGTTGTGCCAGACTTCCAAGCGCTCGACTTTAAGTTTAAACTCTTTTTCAAGCTTTTTTAGCAACGGCTCCATTTCATGGCAATGTGAACATTCCGTGCCGGTAAACATTAGTAAATCAGACATTTAGACCACCTCAGATCAGTTTCTCACTTGTTTTTTTATTAATAACATGTATCGCATTGACTGGGCATGCTTGCGCTGATTCCATCGCTGATTTAAAATCTTTACTGTCAATTTCCAGTGTTTGCTCAGAATTATCAGCATTTTTTACACCCTGCAGCAGATTAATTTTGCCGTCTTTATCGAGCATCCAGAACTTTTGTGCGACTGCCTGGCATGTTGCTGAGCCAATGCATTTCTCACGATCGAGCTTGAGAATGTGGGACATTGATTTGGTGGGGAAAATGATTATTTAAACTTTTTGGGAGCAAGTTTAAAAAGCCACGCTTTAAAATGAGCTTATGGCTTTTGAAGCGGTTGTTGACAAACTTATTGGACGGATGGCATGGCAGAGATATCTTTTGCCGACGGATAAACAGAAAGTGTACCAAACGTTCGGGTTAATGCAGAGTGAAGATCCTGACTGTCGAACATTAGAGAAACTTGTCAATGACAAACATCCTGATGCTCGGCGAAGATTTAACGCAGCAAGAGTACTTACAGTGTATGAAAAACTATTTCGCGAATATGAAAGAGAATTTGGACCGCAAGTTTCTCTTGCACTTACAAGCGCGTTCCATGCAGCGTTGTTTTATGAGAATAAAGATCAATTTGCTCCGATTGTTGCTGAAGGTGGGCGAGGCAATGGACTTTTTGTTGCTACATATTCGCATGCGACCAGCGATATCCTTATGCTCGCTCAAAATCCGCAATGGGTGTTCAAAAGTGAATTCTTCTGCCTTGCAGTTGATTATGCACGTTTTGCTTATGAGTTGGATCAAGGGCAGCAAACTACAGCAAAACTGGTATGGGCTCTTGGGGGTCTTGCACAAATTTCAGATCGTGAAAATGCCGTTCGACTCTTTCAAGAAGCAGTTAACGCATATGAACGTGCATATGGAGATGAACTTCCAATGACTCCACGAGCAACGCATGATATTGCGCGATGTTATCATCAGCTGGGTAATTTGACTGAGAATAGAGCATATTTGGAAAAAGCTGATCAAATGCTGAGAACAATCATACCTAACCGACCTGAAAGAGATACCCGTCTTTCAGACCGCCCGTTTTAGAACAATTTAATAATCCCAAATACTTTAGTCCGCTTTGGGTGATATTTATGAATTGGTTAGCGATTGTTGTTGCTGCGGTTGTGCAGATGGCATTAGGAGCATTTTGGTATTCTCCCGCAGGATTTGGGAAGCAATGGATGAAAGAGATGAAGTATACAGACAAAGACATCGACAAGGCAAAAGCACGAGGCATGGGCAAATATTATTTAGCAGCATTTATTGGAACGCTGGTGACGAGCGCAGTGCTTGCACTTTTTGTAAGCGGCGTTGGAGCAGATACTGTCGGCGCAGGCGCATTAACCGCATTCTGGCTGTGGCTGGGATTCATTGTTCCGGTGCTGCTGGGCAGTGTGCTATGGGAGCAGAAATCTGTCAGAGTCTATATTATTGGCGTTGCATATCATCTTGTTGCGCTGCTGGTGATGGGAAGCATTATCGGCGGGTGGCAGTAATTTTTTTATTTTTTTAGCGTAAGTTTTATAAACTATAGCCACTTATATAATCACTATGGCAACTACGATTCAGATTAGCAGAGAGCTTCTTGAAACGCTGAAAAAAAGGAAAATAGCAGATAAGGAAAGTTATGAAGAAGTTATTTGGGATTTACTCGAAGACACAATGGAGATCTCAGAAGAAACAAAGAGAGATATAGCTCAGTCTCGGAAAGAAGTCAGAGAAGGGAAAGTTCACAAATGGGCTGATATTAAAAAGGAGCTTGGATTGAATGTATGAGCTATTTTTTTCTGATATTGCAAAGAAGCAATTCTGTAAGTTAGAGAAGCACGTTCAAGAGCGCATAGGCTCTGTTCTTGAAAGGGTTAAATTACGGCCTGAGCATTTTCTTGAGAAACTTGTTGGTGAGCAAGGCTATAAAATTCGTGTTGGTGATTATAGAATAATTTTTGACATCCAGCAGGAGAAACTTATTCTTCTTGTGATTAAGATAGGCCATCGGAAGAATGTGTATGGTTGAGATGTACATATCAAGAACCACCAATGATCGCTCCATTCGTCGAGAATTGGATTAATAACCTAAATCTTCTCTCTTAGTAAACTCTTCGATTTCAGTGATAAACTTACTTTCCGAGCATTTTTGAGAATACATAATCACTTCTTCTTTTGCCCTAGTAACTGCAACATAAAATAACCTTCTCTCTTCTTGTTCTCTTAATCCATCATTATTTTTTATTGCTGGTTGGAAAATATCTGGGTTTTCTAATTCGCATGGAAAACCGTATAAGTCTTTATCAACATTCAATATCAGAACAATTCTAGCTTGTAACCCTTTACTTTTGTGAACTGACATAATATGGACACAATTAGGTTTATCCGCTTCCTCAGAAATAGGAATCCCTTGTTTTTGAGCATACTCACTAATCAAATTTCTTAATTTTGGTTTATTTGCAATTCTAAGAAGAATCATAAAGTCGTCATAGTGATAATTCTTTGTCGTATGATAATCTTTTATGGTATCAAGACAATGTTTTGCAATTTGCTCGTAATATTGACTAAAGAAATTCTTTTGATGTTTTGAAGAATAAACAAGAATGGGTTTTGATTCTTCAGAATTGGAAACGATTTTCTTTTGGATTTGACTTTCTTTGTTGTTTTTTATTATACAAGCTCCAACTTCTACGATAGATTTTATGCTTCTATAATTTTTTGTTAAGTCTGTTCTTGCTGGATGGGAAAAATACTTATCAAAATTTATAAAAAAATTAAGATTTGAACCTGCAAAACCCATGATGCTTTGCCAGTCATCCCCAACACAGAAAAGTTTACAATTTTTATTTTTACTCATTAATTCTTTAATTAATTCGTATCTTTGTGTGCTAATATCCTGATATTCGTCTATGAGAATATGGTCGTATATGTCTTTGTAAAACTCCCTATTATCTTTTAGATAATCAACAGCAAGATTAATCATATCAGAAAAATCAATATAATTATCTTTCTCCAACTCTTTTTGATATTTAACATAGATTACATTAGCAATTTTGGCGAAAGATGTTTGTTTAGGAGACCATTTTTCTTTATTTAATCTGTTTTCTATATCGATAGGGTATAACCTATAAGTTTTTGCGATAACAATAAATTTGGAAATATTAATAGAAATAGTTTTTACAAACTCTTTACATTCTTCCCAAACACGTTCTACTAACTCAGTATAGGAGATTATATTCAAATTAAATTTCTCATTTGGTTGTTTCTCCTTTAGAACTTTAATGAGTCTTTCCTCTAATACTTTATATAAACTGTTTCTTTCAAAATCAGCTTGTGAGGTTTCAAATAATGATTTATTGTTTGATTTATACTTTTCTTTCTTAATATTCATAGTTTCTATGTATTCTTTAGTGGGGTTATCTCCAGAAAACCACTTTGGAACTTGCCCATTTTTACCTATTGCCCAATGTTCTAAATATAAGTCAAAATCTGGGAAATAAAAATCGGGTTTCGGAGTATATTCTTTTCCATTACTATCTTTATATTTCATCCATTCCGCTGGATTCTCATAGATTACATCTATTCTTTTCCCATTCAAGTTGTGCATTAAAAAGAAATTCAAAATCTCTCTTTCGGGTTCACTTTTAACCTTTGTCCCATCTAAAGCAGTATAATTTAGACTTCTTTGATAATTATAGAACTCCTCTTTTTTTTCAAAATCAGCTTCTTCTTTGATGATTTGGTCATCCCCATAACGCTTCATAAAATTAATGATTTCATTCTGTAACTCTTTATTGTCAGCAATTTCTTTATCAAATATCTTTTGAATATATCTCTGATATTTCCAATCTTCTGAACATTCTGGTTTCAGTTTCGGTGCTTCTCCACTTTTAACTTTATCTTCAATAATCTTTTTCCCTAATGAGTGGAATGTTCTGATTTCTACATCACTATTATATCTCTTTTGCAGACGTTCTCTCATTTCACTAGCCGCTTTGTTTTGAAAAGCTAGAGCTAAGATTCTATTCGATTTAATAGTATCCGATTTTCTTTTAAGAAGATAAGCTATTCTTGTAATCAAGACTTCTGTTTTTCCAGAACCAGCTCCAGCTACAACCAAATTATGTTTATCATCAGTAATAATTGCGGTTTGTTGGTCATCATCTAAAACAAGTGTTTCTCGTTTAAACAAGTCTTTATACTCTTTTTTCTTTTTATTTACAAATTCAGGATTATAATTTGTTATATCTTCATCAAACTTTTCTAGTTTAGCGAGATTATTTTGCAGTTTAGACTTTAACTCAAAATCCCAAAATAAATACCATGGAATCTTTGTTTGTGTATTACTTTCTTTTATCAGATTCAACAAATTTGCTTTGAAATCATATGTCAAGTAAGTATCTTTTTTGATAAATGAACCCCATTCATTTTCTAAGCTATTAACTGCTATATTAGAATGTCTAATAATTTCCTCTTTTTTCTTATTTATGAAATTTCTAATAAACCCCATTATGAGATGATATTCACAACCTATTTAATAAATCTGGTTCTTGGACTTAAAATAGTTGCATTTTTCTACGTAAAATTAAACAGCCCTGACAGAATCGACTGGATGCCCGCTTTTGCTAACAAAAACAACGGAATCGCAAGTAATATCATCGGAACAAAATAACGCAACCCTTCGCGCTGCTTGCCTTTTGCAATCAATCCAAGAAGCGATGATGCAAGAAAGCCGTTGACAACCAAGAAGATCATAATATACATATTGAGGAATTCTTTGGTAAGCTCTATCTTGCTCACTTTGATCGGCAGCGCAGATGCCGCACTGCTGGGAATGTCAATCTGTGAAAGGCTGGAGCGCAAAATCTCGACGAGCGTCGAGCTCAGGCCAAGAAGAACGGGCGTAATCATCGCAGCAGCTGAAAAAATGAAAATAATGTACATCGTTATTGCTGCTTTTATTTTTTTGTCCACCAATGTCTGCTCCTGCAGATGGCCAGCAGTCGCTTCAAGCAAATTGGATAAGCTGCCGCCGCTTTCAAGACCGCTGTTGATCAGCTCGACTGCGCGCAAGAGCTTTTTTGAGCGGACATGCGACGCCATCTCGAGCATTGCAGCACCAATGCTTTTGCCGAGTGTCACTTGCTTGCCCACGTAATCGATTTCCGCTTTGAGCGGACCAAATTCAGGGCGCGATGCAAGCAGCAGCGCTTTGTCTGGAGTCATGCCTGAACGCAGATTCGAAGCCATCAGCTGGAGCGCATCAGGCAGCGATGCTTCGATCAAGCGTGCTTCACGATCAACAAGGAGTGCAATGACTGAATAGACGCCGGCATTAATGATAGCGAGCGAAATGAAGAAGAAAAGGAAAAATGATTTCCCTAATCCGTATCCGCTAATACCAATAATAATGCTCAAAATGAAAGATATAGCTGTCACGGTGCCTATGAACACATCATGATCTTGCTTTTCGTTAAAGTAACGCAAAAAAACGCCAAGCTTTGCACGCTGCGATCGAGGAATGATGCGTGCAACCGTGCGAAACAGGTTTCTCATTTTTATTCTCCCAACAAGCTTGGGCGCTTGGTTTTTATCGTGCCGGAAAACATCAGCTGGAAAAATGCGATGAACACAAGCAAGCCCCACAAGACAAGCTTGATGAGCGATTGGTCAAGGCTGAGGAAGCCGCTGAGCACAATGATAAATGTCGTGCCCAGTGCAGGCAATATCACCGCACCCATCATGTAAAACATCGCAAGCGGGCTGAGCTGCGAGCCATATTTTTCTATCTGAATTATCTGCTCTTTGCCAAGATCAGTAACAACGCCTTTGATGACAGGATTAATGTCTGCACCCTGCTTCATGCCATTCATGATCTGCCAGATTGCACGGCGAAAGTACGGCGACGGATTTTTTAATGCGAGATCTTCGAGTGCGTTTATCTGTGACACACCTGTATTAATTTGTTTGACCACTTTCTGGAATTCGATGCTGACTTCACCAAAATTTTGACGTGACACAATCACCATTGCCTCATACAATGGAACGCCTGCGTCAAGCTGAATCATCAGCGCGCGAAGCGAGCCAAGCAAATCTGCATCCAACTTACGTACACGTTTGTAGCCGCGAACACCTGGATACTTGAGCTGCATCATAAAGATGAAGAAGCTGATGAGCAATGCTGCTAAAATTCCATAAAATGAGAAGAGAAATGCCGAAATGGTTGAAAGAATAATAAATCCCACAATCGTTGCAGCTGCGCACATCGCGACGTAACGCTTTGCTTCAACTTTGAAATCAACCCGTTCGAGCTCGATCTGCAGATTGGGCAACAATTTTTCAACGACACGGCCGATGCCCATTAAATGGTTGGACAACGCACGAAGAAGGTTTGGCGGCAGAATGGAAAATGGAATGGTTACAGCCATCTTAGTCCTCAAGAAGCTTCTTTCCAGCGCCTTTTTTTATCTCTTTAACAACATAATCAGAATCAAGATAATATTTGTGCATGATTTTTCCGACGGAGTCAATGTCGCGCACATTATTCTTCGACATCCACTGCAAAATACTTTCTTTTTCTGCTAAATCTTTGTTGATTTCACTTTGGCTCAGACCAGTATGACGGCTGAGCTCTTCGAACAAACGCATGGGCTTGTTGTGCACTTGCAGCGTATCGGTGCTTGGATTCCAGCGATAGATGATATTCGGCTTTACGATGCGCTTTCCTTCTTCTTCTGCTGCAAGAAACTCGCCAACCTGGTAGATGCGGCGAACATTTTGGCGGCGATTGCGGAACATGACAACGTTCAGGTTAACTGCGCTGAGCAGGTTTGCTGGAACTTCAATCGGTGGATTTTGAAGCCGCTCGATTGTCGCAGGAACAGAATCAGCATGCACCGTTGCATAAACACTGTGGCCCGTGTGCATTGCTTCAAACAAGACTTCGGCTTGGTCTTTTTTACGCATTTCTCCAAGGATAATGCGATCAGGACGCATTCTCAGCGAGTTTATGAGCAGATCGAGCATATTAATCTCGCCTTTGCCTTCAGGATTGGGCTGACGCGTGGTGAGCGGGCACCAAAATAGATAGTCAGGCAGCAACAATTCACGCGTGTCTTCAATGCTGATGATACGGTGAGTTGGCGGCATAAAAGGCATGCAAACATTCAACAGCGATGTTTTGCCGGAGCCAGTGCCGCCTGAGACAAGAATGTTTGACTCGTATTGCGTTGCGAACCAAATCAGCGCAAAAATTTCTGCACTGCCCGTTTTGTTCGTAATAAAATCAGTTACCGTCCATGGGTCGCGGGAAAATTTTCTGATGGTCAGTGTGTTGCCTTTGGTCGAGATGGGATAGAGGACTGCGTTCGAGCGGTCGCCCGTAAGAAGATGTGCGTCAAGCAATGGTGTAAGATTTGTAATCTGGCGGCCAACACGGCGTGCGATGGTATTAAAATAATCACGAATCTGCGTCTCGTCGCGTAATACAATATTAGTCGCAAGCCACCCATGCTTTCGGTGGAAAACTCGTATTGGCTCATGAGCAGAAAGGACAACTATCTCTTCCAATAATGGGTCGCTGAGTAAAATTTCAAGGTCACCCAAACCAAGCATCTCTTTCATCAAATGCTGAATCAGGAAATCGCTTGTTTTTTTCTCGATGCCCGGAATTTTTTGCTCAATAAGTGTTTCAGCTTTTTGCTTGAAGCGGACTTTTAACGCGTCAATCGTTTTCGGGTCAATCATTTCTTCTGCACTGACGCGAAGCATGCTGATAAGCTCGTGCTTGATCTGCTCGATAAGGGCAGCGGTTGCAGGCGCAATTTCATGCTGTACAATCTCATATTGTTTGCCCTGGCCTTTGCCGCCGGTGATTTTTACCTGTGCGTTAAATCCGCCTTCAGTGATTTGGTATGTTTCAACGACTTCGCGTGTCATAGTTCGTCCTCTTTTTCCTTTTTCGGTGTTGTCAGCACCATCGATCCAAACGCTGGGTAGCCAATTGAAACAAGCTGTTTTGCTTCAAGGATGCGCGCCCATTCTTCCGCGAGATCTTTGCTGATTTTAAATGTTGCCTGGATCTCTTCCAATGTGACTTTGCCTCGCTTGAGGACTTCGTTATATAACGCGTCAATGCCCGTTTCGTATGCGCCGATAGTGATGGAGAATGCACGAACTTTTTTATCTGATTTTTTGAATAATGGTAAGTGTAATGTAGATGGCTTTTCCTGATTTGTGTGCGATGCTTTAAAATGCTCAGCAGCAAATGCCTGCCAGCCGTGACCGAAATGTTTTTCAATAGAAATATTTTTCAGTTTTGCATGCTTTTGTTCAGTTTTTGCTATTTGCGGTTTTTTTTTGTGTTTTGTGGGCAGGAAAAATGCGAGCAGCAATACAATGAGAGCGACAGCGCTACCTATGATACCAGGAAGACCTACACGCTGCATCAATGATAGCGCAGTGGTCTTGATAAATTGAAGGATTACAGCTGCGTATTCTCCGTAATCTGGAAGATATTCAATTATTGCGAGATAGAGAACAAGCAACAGTGACGCGATAAGCAGGACGTAAAGCCCTGGTAAAAAGCGCGACCGCTGTTTTGGTTTCTCCGTCTTAGGGGCAGCCTTCTGCATCTTAGGAACAGATTTCTGTCTCTTATCAGCTTTACGCCTCATACCTCTTTTCACGGTTATTGCAGCTCAGAAGCGTATATAAAATTGTGTCTTCATTTTAGAATAGTTACATGTTAGGGGATTTATTCCACTCGCTCAAACTGAACATACGCATTCTTCATAAAGCCAAAAGATTGCTCCTTCACCTGAACAGTAACAGGCATCACTGCATCAATGAGTTGTTGCTGCTCGACAACATCAATAGCGATACTTGTGTCGACACTCAGATTCGTTTGAAACTCAAGGCCATTGCCATTACCAATTGACAAGCCTGCTTTTGCGCCGCCAATAGTCACAGTCACATCCAAATCATTCACATTGAGGTTATATGTACAGTTTGAGCCGCCGCCAAGCACATACAATTCAACATGAGTTGAGCCTGCAGTGCTGCTGTCTGCGCATGACAAAATTCCTGAAAATGCAAGTGAGATGTTGTATCCAGTGATGTTCGGGCTGTCCTGAATAAAGACGTGGTCCATATCGAGATGCTCATAGCTGATGTTCATTGGAAGGAAGTATAATGTATGCTGTGCAAATCCATCCGTGCTGATATTTACAATCGAAAAGTCATCCTCAATATCACTTTTTAGTGAGGCAACACTATCATCAAGACTATCAAAATCAACGGGAAATGTTTCTTGCAGTGCGATAGATTTGTTGGTCAACGTAAAAAAAGTGATGTTTTCTTTCAGATATACATCAGCAAATACGCTGTTGATAGAGACATGCAAATCATAAACGCGCGCAGCTGCACCGAGCTCTGCATACCGTGATGCACTGTTTTGCGCATGCTCGAACATGAGAAATGCGAGACTAAGAAGCACCAATCCGAATAGACTGAGCGTCAACGTATAAAAAACGCCTTTCTTGCCCATGTTTGTTTTTATAATTGTATTTGTCATGTTCGTATTATTTGTTGCAAATACCCCACCGCTTGTCGCCGAGGCATCAGCCGAGCGCGACTAGCAAAGCGCACTTTGCGTGGCAGTGATTGGGTTTTTGCAACTTTAAAAATCCCAAATTAACTAATCAATACCCCGCCCCTCGGGGCGGCTGGGATTTTTATTTTAGCCATACATAGGCAGTGAGCTTCACATAAGTTGAATCGCTTGTCAACGCAACGCGACGTATTGGAATGAGGGATTTATCCGTCGGTAAATCACCACCAACTTCGATCGTGCCATTGCCTTCAGCAAAACTGCCTTCGATGCGCAGCAGCATATCAATATGCGCAGGCAAAACATCGTCAAGCTTTTGTTCGATCAGTGTATGATCAAGCGTATCAAATGATTCGCGCTCGTCAAGAACAGTAAGAATATCTGAGCCAATACGGCTGAGTTGATATTCTGCAAGATGACCTGTGCTGCCCCGCGATGCAAGAAAAACTGATAGCACAACCATGCCGAAAATAACACCAGTGCCAAGTGCTATGTCAAACGTGAATGCTAGCCCTTTCTTATTGCGAAAATTTATTCCCATAATGCTACATACACCTGCCGTGTTTGATTTTTCAGCAGCATGAGTCGCTGAAATACAACGGCTTCATCTGCGGTTGATGAGATATTACCTCTATTTTCAAGAACATTGCCGCTCACATCGCGCAATTCGAATGCGATGTCAAAACGCTCAATGTTTAAAAGCTGTTTTAGTGTTTCATAGTCAAGAGCAAGAAACTGGTTGAGTTTCTGCTCGTCAAGCGAACCCGGATTCAGCATGAGGCCAGGAATAACGACAGATGCAGGGTCAGCTTCCCATGCGTCAGGATAGCCGCGTGATGAAACTAATATATCTGTGACTTGTGCTGCCTGCAGTTGAAGCTCCTCTGAGTGAATTTGTGAGCTCAGCCGGGAAGAATACAAGTTCCAAAACGACAGAAGAAATAAAATGACGATAATAAAAAGAACGATTGATAGGATGCTTTCCAGTGAAAAAAGCTGTGCTTTCCTCATTGCAGCACCTCAACATATGCGCCGCGGTGTGATATAGTGACATTGTTTTCCGTGATGTCTAGCGGCGTTGACTCAAGTGTGCTGCTGAATACACGGCCGACGGGAAACGTGCAGAATGTGTGATTTGTTTCAATGCGCTGCTGTGCCGCCTCAAGCGTCATTTCTTGTTTATTTTCAATCACAACCGCTGATCCCGAGCCAAGAATGTATATTGAGCTGAGCGCAGATGCAACACGCTGACAGTCTGATTTTTCACGCAGTTCACGCTGTGAAATAAAAATATCTGCACTTTTGTCGACATAAACAATATAAGAGCTGATGAATAAGAAGAAAATAATGCCTATGAAAATCACCGCCTCAACCGTTGCAAATGCTTTTTTCATTTTGGATAGGTATAATGATGAGTATAATATTTATAGCTGCATTATGGCACGCAGCAGCAGGTATTGCTTTGCGCGCCGCCCGTGCAATACTGGTCGCCGGTGCTTGAATGTGTTTCACCATTTTGCGTGCATTTTGAGGGAGATTGGCGGCATATGCCATTACTGTACCCTTCAAAGCCGCACTGGCCTGCACAGCTGATGATGTAGCTTTCTTCCGACGTGCTGTTTATTCTGAGCCAGCGTGTTTGTGAAAAACCTTCGTTAAGATAGATGCTGTTGTCTTTGCAGCTGATGTTCCAGGTGTGATTGCCCTGCTCAAGGCTGAGTGAAATAAGTTCTGAGGAATTCTCTGAAATTGAATAATCACTGACTGCCTGGCTTGACACGCCACCACTATCAAGCTTGCCCGACAATGAAAGTGTGCATGATGAAATATCAGACGTCTCGTCAGAAACATTGTAGAAAAATTTTACCAAATTGAAATTACGGCTGCTGCCGTTAATAGGAGGACCAAGATTGACAACAGGAAAGTCATCATCAAGCGTTGCGGTAACAACAATTTCTCGTGTTGTGCTGTTGCCCACTGCCCCAAATGCATCTGTACAGCTGACAGACCAATCGTATGTCCCTGCGTCAAGGTTGCCGGTGATGTTATTAGGGGTGTTACGGCCTGGCTGATCGACTTGTGCATTTGCTGCACCATCTGCAAGCAGCGTGCATGAAAAGATGGGCGACTCATCGGTCACATTGTACGAGAAGATTATTTGTGATGAGTCTGATGTATATCCTGATGCTGGGCTGATCAGTGTGACGATCGGTGGATCTGTTTCATTTGCAAGGTTGCCTGCGCCGCCGCAGTACGTGAAATTTATCTGATAAGAAATAACCTCAGACGAACTCATCGTATTGCCAAATGCATCGCTGCATCTGACGTAGTATGTATATCCACTTTCTGCCTGAACACCAAGCTCAGCGCTATGCCCAAGCGCACTGCCAGACATTAATGTTGCCATCGTCGCATAGGAGGTATCAACTGTATCATACCTGCATTGTGTGGGCTCATTAGTTGTTGCCCGAAGGGTGATGGGATTGCATGCAAGGCTTGATGGGAATGACCAGGTTATCTGCGGCGTATCGGTATCATCCCCTGTTCCGATAAGCACGACGCCCGAATCGAGATGCTCGACTTTGATTTGATAGCTTCCGCGAACGATTGGAATGTCGCCGGTCAATTGAGCTTTAGTAAATGCGACAATTTCACTGGGCTCGCCGAATGTCGTGAGCTTTAATGTGAGCTCATTTTCATTGATTGTGAGGTTATCAACGGTGCCGGGCATGCTGACTAAAACAAAGCGACGAGTTCCTGGACCAAGTGCATACACTTCATCTGCAGCTTTTTTCAGGCTTTCAACAACATCTTCGGCTTGCCGCTGCTTGATGTTCTCTGATGATGCTGTAACTGCGTAATAAAATACAGGCACAACAAGTGCAAGCATGATGCCGACAAGAATAATGTACTCAAAGCTTGCTTGAGCACGAATAGAAAGCATTGAGGAGCGTGATTTCATTGTGCCTTTCAAATAATAACGCTATAAATAGATTCTTTCTCATTTTAGAGTAGTTACGCCTCTTCGCAAACTTTAAATAGAATTACCATATGCTTTACGTAGTATAATTAAAGGCATGTCAGAGCAGGTATGCCTGAATGATACAAAAACGAGGTGATTTATAGTGAGAAAAGGACAAGCAGCCATGGAGTTTTTAATGACTTATGGTTGGGCAATTTTAGTGGTTCTCGTGGCAATTGGTGCGTTAGCATATTTTGGCGTGTTAAATCCAAGCAGGTTTTTGCCAAGCAGTTGTGCAGTTGCACCCGGGATCGGATGTGATGACCATATCATTACAGCAGCGACAAGCCAGTTAGTTCTCCGCAATGGATTGGGAGATGACTTAACAGCTGTCACTGTTAGTATGGCAGGATGCACTAATAGTGCAGAAGCCGATGGCGACGATGCGTGGAATGATGGTGAAGTGTTAGGTGGTGCTGATGGAATTACAGTAACCGCATGCACCAACGGAGCAGCAGGAAGCCGATTTAAGGGCGACGTTACAGTAACGTACACTGGAGGCTCAGGGCTTGCACACACCGTAACAGGAGAAATTACGACGCGAGTTGAGTAATTTTTTTTCTTATTTTTTTATATTGTTTTTGAGTGGGTTTAGCTTTTTCTTTATGCTAATAATCTGCCATTTGGCGACGAATTAAAAAGTTAAGGCGGCAACACTTGGCGGTGACGGAGTGCAGCAGATTTTACCCTACAACGAATCTGTTGCGACGGCGTGCAGCAGCACGACCGTCACCCGCCGAATTGTGTTGCCGCACGAAACGTCCCGCGCCACGGAGAATAATAGCGCACGTTTACTACTCACGACTTATTACCCATGTTGCTAATCTTTCGGCCGATAGAATAGTTCACTTGTGCTTTGATTGTAGTGAAGACGGTTAATTGTTCTTGCAAAGCGCTCTGCAAGGCTGTGGACTGTTACAAATGGAAGTTCAAGCATAGCTGGAAGCTGAGGGACTGTATCGGTGACATGCATAGTGCGCAAACCAAACTGATCATGTGCTTCTTGCAGGCGATGCACGTATTCTGGACGAACTTTATTATGTGATATAAAGGAGTGGATCTCCTGGATACCATACTGACCATGCAGTTCTTTTGCGGCATTCGATAATGAAGTTACTGTTACAGTCTCGTCATCACCAATCAATGCGATGCGCTTGCCTTCTAGGTTGCCGATAATACCAAGCATTTCAGCCTTGCGATCACTGGACTTATACTTGTTCGCAATAGCATAATCAACATCGAGAGCACGGGCAAAATGGAGGGCAAATTTAGCTCCGCCCGCATCGGTTGATATACATGATACATCCTCTAACCCTTTAAAAGATTCTGCAATCCCAATAAATAAGTCAAGACCATTTAATCCAGTAAATCGTGCGTGAGGCTCATAAAAACCGCCGAGACATTCCGAATGCGGATGGTATGTCATAACGTTATCAACCCCCGATGCTATAAGCAAGTCGGCGGTAAGTTTTGCTAATGTTGCTTCGCGCATCATAAACGAGGGCTTATCCTGTCGTGCATATGCATGATAGGGCATAACTGCAGTCACGTTCTTTGCGCCATGGACTTTCAATGTTCGAACCATTTGCATCAGCTGCAAGAGATTATCATTGACTACATTGCCCGATGTGAGCTCATGGACTGATTGGAATACGTACGCATTTGAGCCGGCAATGTGACTGGGCAATCGTGTTAGGGTTTCTGTATCTGCAGCTCGCTTTGTAAGCTTTCGGTCTGTACTGCCGTTCCACGCTGCAACATCGTTGAGCAATGGAATCGCTTTTAGAGCACTATCATTTTGACCAAGAAAGCGACTCATATTCAGAACGAACTTTGTCAGCCAAGTCCAGACCTTCGTTGCATGCGACAAATAAAAGCCAGCTGTTCGGTCCGCCAAGAATGCGATACTTTACTTGATCAAAATGTTCCGGCGTTATGAAGCCATCACTGCGCATGCAATTGTGAAAAAGATTATGTATTTAAGCAATTAGATAGTGAAGTATATCATTTCCGCTGCTTTAGGTATGCCCGGATCTGCGCGGGTGTGAATCCGCGAATTTCTAAATAACGTTTGATGATTTTGGGGTCGCGGATGGTATTTTGTGGTACACGCTGAGGCATTGGCTGTGGGGCTCTGTCAAATATCTGTGCATGCGGTTGCTGCAGCTGTCCGCGGACTCTAAATATATTATTTGACTTGATTCCTAGCGATTGCGCTGCTTTTGGAATCGGGATGAATTTATTCGGGTTAGTATATTGTTGTTTCTCTTCGTGATAGCGCGGCTCATGCGTATGTTTCAGCTTGAAGAATCTGCCTAACGATGTTTTAACAGGGATAAGCTGGTCGCGTGATGGGCCAGTGTACTCGGAATCAGCGGACAACTTTTTTTTGAGTAAAAGCGACCAACGCTCTCGTGCCATGGCTGCAATCGCGCGGATAGATTCAGCTGCTTCAGCTTTTGCTTCGGAGAGGCGACGCTGTGTTTCTGTGAATTCTTCGTTGGCTGCGTTGCGATGGCGTTCGTGAGCGAGTACTGCAGAACCTAAACCAATCGTGATGATGAAAAGCGCACCGAAGATCGCCCACCATACATAATCCGAGGGGACAATTTCGATGTTTAACGGCGTGCGTTCAACGATAGGCTGGACGATTTCAATTGTGCGGTGAGCACGTGCGACGTAGTAACCGAATTCGACTTCGACTGATAGATTGTAGATGCCCCGTGGCGTGTCTGTGGAGATGAACATTTGTTTGTGTTTGGTTGCTTCGTTGTTTTTTGCTGCTGGGCTGCCGATGTAGATGGTGTCGGAACCTAGCTCTTTATGATCTGCGCCTTCGAGCAGGTAACGGATGATGACATCGTTGTTGATGTCGCGGACTCCTTTGACGAAATAGCTGAAATTGAGATAGTTGCCTGCGATGACTTGGGATTGGACGTTGAGCAGTTCCATGTCGAAGAGTTTGACACAGAGGTTGTTCCAGCAGACTTTGTCTTCGGAGCATTGGTTATTTGACGTGCATTCTTGAATGACGCAGCTATTTTTAATGCAGAGATTACTCGTGCAGTCTTCGTGTTTAATGCATTCGGGTGCGCCTTCGGCTGATGCTGAGATTCTTGGACTGCTGCTGCTTCCGCCACCGCCACCACCGCCTCCTCCTCCTCCTTGCTGTCCGCCGCCGCCTGCTGCCTGCGCGCCTTCTATTGCTGAATAACTCATATTGGATACGCTGATGTATGCACCGTGGTCGATGCAGGTTAATGTTCCAATTTTTGTCCCGGTTGAAATGCCGATACAGGCATCGAAATCAGTTTCGTTTGTGCCGGTGCAGGCGCTGCTGATCTGGTCGAATGAATTAACGTGATCGTCTTTTGCGCATAACGATGCGAACGTGTCGTCTGCGAGGTAGAGTGTTTTGGTTTCGTTGGCTAATAAGAGATCGGACAGGTTGACGATGATGCCCGTTGATGTGAGATTGATTGTGATGTTGCGCAGATCGAATACTTTTGACTGCGAAAAGTTATGGCTGAGGTTGAGCACGGGTGTTGTGCCGGAGTAGATGACGAGCTCGAAGAGGCCGAAGTATTCGCGGTTAAGTTCTGTTGTCCCGTTGACTGTTATGTTGATGCCGCTGAAACCGCTTGTTTGGACTGAGTTGTTATTGCCGAGAATGGTGTCGTTGACATCGCGCAGACCGTCATTATCAATATCTGTGTAATTGGCAACAAACGTCGTCGTCTGCGTATTGTTGATGTTGTTTGCGGTGTCGTTGGCAATAATTGTAACGGTAAATGTCCCTTCTGCTGTGGGCAGGGTGTATGATGTGTTGAATTTGGCTGCATGATTTGTTCCGTTGGATAATGGAAGAGTTGTTGTGCTGCTGTTTGGGTAGGTTAACGTTGATGTGACGGTGCTGACAAATAAATTGTCCGTCACGTTTGCTGCGATTTCGATTGCAGTAAAATTGAATCGGGTGCCTGCTGCTGGAATGATTGCGCTGACGTTTGGAATGATTTTGTCAACGGTGAATGAGACGCTGACAGAACGGTTGTCATTGCCC
>DATDXM010000012.1:0-8248 GCA_035289325.1 Candidatus Nanoarchaeia archaeon
TTTTATTCCACGAAAGTTATTGATCTTAAGCACTGCTTTATCTTGAGTTACAATATACTGAGCGTTTCCAGAAATAGCTGTTTCAAATAGAATATTATCATCCGAATCTTCTTTAACTATATCGATTTCCTCAGTTGGAACAACAGTATGAGAATTGTCAAAGATAATGTTCCGCCATTCGTGAACAATTACAGCAGGCAGCTTAATTTTAAAATCTTGCATAATCTCGACAAGTTCCTCAACAAGTCTACGAGAAGTTATGAGTGATATTCTGCCAGATTTCCACAATTCAATAATCTGCGAGCAATAATTCCTCTCCCAAAAAATTCCAGAAATAAACACATTCGTATCAAGCACAACACAAATCACTTGTGACGCACTCTCCTAATTGCATCTTCAACATCGGACTGGTTTATTCCTTGTTTTTTAACGGTCTCTCGCGTCTTTCTCAGCAGCTCATCAAATCCTTTGAACGAAGGCATTTCCAATTTCTTTAATATGATCGTATCATTTTCTCCAACAATAACAAATTTTTCTCCTTCACTGAGATGAAGTTTTTCTCGTACACCAAGAGGGATAACTACTTGACCGCGTGAGCTCAGACTAGTTATAATTAGGTTTTTCATAATCTTATCAGTAAGATGTTCTTATTTATATAGTTTGCCATAATGTTTAAATATCAATGCACTATTCTTTTCACCATGACATCCAGTGCGAAGCGCGGTGTATTCTTTAGCTTTGCATATAGTTTTTACTTTAACTAAAGTCCGCCCGAGTGTTGGTTGGACTGTGATGAATTCTAGTTTAATCAACATTCTGCGCGTTGGATGATGGAGATGAAAATATGAACAAGGGTACGATAGATAATAGAACCGAGGGAGTCGTTTCTAGATCAGATGAAGCAAGAGAATGCATGAACCCAAGGCAGACGCAAGCGATGAGAGTGCTGGATCAGCTAGGAATAGATCTTGTCCACGCGGCATCAGGCATGAGAGATTATATTGCTCAAGGCCACACAGTTCCCTATGAAACGATGGTTCTTCTCGCAGAGCGTGGAATAGTGCCATTGCCAAGAAGTCCAATAGAAGTTGAAAGGAGCAATGCTAGATATAGATTAATAGTCAAATAAAAACGCACGAGCTTAGTAATGTCGCAGTTGCGTATTATTTAGGATACGTGTCTATAGAATGGCTGAGAAAATAAGAAAAATGAAGAAAATAAAAAGATGAAAAATCACACCTTCTTCATATCTTTCCAGCGCTGCTCGAAAAGATCGTCAAAATGCTGGACAAAGTATGGTGTTGAGATCCACACGCCTGAATCAAAGCCTTCATGCACAGCTTTGTCGTCCATCAGCATCATCAACAGCTGATGGCCATCAACACTGCAGAAACGTGCCTGTTGTTCCGCAACACGGAATTCTACACCAGTCAGCGGCTTCATCAGTTTTTTTGAATCGTTGTCAAACTGTGATGCAACGCGAACACGGACACCACGCTTGACTGCTTTTTCCAGATCGCTTCTAAAACGTGTCAGTTTGCGCTGCACGCCGCTTGCCGTTGTCAAGATTGTAATCTGCTTTTCAGCGCCCTTGATCATTGTTGCAAGATGCTCATACAGCTTGTCCCTGCCTCTAAAAGAGCCACTCTTTTCCGTCGGATCAACTTTTTCCACGCCGTTTTTATGCAATAAGTTTAATTCTTCTAGAATAGGAGAGCCTGTTAATGTCTCAAGCTGTTCAGAACGGAGTGTTGCATTTTCCTGTACGCGCTTTTTGACGCGCTCGATGACTTCTGTAGGTGTAACCGCAAGATATTTGATAGGCTTGCCCAATTTGACAATGATAAATCCTTTCTTTTCAAGGCTTTCAAGAACATCATATGCCCTGCTTCGTGGCACATTTGAAATATCGCTTAATTCGCCCGCAGTTGAAACGCCCCTGCTAAGCAGTGCAATCCACAATTTGCTTTCATAACTATTTAAGCCAAATTCCCGCAATTTGATGAGTAGTTCCTTTTTTATCATGAGTTTCTCCTCCTATCCTCAGAATTCACCTTTTTAGAGTAACATTTAGCACCCATATATAAAGCTTTCGCCGAGGTAGTTACTTACAAGTAATGAAAATTTTGAAGAGTAATTACTGTGAAAAATCAGAAGTTAACAGATGCAGATTCATCACTACCGCCGAAAACCAATAAGTTTATAAATTATATAAAAAAATGAGGTAAAATGACACCACCAACAGGTTTATTGGCAAGGCTTGTAAGCGCAGCAGCGCAGCTTGCTATAGGTCCTGAACCGCATGATCCTCGAGCCACATGGCATAATGTTGAGCGAGGAGTTAGGTTGTGCAGCGATAATGAGCAAGGCGGGCTTCAGTACGCACGCACAGCACACGTCGAGGCAATGAATGGTGATAGGAAAGAAGCAGTCACAATCCTTGGTTACGTCAATAAAGAAAGCGGCATACCAACATGCTTTTTGGCTCCAAATGATAGTGTATCAGAATCAACACAAAAGAGAGAAGTGCCCGTTCAATTTACCGTATCCACAACAACCCCAAGAATTCTCGACATAAGTGGATGGCCTACAGATGCTCGCGCAAGCGAAACACTCAGACAGATTAGGGATACACATAACGCAGGATACAAAGGATAATTGCAGATAATTCTAATCCACCGTAAACAATTCATTATTCTTCACTAAAAACAGCCCAATTCGTGCACCAGCGTCGAGCCACCCATGTGCATAACTCAATGCAGCAAATGCGGTGACAACATCTCCTTTCTGTTCAAAATGCTGAGCATCAGAATAATATCGAGATGCCATATCTAAGAATTCATGCGCCCGCACAGCCTCCGCAGGATTAATTGCAGCTTTTGCCTCAGCAAGTGCGCGCTTGCCATAATCGAAATATTTCGCAAGTCGCTCAGGAGTTACTTCACGCAGATTTTTTTTCATCTACTTTTTTCCGCTTGTTCATCGGCAGCGGCCTTTTCACAGTAATAGGAATGACACCGGCATCAAACTCAAGTTTTGCGATTTCGATAGTGTCATAACGGATACGCTGTAATTCCTCAGTGCTTAACGTGAGAAGAAATGGTGCACCCATCGCAAGCTGTAATGCCCGCGAGCCGATCATGCGTGCTTTCTCGTATTTGGAATAGATCTCGCTCATCGTCAGCCTCCATTAAGCTTGCCCCTTAAAAAGCTTGCTCTTTCGAGGGCTATATCAACCATTGCACTGATATCGTCTACGGTCAGCGGCATATCCCCACCTTTTTGCAGTGCACTTAATTGCCCATCAGGCGTGCTTGCAACCGTGAGCCGCGAATCATAAGCAGTTGACTCATCTTGATCAGCATCAACAATGTACGATTTGTCAACTTTGTACACAGTTACTGAAACTGGCTCTTTGGCAACCGGCAGCTTCTTCTTTGATTTTTCTTTGTAGTTCAGCTCGCCATTTTCATACTTTGGAAACACCGTGTCACGTAACGCTGCCATCGCAACGAGTGCACATGCATCAAAAAGATTGCCTGCATCATTGATGGTAACAATGTCAATATTAACAGTCCATGCTTTCTCGCCTTTTTCAATGCAGAGTTTGCGCAAATCGATTGCTTTACTTTCACGAATGCCACGATCGACAACGCGTGCAAGTTCAACTGCTGCAATGCCCGGCGGTCCTGGCTCATAGTCCGGGCTTGACATCGGATACAACTCAACATTCACCATGATGCCGCCTTGATCAGGCGTATCTGGATACGGTGTTTCAATACTCAGCTTGACACCTGCCATAACGATAGTATCGCCAATACGCACTTCCGCACTGCCTTCTGCAGTTTCAGACACGTGATACTTCACAACAACAGGCTCACGATAGTCAGTTAATCCCCTACCATCGACACGCTTTCCTTCTTTTAACAAACTAACAATGTAACTTCGTAATTCATCCATGATTATTCACCTGGTATTTTTCCTTGATTGCTTTAATTTGGATCTGTGCAATCTTCTCGCTTGCCTTCTTTGCAATTTCCAATGCTTCCACAAGCTCTTCCTTTGAGATTTCGCCGTCCATCTGCAGCAGCGAAATTTCTTTGCTGTTATACAGCACAGCTACCGGAATGTCTGCAACCGGACCATCTTCATATGCTTCCTCGTCATAATTGAGATCCGCAACAATCTTGTCATCAACACGGCCAACTGCAATTGCGCTGACCATGTCGCTCATCGTGATGCCTGCATCAGCAAGTGCGATTGCCGCTGCACATATTGCTGCACAGCGCGAACCTGCATCTGTCTGTGGCAGCTCGATAAACACATCAACTGTTGAATTCGGATATTCTGTCAAATCAACAACTGGCCCGAGTGCTTTTTCCATGACCATGCTGATTTCTTTGCTGCGCCTGCTTCCGCCAGGCCGCACGCGATCGCCAATGCCTGAAAAAGGCATCATGTTATAATAACAGCGCAGAATTCCTTTTTTAGGATTCTGCAAGAACCTTGGATATAATTCACGAGGCCCATAGACTGCTGCGTACGCAATGGTATTTCCAATCTTAAAATACGCACTGCCGTCAGCATTCTTAATGACGCCTGCTTTTGCTTCGATTGGCCGCAACTCATTCCAGTCGCGCCCGTCAAATCGTTTTTTGTATGTCATAAGTATCCCTCAACTAAGAAACGCAGTCATCCGTTCAGTTAATCCTTCGAGATGAGCTTCGCTTTCAATTTTCTTTATTGCATTTACTGCACGTGCTTCTTCATCAGCATTTGGTCCTTTTACCCAGACAACGCCATTTTGCCCGACAGTAATATTACATTGTGTTTTATCTTTGATCAGTGTGACCATGCTGCCCTGTTTTCCAATAACACGGGGCACCTTGTGCGGATTGATATTGATGATACGCCCGCCGCTCAGCTTCTGCAGCCCAGGCTCTTTCATCGTCACATCAACAACATTTTGTGATGTGACATTGAAGATGCGAACCCGCAGGTAATCGCCGACATCATAATACTGTGTCAGATCTTCACCTTTGCGGACAAAGCGCGGAATGTCTTTGCTGTTGAGCATTGCACCGTACGCTGAATTGATGTTCAGCAGCCAGCCATTCATTGTAATGTCAACAATTTTGACAACAATAGTATCATCTATTCGTGGAAGATACCTTCCAGACAGCGGAATCAGCTTGATTGCGCGCCCATTAACTTCGACAACACCCGTGCGCTTCGCAATGACTTTTTTATCTGCCCGATAGGTGTACTGCCCTGGCAGATAATCCATGTCGTCTGCGAGCACTTCGCCAGGTGCGACGATATCCTTTTGTGTAACCAATAATGCCATAGTCTCACTCCTATTCTTTCAATATTTTTGTTTCAATCATTCCTTTTGTCAAGCTGTTCAGCTTGTCATAAAATTCTTCTTGCATGCCGCCAGGAATCTCAACAGTAACATCCCAGCTGCCATCGTTATTCCATGATTCTTTGACGATAGTGCTCATGTTTCGCACAATGCCTTGCGACTTAACTGCAAACACCGCAGGCACATGGATCCATATCTGCTTTTTTGAAAACGTGATAGGCATGACTTTGCGCAGCTTGTCAACAATGTCTTGAACTTGATCTTCCGGTGATTTATGCTCATCGATTCGAACTTTTGCTTCTTCAAGAGCAGCTTCGATGCGCTGTACTGGATGAGGTGCTTTTGTCCGAGGATCGATGCCATTTTGGTGGATAATGCTGATGATGCGACGCCTCTTTGTTTCGCGCAGTTCACTTCTATAATCAGAGGTCACCTGGATTTCTCCTTCTTTAATGATGATGGCAGCAACCTCAAGTGCGTCATCAGTGCCAAAAAGCTCCATGAGCCGAGCACCGCTCGCAACAAGCCCTTTTTGAGCGTCTTTAAAGACATGTTCTGCACGGAGAACTTCGCGAATATCAACACCAGGCACATTTTTCTTGAACTTCATTGCTAAATCAGGATCAACATCTACTTCAAACATTTCCCCGCTTTTCTTCATTCGTGCGAGGTTCAGATGAACTCGTTCTTTGCTTTCTCTCATGGTATCATCAACTCTGTTTATTTGTTGTAAATACCCCACCGCCTGCGGTGATTGGGTTTTTGCAACTTTAAAAATCCCAGCTCTAATTAACTAATCAATACCCCGCCCCTCGGGGCGGCTGGGATTTTTATTTCCTCGCCTTCGCAAGGATATCACGCAGCTTGTCACTTGTCAGCCGTTCATAGCGCTTTCCATTGACCGAGATGATCACAATTTCAAGACGGTCTGTACTGAGTTCAGCACCAACAAAATCTGCGAGTGCTTTAACTGCAAGCATGACACCTTCTTCAACATTCATGTTTTGTCGGTATTTTGCCTGCAGCACTTTTTCAATGTCAATTTCGCCTTCGCCAATGACTGCTGCGCGATAACGGAAAAAAATCCCAGTTGGATCTGTCATGAATAATTTTGGCTCACGATCTTCATCAACGCCGCCCACGAGCAGCGACACGCCAAATGGCCGTAACCCTGCGCTTTGCGTGGTAAATTGACATAAATCGCTCATGTCTTTCACAACACTCAACACATCAATGCCCGTGTCATAAGTGACATGATGCTGCTGTGCTTTGATTTGCGCGCGCTCGACAAGTACGCGTGCATCTGAAATAATGCCTGCCGCAGTTGCAGCAATATGATCATCAATTTGAAATACTTTATCAACGGAATCAGGCACAACAAGCTTGCCTACAATTCTTTTGTCAGCAACGAGTACAACGCCATCTTTGCATTGAACGCCAATTGCCGTGCTTCCTTGTCGTACTGTTTTTTTAGCATATTCAACTTGTAATAACCGTCCGTCGGGAGAAAACATTGTAATGCTGCGGTCATACCCCATCCGTTGCGTCATTTTCACATCGTCCATATTTCAATCACCGTGCCAGTTTTTCAGTTTTGCCCAGAATGCCGCTTGTTGCAATTGAGCGGACAATTGCTTTCTTTCGTGCAACCGAGCGTATAAAAGGAAAAGCAGCTTTCACTGTATCTGTAGCCGTGTGATGCACACGAACAACACCGCGTTGCTTGGACATGTTCCACCGCTCGGGGATAAATTGCATGCCCGCTTCTGCTAAGCCGTGAACGCCTGAAACATGATAGACAGCATCAGCTATTGAAGCATATACATCATGGTCAGTAACAGGAGTTTGTGCAAGAATCTCAAATACGATGTAACGTTTTTTTTCTTTTAAGCTTGGTAATAACGGTTTCATATCAATAGAAGATTTTTCTTCCTTTCTCTCTCCACGAGAGCGACGAACAATAAGCGGTATATAAATGTTGCGGAATGAAAAATAAGAAGGAAATGAAGAATAAAAGATGAAAAATAGAAAACAAGCCTAACACGTCACCCGTTGCTCGACATGCTCACCATTCGGTAATTCTAAGCGTACAACAGGCACTTCCCATTGTTCAGTTGCAGTTGCGCGTGCTGTTCGTGATCCTTCGCCCGGCGTTCGTGCATTATCTAAGCCGGTGCACATCGTTCGCTCGCCTGCCTGCAATATCCATGTTTGGCAGTCTGGGCTCATGTCGATTTCATCATTCAGATAGAACTGAACATTTGACAGATCAAGCTCATTTGTGCCCGTGTTAATAAGCTCAAGCGAAATAACACCATCTTCAGTGCAGCTTGGATAGACGAATGCGTCCGTTTGATTGGCAACAGGTGCAAAATCTGAACTAGCCATCACAGGCGCAGTAATCGTAAGCTCAACTTTTTGCGCTGTTTCAGTACCAGCACAACCGATAAGCAGGCTTGCGAGCAATACAGCAATAACCAGTAGTAATTTCATTGGAATCCCCCACAACCACCACGTTAAGCGGAAAAGCATCTTTTATTTAAAAGTATCGACGATTACAGTATCTCCGAACCTAAATCATTTATTCATTCTTTCGTCTTATCCGAGAGTTGCCCATTGAGATTTTATGGATGGCCACGAGTGCCTTACCGAACTGTCGCTTTCAGGTCTCGACCATAATATCTCTTTGGATTTGCAGCCCTGTCCTCTGCTAACTTATATATCTCAATAATAAACTCCTTAAAACTCACCTCATTTTTGTAAAAGCAAACCCATTGGGTTTGCAGCATTTGCTGAAACATAAACAGAAAATAGCGTATTTTCATATCATCCGATTTACATTTTATTCTTGCTTCGTCCTGAACACGGAAACTCGTCTCGATT
>DATDXM010000013.1:0-3442 GCA_035289325.1 Candidatus Nanoarchaeia archaeon
GGGGCTGTGGGGTAGCTTGGTTCAGCGGGCTTCGTTGCAGGAATTATCCTCGTTGGTTTGGGACCAACAGACCCCGGTTCAAATTGGTTGCATGAAAGTCCGGGCAGCCCCACCTTCCAATGGCAAACGTCGAAAAACTCACATCAACACGCCGTTATGGCGCACGGTATGGTCCACGAAATAAAATTCAGGCCGACAAGATAGAACGAGTATTGCGCTCGTACCAAAAGTGCCCGTATTGCACATACAAAAATGTCAAGCGTGTCACTAATGGCGTATGGCTGTGCGGGAAATGTCGTATCCAATTTACGTCTCGTGCGTATACTGTCGATCGCTCCAAAATCCAGGATCAGTAATAATGACAAGCTACAAATGTTTTCAATGTGAAAAGAAAGTAGGCGATGAATATTTACGTACGAAAGTTCGCTGCCCATACTGCGGCAGCAAGCTGCTCTATAAAGAGCGCAAGACTATCGCAAAAGTAAAAGCACGATAATAATGTACACTCTTACATTGGCTTTGCCACGTGATTTTTATGAAGTGCTGAAGCCTGAAGAGGCAGAAACAAAACGTTTTACGGTGCGTGTCGATAAAAAGTCGGTGACGATAACAGCAACAGACGCTCACGCGCTCAAATCGATTACTACATCATTGCTGCGGCTGATTGAAGTTGCTGAGAAGATACATAATGGCTGACAAAATGGCGGATAAAGAAACTAAGTCGAAAGTTGCGCAATTACAGATGCTTCATCAAAATTTACAAACACTCCTTGTTCAAAAACAGCATTTTCAGCTGCAATTGAACGAAACTGAATCTGCGCTAAAAGAGGTTAAAGATTCTCAACAAGCGTATAAAATTATTGGCAATATTATGGTGCTCAGCAGTGCTGCAGCAATTGATACAGATCTTAAAGAAAAGCGCGAAACGTTCGAGCTGCGGCTCAAAAATATCGAAACGCAGGAAGAGCGCTTGCGCAAAAAATCAGAGGAGCTTCAGAAGCAGCTGATGGCAGAGCTCAAGTAGGTTTTATGGTTGATGATGTTATCTTTGCATTGAAAGAAGTCCGAGAAGAGCAAGGGCTTAATAAGAATTTGAAGCTGCACATTGACAATATTATTACATTTCTTGAAAGCGATCCTGAGCTTGGGAAAGATAAAGCGCTCACTGAAATTGAAGAGATGGTTGAGAAAAACAACATGGATCCTCATATCCGACAGCAGATATGGAGCATTATGAGCATGCTGGAAAGTTTGTGAAAAAATATATTTTCTAATCAACATTAATTCTTTGCCTTCTTCACAATCAACGTCGACTTCACAATCAATGAATTGGGCACAAAAATTCTGTCGCCGCTCTTCGTTTCAAGCTCAGTTTCAATGATGCTGATTTTTGATACTTTGCCTTCAATATTTTTAATGATGATGCGCTGACCCTCGTGGATAAAGCCTTTGCGGTAAATAAAGATGCCTGCAATTATATTTGGGATGAAATCTTTTATGCCGAGCGCGGTTGCGATGATAATTAACACTACTGCACCACCGACGATAATGTATAACGCTACTGTTGTCAGGCCAAGCTGGTTGAGTGTCATTACTACAGCGATGAAATAAATAAGATAAGATAGGAGAGTTGCAAGTGTGTGCTCTAAAGGCATCTTAAACCCTGCTTTGCTCAGGATGTTATCCAGCTCAATCTCGTGGAGCAATCGGCCGACAACACGACCGACAATACGACCAATAATAAACCCGACGAGCAGGATAAGCAAGGCAATGATTAGCTTACTCAAGATTCCTGAGAAGAAACCATTTAAATAATCGGTGCTATTTTGAACGATATCCTGGATAGCCATGCCTGATTATAGCGGCTTATGGCTTATAAACATTTAGATTTTCCCGCTGGTAACCAGTGGGAAAATCTGATGTGCTCAAGAATCACTCCTCTATTGAGGGGTGATTCTTGACATTTATGGTGCTGTGCCGCTGAGCGGTGCGAATGTGAATATTCAATGGGAACTATTGATCGACTTCGGGAATTGGAAGAGGAACTCAAAGGAACGAAGTATAACAAACGGACACAAAAATCAGTAGGCATCCTTAAAGCAAAAATTGCATCTATTCGCGAAAAAAGCCAGTCGGGCGGCGGTGGTCAGACAAGCGGCTACGCGGTTTCAAAAAGCGGCGATGCAACGGTCATTCTTGTTGGTTTTCCGTCCGTTGGAAAGTCGACACTGTTGAATGTTCTTACAGGCTCGAAATCTGAAGTTGCTGCGTATGCCTTTACGACGCTGACAGTTATTCCTGGTGTTCTTAAACACAAAGGGGCAAAGATCCAGATCTTAGATGTGCCAGGCATCGTGCATGGTGCGGCTGTTGGCCGCGGTCGAGGGAAAGAAGTGCTGCAAATGGTGAGAAGCGCGGATCTTGTCATTCTTTTGCTTGATGCGTTTCATCCTGAACATTTGTCGGTGTTACGGGAGGAACTTTATACGACTGATGTTCGCCTCAATCAATTCGCTCCTGATGTCAGCATCAGCAAGCGCCCCCGCGGCGGTTTAGATATTGGCACGACAGTTAAACTAACACAAATCGATCGTGAAACTATTGAAGCAATCTGCAGAGAACTGCGCATCAGCAACGCACAGATTGTTATTCGAGATAATATCAATGCAGATGAACTGATTGATGCGATTGAGAAAAATAGAAAATATGTACCTGCGATCACCGTGGTGAACAAGCTCGATCTCGTGTCACAGGAACAGCTTGCACGCGTGATGAAAGAGACAGATGCAGACATTGCTGTTTCAGGAACGACGAACGCACATATTGATGATCTGAAAGAGCTGATATACAAAAAATTACGACTGATTCGGATCTATACAAAAGAAGCAGGAAAAAAAGCAGACATGAATGAACCGCTGATCATGAGAAGCGGGGTTACCATCAAAGATGTCTGTGACAAGCTGCATCGGGATTTTGTAAAGAAATTTCGTTTTGCACGTGTTACGGGACCATCAGCAAAATTTGATGCGCAGAAATTATCATTGACACACAAAGTCAAAGATGGAGATATTGTCGAGATTCATGTACGGTGATGGATTCTACCATTTCTATTTTTACACTCCTACTCTGTGTGCGGGCATGTGTGCGCGCTTTGATCTTTGTGAACGGTCCTTTTGTGGTTATATATAATTTATAAATCTATGTGCTTGTTTTTATGCTCTTCACATACTCGCTCTTGCTCTTATATCCATACTTCTTTGCGAGCTTTGCAATCATCTTGTCCATGCCGCTGCCGTATTGTGCTGCCTGCTTCTTGCGCCACGCAATCTCGTGAGGAATGCCCAGCTGCTCGGCGATTTCACGCAAAATAACTTTTCTTTCTCCATCGGCAATTTTGAATTTTCCCGGAACACGCATCGCTGCCTTGATGAGCTCGCTGTCC
>DATDXM010000014.1:0-6783 GCA_035289325.1 Candidatus Nanoarchaeia archaeon
TTGTGTTGCATTGCCATCCACAAAATAAGCAACGCCATCTTTTCCAAGCGTCAAAAGGAATCGTGGAAACTTCTTTAGTTGATAGAATTTATGCGCAAGTTCGATATACTGTTCTGACTGTTCGCCAACAGCAAACTTCAGTTCATTGCCATCGAGCGTGACAAATTTCGGCTTGTGATATTTGGTGACGAAATTAAACCCAAGGTTCGCGCTGTTCGTCTGGGCATTCACCGCAAGATACGCAGATTTTTCTTCGAGTAATGAGATGAGCCGCGGGCTCAGAAATCCATGCCCAAAATCGCCAACGATAACAAGATCATACAAAGGCAACTCTTTCGAAAGAAATGCAATAAGTTCATTCTCCAGGTCGGTAGAAATCCGCTGGTCATTCATATACTCAACTTTGAACAGCTTTTCACCGCGAAGCCTGTTGACATAACGCCGTTTGCGTGTTGTTGGCGCTCCTTTCTTTTCAAAGAGCATCGGCGTAATTGTCGAGTTCAAGTTTTTTAAAATAAAATCCCGCTGCTCAAGCTTTTCCCCCAAAAGCGTCACAAGCGAAACGCTGCAGAAATTGCTCACATGGTTTGCAATTGCAAGGATGCCGCCAGCATACTGCTCATCATAAGCATGGTTCACTGACAGCATGGGGTCTTTCATTGCCCTGCCTTTGATGTCAACAAAGCAATACTCGTCGATCACTGTGTCGCCAATGACCATTACTTTAAGGTTCGAAAGTTTGCTAAGAATGCTCGTAATCGTGGACAAAGGGTACTTTTCTTTCAGTTGTGTCAGGTAGTCTTTGAGTTCCACAGAACAATCCTCCTAAGCTATTTTTAACAAAGGGGGTATTTAAAGATTACGAAGCCAGGGCGATATTGAAAAGTTCTCGCTTCGCTCGGTGGTGTCAGCTCGCTCGGCAAAAATCAAGATAAGGGATTAGCAGATTATCTGATTTTATACTGTGATTGATTTTTGTTCCACGAAAGATATGCGGAGCAATGGCTAAGCCTCGCTCGCAAATTAAGGACACCACAACACTTTTCAATATCGCCGAAGCCGGCGATGCAAAAACAAGCCCATTTCCGCACAAATTTTATATACCGCTATGCTCGCTAGCCCTGAGGAGGGGCACATGGGGAAATTGATTTCACTTTTTACACAGCTGCACAAGAAAACAGCACGGAACTACATCGCACGGATGACTGATGACAAAGTTGCGTGCATGAAAATTGCAAAGCAGTACGGCAGAGATTATTGGGATGGTGACCGTCGTTATGGGTACGGCGGCTATCGTTATGATGGCCGATGGAAAGTTATCGCCGAAGCGTTAATTCAGCGGTACAGCCTGAAAAAAGACGCAAAGATTCTCGATGTCGGCTGCGGAAAAGCATTTTTATTATATGAGCTGCAACAGCTCCTTCCTGAATCAGAAATCACAGGGTTTGACATCTCACAGCACGGCATCAACGATGCGAAAGACGAAATTAAAAAGAAGCTTTTCATCCATCGTGCCGAAGATCCATATCCGTTTGGCGACAAGCAGTTTGATTTGGTTATTTCATTCACAACCTTGCACAACCTGCGCATCTACGGCGTCGTATCCGCGTTAAAAGAAATTGAGCGCGTAGCAAAGAACAAGTTCATCCTCGTCGAAAGTTACCGCAGCGAACAGGAGCTCTTCAACCTTGAATGCTGGGCATTAACGATTGAGTCATTGTTTGCGCCAGACGAATGGATATGGCTATTCAATCATGCAGGCTACACCGGCGATTACGAGTTTATTTATTTTGAATAAGAGTAACAAAAAGTATAAAATAAGAACACACAAACATGCAAACAAAAGCAGCAATCCTTGTTGAACAAAAAAAGCCGCTAGTAGTGGACACAATCGAGCTTCCCGCACTAAAGTACGGCCAAGTGCTCGTAAAAGTGCTGTACAGCGGCATCTGTGGTGCACAGCTCAACGAGATTGATGGCACCAAAGGTCCAGATAAATTCCTGCCGCATCTGCTCGGCCACGAGGGCAGCGGGATCGTGATGGAATGTGGCGACGGCGTAACACAGGTAAATCCGAACGACCATGTGGTGCTGCACTGGAGAAAAAACAATGGCATTCAGTCAGCAACGCCCACTTACAGTTGGAAAAGTACAGCCGTAAATGCAGGCTGGGTAACCACATTCAACAGCCATGCAATCGTTTCAGAAAACAGAATAACAAAAATTCCAAGTGACATTGACATGAAGCTCGCACCATTGTACGGCTGTGCAATAACCACTGCATTCGGCGTAATCCAGAACGACGCACAGATGAAGAGCGGAGAAAGCATTGTGATTTTCGGCGCAGGCGGCGTTGGCAGTGCGATTGTGCTTGCTGCATCCGTTGCAGGCGCACATCCGATCATTGCAGTCGACATTAACACCCTAAAGCTAGAATACGCAAAAAAATGTGGCGCAACACACATGATTAATTCAACAAAAGAAGACGTGAAAAAAAAGATAGGCGAAATCCTGCCAGAATCAGCAGACTGCATCGTCGACACAACGGGAATAACAGCTGTCCGCGAACTCGCATACGAGCTGACAAATAAGACAGGAAGAACAATTCTTGTCGGCGTGCCTAAAGCAGGCGAAAAGATGAGTATTGACTCATTTCCATTGCATTTCACAAAAAGAATCACTGGCAGCCACGGCGGCGATTCACAGCCCGACTACGACATTCCTCGCTTGCTGCGCCTGCAAAAAGCAGGAAAGCTGAATCTGTCGCACTTGATTACGCATGAATATCCATTAGAGAAGATTAACGAAGCAATTGAAGCAGTGCGTCGCGGTGAGACGATGCGCTGCATCATTGCAATGAAGCATGATTGAGCGTGAGAATACATGGGCAGAAAAAAGCCCTGAAGTTTTTTATTCGGAAGAAATAATGCCGCTAGTCACGGCACAGGACATCGAAATGCTCAAACAGAAATCGCTTAAAACACCGCGCCAGCGCAGCAGATTATGCACGCACAGAGGCGAGCAGGACAAGCTGCATGAAATGTTTATCGTACATCACCGCAATACCTATGTCCGCCCTCACAAGCATCTCAACAAGGTTGAATCTGTTCACGTCATTGAAGGCACAGCAGTTCTAATTGTGTTTGGCGGCAGCGGAAATGTTGAAAAGCGAGTAATGCTTGGTGATCACAAATCTGGCCATCCGTTTTATTATCGCATGAACAGCTCAGAATATCATATGCTCATAATCACATCTGACACGTTTGTATTCGCAGAAGCTGCAACAGGCCCGTTCGACAGAAACGACACAATTTTCCCAGAATGGGCTCCTGAAGAAAAAGATACTGAAAAAGTACAGCAGTTCATGAGGATGGTGACGAAATGACAAACATAAGCTGGTGGCGAATCTCATTTGGCGAGCAGGAAATAAAAAAAATTCGTGAGTCAATTGAAGGCGAGCATATCAGCCAGGGCGCAGTGACAGAGCAGTTCGAGCGCGAAGTAGCCCAGCAGTTAGGCATGCCATACGCACTTGCAACCACAAGCGGAAGTATTGCGCTGCTGCTCTCCCTGATGGCACATGATATTGGGCCAGGCGACGAAGTCATCGTGCCAAATAGAACATGGATCGCAACCGCAAACGCGCCACACATACTTGGCGCAAAAGTTGTCCTTTCTGATGTTCTCCCGGATGAGCCGTCCATGGACATGGATGATGTAGAAAAGAAAATAACATCAAGAACAAAAGCAATTATTCCGGTGCATCTTAATGGACGAAGCTGTGATATGCGCAAGCTGAATAGCATTGCAAAAGCAAACAACATAAAAATCATTGAGGATGCGTGCCAAGCATTGTTCTCGCGCAACAGCGGCGGATATATGGGAACGCAAAGCGAAGTCGGATGTTTCTCTTTCGCGACGACAAAAATGATTTCGACCGCACAGGGCGGCATGATCGTAACTCACGACGAGAAATTATATAAAAAAATGAAATTACTGCGATGGCATGGTGCAGGTGATAACATTCATCCGGTCTACCGTATGGCAAGCTGCAACTTTAAGTTTACCGACATTCAGGCATCGCTTGGATTGGTGCAGCTCTCGCAAAAAAAAGAGAAGATACATCACATGATTGAGCTGTACAAGATGTACAGAGAAGGACTTGAGAATATTCCATCAGTAAAACTCATCGAAGTCGACATCTCGCAGGAGATACCAATCTACGTCGAAGTATTGGCGCAAAAAAAGCAGCAGCTTACAGAATACTTGATGTCCAATAGCATTCAGGCGCGCCCCGCGCTTCCAAATGTAAGCAGCGCACCATATCTAAAGTGCAGCGATAACTTTCCAAATTCAGATAGGTTTGAGCAGCAGGGTCTTTTCCTGCCATCTGGCCCCGCACAGCCGTTTGAAAATGTTGAAACAGTGCTGAAAGCATTGCGAGCGTGGGCATGACACGGTTTGTTGTTCTAGGCAATTCAGAAGCAGTGGTGCGCAGTGCAAAGGCGCTGCTCGGCTCGGGAATGGAAGTTGCTGCATTCATTTCCATGACAACCCGGGCAAGCGAAGGAGAGAACCTTGCAAAACAGCACAAGATTCCATATCATGAAGTCGATGATATTAATTCATGGGGCTCGGTTGAGATTCTTCGGCGCTATGCGCCAGATTATATCATAGAGTCCTGGCCGAAAGCGATTGCACCAGAGATTATGAAAATTCCCAAAGCAGTGATTGGGATCCATCCCATCTGTGGAGACAACTCATTGCAATGGCTGATCCAGCTTGGCTGCAAAAAATCACATCTATGCTTCAGGCTTGGGGATGAAGCGTATATTCAGTTGCCTTTTACGATAAGTGATGAAGATACGATTGCAGATGTTTTGCGCAAAATAAATGATGCAGCAGAAAACGGAACAAAGAAAATTGCACGCATGATAAAAAACGAGGAGTTGAAAAGCGCTCCATTGCAGGACAGCAAACAATGGAGAGACACAACGCCGCACGACATGGTGATTGATCCGCGAATGAGTGGTGACATGATTGTGAGAATAGTGCGAAGTTGTACACGGCCTTATGCCTGTGCAAGCTTGATAATAAATGATAGCATAATCAAAGTGGTATTTGCGCGGATTGCAAAGCAAAAAGCTGATAGAGAAACAGAGCAGGGAAAAATAATGAAAATAGAAGGGCATATACTATCATTTAAGGCAGACGATGCAGTCATCGAAGCAGCCTGCGAAAATATACCCGAAAAGGTTGCTCAGGAAAAATATATTCACCCGCCATCATATTATATTGAGCGTTCGTCTGAGTTGAGGGAGAAATTGAAGAAGAGCAAATGAACACGGCAACAGAAACAAAGTTGGTAGCCATCATCGGCTGGCAGGAAGGGAATGCAGGCCAGATTAGTTCATGGCTTGAAAAACAGGATGAATACAGCATTGCCTGTTTTGTCCACACAGAAGATACACCGCCGATAGTAGATAGAATACCGCGTGATGTCGCGCAGTTCGACTATCCAACAAATACAAGCTTCAAAGGCAAGCCATTAATTTCATCATCTCGATGGATTCAGGAATTAAAAAAGCGCGGCATTTCACATGTGCTCATTACAACAGACAACATGCAAGAAAGGCAAGATCATATCCGAGAAGCAAGAGCCGCAGGAATGGTGCTGATTAATGCAATTCATCCATCTGCACTCATCATGGAAGATGCAGTGATGCAGGATAACATTATTCTGCACGCACGGGCTTTCATCGGCTACCGAGCAGAAATAGGTGCGGGAGTCATCATCAATACAGGTGCGCAAATTGACCATCATTGCTCAGTCCGCGAGTGTGCGACGATTGATCCCGCAGCAATTCTCGCAGGAAACGTGACGATCGGTAGGTTCACCCGTGTCCACACAGCTGCGGTGGTAAAAAACAAGATTCGCATCGGTGAGAACTCAGTTATTGGTGCAGGCGCGGTTATTATAGAGGATGTTCCCGATGATGTCACAGTGGTTGGCGTGCCAGGAAAAATAATTAAGCGAAAAGGGGAAAAGAATAGGAAATAGCAAAGAATCAGGCAGTTAAGCAAGCATCTCTTTATTCTCTCGCAAAAATTGCGCTCCGATCCTGCCTGGCGGCGGCCCGAAACAATGTTTTCCCTTCACGTACAACGCTTTAAATCGTTTCTGCAGCTGCTCATCTTCTTCAGTAGTTTTCCACGTGCCATCGATGCGTTCGTTCATTTCCTGTGTAACCGCGAGAATTTCATGGCTCGTATTCTCAATGAACCGCAGTCCATGGTCTTCAAGGTCTTTCGCGCTCATATACTGTAAAACGCTGCTTTCTATCATTTCTTTAAACGTCAAAAACCTTTTCTCACGCTCATACCACAGTTTCTTTGGGATAAACAAGTCACGTATGCCCACGGGTGGAATAGTGAGCAGTTGAAGATTTGTAGTTATGTTAGGCACATTAAAGATATACGATACACAAACAATACCAGCAGTATTGCCTATAAAAAATTTGCATTTGGCCATAATGTAAATGTCGCCGAATTCAGTTCGGTGAGTTGTTGCATAATCAATCACGCGCGAATTCACAGGAGGAAGTTTCTTCTCGACAACTGACCCCATGCGCAGTGCATAGCCGCCCTGAGCACAGGCATACATGGCCGCCTCAATGAAATTCTCGATGCTGCAATTGCGGTGGCTGTGCTGCCAGTCTCCCTTGCTCCAATGCTTGCCAAGGTATGAAGAATCACGTGCATGAAAGCACACAAACCAGTCAT
>DATDXM010000015.1:0-2072 GCA_035289325.1 Candidatus Nanoarchaeia archaeon
CGACTGCAATTGGCATTCGAAATACTGATACAAAAGCACTTACATTTTTGATAACCGTTGATGGTGATGCAAAAAAGATTATCGAGCTTACCGAAAATTCAGTAACATTGCAGCCGAATGAGGAAGCTATTATTGGAGTAACGATTTATCCGCCTGACACGGCGCAGGTAACCACAGGCAAAATAAGAATAATCTCAGAAGGCGTGCTGAAATCGATACCCGTTATTATTGGTGTGAAGCGAAAGGACGCACTGTTTGACATTAGCGTTGATGTTGAAGATGCTAATCTCAAGGCAGGCAGCATTTTTACTGCGTCTGTGAGCTTGCAAAACATCGGGTTGCGTGGCGTGCCCACTGATGTTGCTGCTGTCGTGTATCTCACCGACTTAGAAAAAAATATTGTTGCACGGCTATGGAAAGAAACAATTGCGGTCTCAACATTTATCAGCCTGCACAAAGACTTCGTCGTGCCGCCGACGGTTGAAGCGGGCAATTACCTTGTGCTTGCGAAAGTTGAATACGAAGGAATTCCTGCAGAGGCATTTGAGTTTGTTACGGTGGAGGGCAAGAGTGTTGAGGCTAAAGAAGAATTTCCTTGGCGAGAAATGGTAGTTTATATCCTCTACGCTGTCGGATTTGTTGTTGGCGTACTTCTTGTCATCAAGGCGTATAATGGCAACATCCATAGAGTTAAATTGATAAAGAAAAGCAGTATTATAAAGAAGAGCAGCATTAGACAGAAGAGTCCAGTACGAGACGATTACTGGGCTGAAATGCAGAGGTCGCTGCACAGGTGATAGGCTATGAGTGTTTTCAACCATAAAAAAGAACCGCTCGCACGAGCTGCAGGAGAACGGCTTCGCATTGCGAAGACGCTGGAATTAATAAAAAAAGACAGAATCAATGATGAATTACAACTTCTTGATAAACGGCATAAGCAGCTTGGGTTTCTGCACGGCAAGCTTGCACAGCTCGGAGAAGGACTACACAAAAGTATGGCCAGCCTTCGCGCGTCTGAAAAATCAATCAAAGAGCATGTTGCTGTTGAACGGTCACATTTGCGGAGCGCACTTGCGATGCTGTGCGGCATTCAGAAAATCGATTCAATGATGAAGCAGCTCACGTCAGCACGGCAGAAACTGATGCACCGCGAGCATCACTTGCTTGTCGATCTGGATTCTTTTGTTGCAAAAAACAGGGATGCGCTTGGTGCTGGAAAGATAGTTTCATCAGTTGTACGGCAAAAAAAACTGCTGTTTGATAAAACGCTGGGCATCCTTCAAAAAGAATCGTCGCTCGTGTTTGCGGACAAGCATGCAATTCAGGCGCTTGTGGAAAAACAGCGCACTGTTGTTCAAAATCTTCACATTGCGCTTCATGAACGGGCTACATCAGCCAAGCGAATGGCAGCAGAGTATGCAATGGTACAGAAAAAAGAACAGTCATTTGCACGGCAGATTCAGGATATTGAGAAGCGGCGCGCAAGGATTAAAGCACAGCTTGAGAGGGGCATATGAAAAGCAAATTGTGCTTTTTGGCAAGCCTGTTGATTCTGTTGGGAGGCTGTGATATGTATACTATTGGCATTTCACCATGGGGTCCGCTGGACGTGTACGAAGAAAGCATTGAAGGATTTAAAGAAGGTTTAGCGCTCAATGGATTTATCGAAGGAGAAAATGTTGAGTTTATTGTGCGCAGCGCTGAATTTGACCTTGAAAAGCAGATAGATATTGCAGATGAATTTGTGCGCGAGGATGTTGACCTGATTTATTCAATAACAGCCCAGGGAACACTGATTTTAAAGGCAACAATTAAAGACAAGCCTATTGTGTTTAACGCAATATTTCCTGTTGAAACAGGCATTATTGACTCGTTTGGGCAATCAGGGAACAACTGTGTTGGCATTGCTGCGAACAGTCCCGTGAACAATCAATATGATTATTTTTATCAGCTATTGCCAGACATGAAAAGCATCGCATTTCTTCATTATGAAGGCGAGCCAAACTCAGAAATTCAGAAAAATGAGTTTTTGCTTTTCTTTGCACAAAAAGGCATTACGGTGCATGATGTTG
>DATDXM010000016.1:0-10087 GCA_035289325.1 Candidatus Nanoarchaeia archaeon
GTGGCTCTATACAAGTGCCTAAATGCTGAAGTTTCTGAGAAACAGCGTCTCTTTGTTGAGCATACTGTGGATCAGCTAATTGTTCTAAGACAGACCGCTGAAGCTCGAGATTATTTCGATATTCAGGATCCGCACTATCCTCCGCGTGTGATAAGGCTTCATAAAATACTGTAAGGCTATCACTTGGCAATGTGTCTGCTAAAAAAAGCTCTTTAAAATGCTGAACTGCAAGACGAGCAGATGGCAGAGCGTCAATTCCTACAGCTTCAGCATTGTGAGCCAGATGAGTATAAGCTACTCCTAGAGCAAAATGTAATGTATCGCTGTTATTACCAGTTTCTAATAATTTATTGTAAAGATCAACCGAACGCTGAAGAGATTCCTGTGCTTTTTCATGCTCAGAGTTATCGAAATAACATCTGCCTAAAGCACTGTGAATGTGAGCATCATAAAATTCTTTGGTTGATTCGCTAATTGCGCCATCTAAACTCAATAATGCAGAAAGAACGGATCGATAACCAAGGATTGCATGAGCATGTTTCCCTTGATCCTGTTGTGATGATGCACATCTATACAATCGATTAAAATTATCATCAAGAATGACAAATGAGCCAACCGCGAGTGGAATGCTATCAGACTCTCCACGCTCTCGTCGTTGCTTTGATGGAGGTAATAACCCACAGGCTTCCATTCTATATCGAAATTGATCTCTGCTAATGCCGAGGATACGTGCAGCTGCACTTTGGTTCTCTCCAGCTTTTTCATATGCAATGCGTACTGCAAGCTCCTCATACTCTGGAAGTTTCAGACCTAACTCAAGTGCACGATGGACAAGAGCAATTTCATCAAGTGCTGGGATAAACTTAGGTGGTTGGAGAGAAGCATCTGCTACATCTTTCATGATGGAAGGGGTGTGAGAAGCAGTGACTATTGATTCAGGTTGTTTATTTTGCACAGTGGTTAGCTCATATCTACTGCGTAAAATAGCATCAACATCTCCTTTTGTAACAGTAGCATCATCAAGCTGCGCAATAAGCCGCTTGACAACATTTTCTAGTTCACGAATATTTCCTGGCCAAGAGTATTGTGCCATAACTTCAAGTGCGCCAGCATCAAATGTTTTTTCATGTATTTTAAGTTCGCCGCAATAACGATTCATAAAATAAGCAGATAATAAAGGAATGTCTTCGGTATGCTCACGCAGAGGTGGAATATGAAATCCAATGACATTGATGCGCTCATAAAAGTCACGACGCACTCGGCCGTCTTTCAGCGCATCTTCAAGTGACACGTTCGTTGCACAAATCAACCGAAAATTAATGAACCTCTCAGTATTGCTTCCGACCCTTATAATTTTGTTATCTTGTAGTACACGAAGGAGTGCACCTTGACCGCGATTACCTAATTCACCGACCTCGTCAAGAAATAATGTACTGCCGTTTGCTTCCTCTATTTTGCCTTTACGTGCGTAATTACTTGCACCAGTAAACGCATGAGGGTCATGCCCAAATAATTCTGATTCAAGAAGGCTCTCTGTAATGCCACCGCAGTTTACTGCAACAAGTTGCTTCGCCCTTCGAGTGCTTTGCAAATGAATGTTGCGAGCAACGAGCTCTTTACCAACACCTGTTTCACCGCTGATCAACACAGGGTAATCAAATTTGCTGGCGCGTGCAATTTCACGCACCGTCAACCGAAGAACAGGACTATTACCCACCATACGATACGGTGATTCTGGATTCCAGGTTGTGTCACTCATAGTCATTCAACAAATCTTTGAAGATCTGCTCTTTGAGCATCGTTCAGGTGTGGGAAGAGAGATGAAACGCGAGCATATTGAGTAGTACCTGCTCCCTGCAAAGCAATCCCAAGACCAAGAACATCATCACGAGAGCGTCCCATTAATGAAGCAATATTATCAACTGTAATTATATCATTGTCAACAACTCTTGGATTAGTGCCGTTGCCACCATTGCCGTTTGAAGAATGTGCAGGAGACTCAGAAGCTTGCTTTTCTTGAACAGAATTTTGAACATATTTGTTAACAGATTCCACAAAATCAAAAGGCGCTCTGCTTCGAACATCATCATAATTATCAAGCATATACTTCCATAATAAGGGAATGTCTTTTCCAACAACATAAAGATTCGTTCGT
The DNA here is from genome assembly GCA_035289325.1 of Candidatus Nanoarchaeia archaeon. GTDB lineage: Archaea > Nanobdellota > Nanobdellia > Woesearchaeales > JAGLXL01 > DATDXM01. Next base: position 2,156 of record DATDXM010000016.1, read on the forward strand.
TTTCCACTCTCATCCATCTGAATTGGAAGATCAGCATTTTGTCTTCCTGAAGAAACATAAAGACGTTGATATAAATTCCTTCGAATGTCATCCATAGGTGCAGGAAGTTTTGTGAGACATTCATTGATGCTATAACGCTCCGAAGGATTAATACCATGTAATGCTAAAAAAGATGTTTCGTCGGATGGCGGAGAAGAAGTTGATGAGGTAGATGCAGACTGTGGAATAGACGAAACGGCTGCTTGTGTTCCAACTAAATTTTCAAGAACTCTTGAGTGATCGTCGCTTATCAGATAATCGAGCGTTGGCAGATCTCCGCTTCGTGTAGCAATGCTGGAAAAAGCAACTGAAGCACGATGAAGTTCTTGAACCCGTTCAATTGGTGATTTAGAAGCATCTCCTGCGACATAGCCTACGTATGCACGAGCAACGTCCGACAAGCTGGGTAAATCTGCCATAACCACGTTTATTATAGATAATTTATAAGCTTATCCAAGAAAAAAATTGAATCAGCAACTTTTATAAGCAGGTCATAGTTTTCGAGTTCCATGCACCAATCACCAACAAGCCATATCAAAGACATCGCGCTTGCAGACCAAGGAATGAAAAACATCGCCTGGGCTGAGCAGCAGATGGGCGCATTGATGAAAGTGCAGCAGCGATTTGCGAAAGAAAAACCGCTCAAGAATCTGCGAATAGGCATTGCACTGCACCCAACAAAAGAGACTGCTGTGCTTGTCAAGACATTAATCGCAGGTGGTGCGGACGTTGCTATCTGTGCATGCAACCCATTATCCACACAAGATGATGTTGCGGCTGCGCTGGCAAAAGATGGCGTTAAAATATTCGCGTGGAAAGGGCAGAATAACGAAGAGTACTATGCAAATCTGCAAAAAGTTGTTGAGTTCAAGCCGCAGATCACCATTGATGACGGCTGTGATTTAGTGACATTAATTCATCAGAAGCATCCAGAACTGATTCCAGGGATTATTGGTGGATGCGAGGAGACAACCACAGGTGTTGTACGCCTCAAGGCAATGGAAAAAGATCATGCATTAAAGTATCCTGTTGTTGCAGTGAATGAGTCTGCGACAAAACATCTGATGGACAATGTCAAGGGAACTGGACAATCAACCATTGACGGCATTTTGCGCGCGACCAATATTCTTATTGCGGGAAAAAATTTTGTAATCTGCGGCTATGGCGACTGCGGCAAGGGGCTTGCGGCACGAGCACGAGGCATGGACGCTCATGTTATTGTTATTGAGGTTGACTCATTCAGAGCGCTGCAAGCAGCGATGGACGGCTTTCGAGTGATGCCGATGAAAGAAGCTGCACGGATTGGCGAGATTTTTGTAACTGTCACCGGCAATAAAAATATTATTGATGTTGAACATATGAAGCTGATGAAAGATGGGGCAATATTAGCAAATTCAGGCCACTTCGACGCGGAGATTAACATTAACGGATTAAAGAAAATTGCAGCACACCAAAAAATACGACCATTCATGGATGAGTTTACATTGAATGGCAAGAGAATTTTTATTCTTGGTGATGCGCGGCTGATCAATCTTGCAGCAGGCGAAGGGCACCCTTCATCAATCATGTCTATGTCATTCTGCAACCAAGCGTTTGCATGCGAGTTTTTGGTCAAGAATAAAGGAAAGCTGCAGCCGAAAGTGTATGTGCTGCCGCCCGAGAAAGATGACGAGATTGCACGATTACAGCTCGATACGATGGGCATAACTATCGATACGCTGACGAAAGAGCAGGCTGCGTATATGAATTCTTGGCGAGAAGGAACGTAAAGCCACTCGACACAGAGAAACATGGTTTCTGGTGTTTTTTGGCTTAAAATAGACCCACAAGACATCCATAAGCTCCACAAGATGCTTAGAAATTAAGTGTAATTTCTGGCACGTAGAACTGCTAAGGCAGTTCTTGTGCACAAAATTGGTACGATTTTGTTGCATCTCGTGGAGCCACTCGACATCCATAAGCTCCACAAGACAGATGTGCGCGTGAAATATATAAAGAGCAAATTCTCATACACTGGATCATGGCAAATACACTATCGGTTTTTGAGGGGAAAGAAATCAGGAAAGTCTGGCACAACGAGGAATGGTGGTTTTCGGTGGTTGATGTGGTGAGTGCACTCACTGAAAGCGCAGATGGAAGAAAGTATTGGAATAAGCTCAGTCAACGATTAAGAGAAGAAGGAAGCGAGGTGGTGACAAATTGTCACCAACTAAAATTGCCCGCTTCTGATGGTAAATTTTATGAGACTGATTGTGGAAATACTGAAATAATTTTTCGTATAATTCAGATCATTCCTTCGCCAAAAGCTGAACCGTTTAAACTATGGCTGGCTAAAGTTGGCTATGATCGTGTTAAGGAAATCGACGATCCTGAACTTGCTCAAAAACGAATGAAAGGGCTGTACGAGCAGAAAGGCTATTCTGAGGAGTGGATCGAGAAACGTGTTCGAGGGGTTGCAGTAAGAGATGAGCTCACTAGCGAGTGGAATAATCGAGGTGTTGATGAGGGGAAAGAATTTGCAATTTTAACTGCGGAAATCTCGAAAGCGACGTTTGGGATGACACCAAGCGAATACAAAGACTTCAAAGGACTGAAACAAGAAAATCTTCGTGATCATATGAACGATTTGGAACTCATTTTTACCATGCTTGGGGAAGCATCAACAACACGAATTGCGAAAAACAAGAATGCTCAAGGATTTGTTGAGAATAAACATGCTGCACATAAGGGCGGAAAAATCGCAGGCGGTGCGCGGAAAAGTCTTGAGATTGAGTCAGCAGAAAAAGTAAGTACAACAGAAAATTACCTCAAGCAACCCGAACGAGAGAAAAGAAAAAGATTGGGATAATTACTTCCGTTTCTTTTTCCCGCCCAGCGCTTTTCCAACTTCTCGCTCAACAACAGCCTGAAAATTCGATGCCTGCTTCTTTGCTTCTGAGATCAGCTGGCGCGCAAGTTTTTTGCCCTCACGCTCGTTTAACGTTCCCTGCCGCTGCAGATGGTCAACCATCTCATCAACTTTCTTCTTCGTCATGGCAACAAGCCCAAGGCCCATCCATGTCGATTTCTTTACCCATCGTTGTATATTCATTCTATTCACCTCTCCGATATAATGTCCTATGCACTAGCCAAAATCCGAGTATCATTGCGACAATAAATCCATAAAATGACAAATAATGGATGCCCCACAGCCGTGGGCCGCCTTCAATCTGCATAATCAGCGCAGAACTTACAGTAATCGCAGCAATCATCAGCCCAATCGCAATATTGCCTGAACTGTGCTCAAGCTCAATGCGCATATCTGAAAACTCCTGCGGCATGAGTTCAATGCCAATCCTGCCGCTGCTGAAATGCTTGACTGCTTCTAAGAAGTATTCCGGCGTTTTTTCTAGAATAGTCTTGTACGTGTCGATATGCTTGCGCGCGCCCTTGATCATGGACGCAGGTGAATGGCTGAGCAGCATTTCGCGCTCAATCAGTGGAGCAGTCTGAGCAAGCAGGCGGAAGTTTGGACTGTAGCGCAACCCAACACCTTCCATCGTAATAACAGTTTTTGCAAATAACGTGAAATCAATCGGCACTTCAATCTTATGGCGGTGAATCGTCTCAAGAACACTTGTCATCAAATGAGATATCTGAACATCTTTCAGCTTTTCGATGCGAACTTGATCCAATATGTCCTGGATATCTCGCTCCAGCTGCTGTTTGTTGGCTATGCTATTTTTCCGCTGCAAGTCGAGAATGGCATTGAGCGCCATGTCCGCATCATTGGTGACTGTTGCATTGAGAAGCTTGAGCGTAAGGCTACGCAAATTATCGTCAAAGCGGCCAACAACGCCAAAGTCAATGAATGCAATCTTGTCGTTGTGAATCAAGATATTGCCAGGATGAGGATCTGCATGGAAAATGCCGTGCGACAAAACCATTTCAATGAGTGCCCGATATGCTTTGCGAATAATGATGTTGAGATTTTTATTTTTTTTCAGCTTCATGAAATTGTGAATTGGAACGCCCGTAATGAACTGCATCGTCAGCACACGGCGGCTGGTATATTCGTCGTAAACGTGGGGAATAATGACATCTCTTGAATTACGGAAGTTTTCGCCAACGAGTTTTGTATTCGAGGCTTCATACATGAAGTTCAGCTCGCGCAGTGTCCAGCGCTTGAATTCTTCGACTAACAATGGCAACGGAAAATCATGCAGCGCCTTGTGCTTGTGCAGCCAATCTGCAAGAAACCGCAGAATTTCAATGTCATCACGAATTATTTTTTCAATGCCAGGGCGCTGGACCTTGACGGCGACGACTGCTCCCGTTTTTAATTTCGCGCGGTGCACTTGTGCAAGAGATGCGCTTGCTATTGGTTTTTCATCGAATTCTGCAAAAATATCATGGGGATCTTTGGCAAACTCTTCTTTGAGCACTTGCTTGATTGCCGCATAGGGAACAAACGGCGTGTGATCCTGCATCTTTTCCAGCTCGGTGATATATTCCGGCGGAACCAGATCAGGGCGCAAGCTCAGCAGCTGGCCAAACTTGATGAACGTTGGTCCTAAACGCTCAAATGCCTGCCGCAGGTGGACTTCGCCAACCCAGGAGGACTCTTTTGCTTGGAGCGCTTTTTTCCAGCGCGATGAGAATGGAATGAAGTGATGCAATTGTGCTTTCTTGATGAAATAGCCAAATTCTTCTTCTAAGAAGACCGTTAAAATTTCTTTTACCCGATGAAGATACCGAAAATGCATATTGCCTCTTTTTTATGATATAACCAAGTGCTGTTTAAAAGCGCTTGGGTTTAAGAAGGTTGTGCTGATTAAGAATTTTTTTCTAGTATCTGCCATGCCAGCCAAGATGACCAGCGAGCTTTGCGTCAATTTTGTTTATCGACTCTTTCAAGTGGAATGAATATCCAATGTTTGCAATTAATAATGCGATAACGAGCTCTTCAAAACCAAGACTGCCGCCAATTATCTTTCTTGCCAATTCAAATGTGAGATATGCGAGAAATGCTATAAACAGCCAGTATAGGACTTGTTTCATTTGACACCCCATACGCGGAGAATAAACCAGATAATAAGGAGCACAAGAATAACTGCGAGTGCGAATGTAAGTATGTCAAATCTCTTTTTCATGGAGCAATAGAATTAATTTTGGTATATATACCTTTGCTGTGGCGATCACTACAGCAACTAGCGTTTTCCATACCCATTCGGCGGAGCAACTTCGCCCGTTGCCATGGCAGCTGATGCGGACGATTCAATACGCTGAGGGGCGAGAGGAATATAGGGAGTGGATGGGCGATCGTTTTCAAACAATGTTTGCCATTGGTTCCTGATTCGAGGAGATGCTGCACGCTGAGGCTCGCTCGATGCTTCGGTTTCTAATGATGATTGACTACCGCATGTCGCCCGTGATTCGTGGAGCTGTGTTGAATATGCGCCAGTAGGTTCGGTGGAGTACGTTGCGGGTTCTGTTGGCTCAGGAGAGTTATATGCCGCCTGTTCTACAGACAATTCTGTAACCTGTTGAGCGGAATCTGTTCTTTGCTGTGCTCGTTCACGTGGATTTCCATATCTCTCCCATTTTTTAAGAATTCTTTTGTTTGCCATGGCGGTCGTGGACATAGATGTTATTTTTATAGGTTGCGGTTTGGCAAAACAAACCTATATAAACAGCCTCAATGAATCACAACACATGAGTTATGAATTACTTATTGCAGAAAAACCAAGCGCAGCGCTCAAAATAGCAGCTGCACTCGCTGATGGCAAGCCAACAAAGAAAGCACGAAAGAAAGTGCCGTACTATGAACTCGTTCATAACGGCAAAAAAATTGTGGTTTGTTCTGCAGTTGGGCATCTTTATACACTGGCTGAAAAGAAAAAAGGCAAATGGACGTATCCTGTCTTTGATATCCAATGGACGAGCGGCGCAGGGAAAGAATCAGGATACATCGACGATTACATCGACACGATGGAACAGCTGAGCAAAGATGCAGATGACTTTACGATCTGCACTGATTTTGATGTTGAAGGAGAACTCATCGGATTAAATGCGCTGCGCTATGCATGCCACCAAAAAGACGCGCATCGTATGAAATTCAGCACGCTAACAAAAGGAGACTTACAGGAAGCATATGAAAATAAAAGCGCGCACATCGATTGGGGACAGGCGCATGCAGGCGAAACACGACACAAGCTCGATTGGTTTTACGGCATCAATTTGAGCAGGGCGTTAACTGATTCAATCAAAGCTGCTAAGGCATTCAAAGTCATGAGCATCGGCCGCGTTCAAGGGCCGTCATTGAAAATGGTCGTGGACCGTGAGCGCGAGATTACTGCGTTTAAGCCTGTGCCGTTCTGGCAAATTCAGCTGCTCGGCGAAGCAAAGAAAAAGCAAGTTGAAGCATGGCATGTTGAAGATAGATTTTTGGAGAAAGCAAAAGCAGACAAGGTTTTTGCGAAAGTCAAAAACGAGAAAGAAGCAATTGTTAAAGAAGTAAAGCGGCAGCAAGTGCAGCAGCTGCCGCCGCCGCCATTCGACTTAACGACATTACAGACAGAAACGTATGCTAACCATGGCATCAATCCAAAAGAGACATTGGCGCATGCACAAAAATTGTATCTTGCAGGAGCAATATCGTATCCGCGCACGAGCTCACAGCAGTTGTCACCCAAGCTTGGGTTTCATAAGATTTTAAGCGATATAAAAAAACAGCAAGAGTATGCTGCGCTCTGCGATAAACTGTTGCAGAAAAAAGAGCTTACACCACGAAATGGAGAGAAAACAGATCCTGCACACCCTGCAATTTATCCAACAGGCGTTGTGCCGCCGCCGCTGAGCCCGCGGGAAAGAAAAGTGTATGATATTGTTGTCAAGCGATTCATGGCGACATTTGGCGATCCTGCGCTGCGCGAGCATATGTCCCTTGTGCTCGATGTAAATAAAGAATTGTTCAAAGCAGCGGGAAAAAGGACGCTTGTGCCGGGATGGCATATCTTTTATCAGCCGTATGTCAAGCAAAAAGAAGTTGAGCTGCCTGCGGTTGCTGAGAATGAGAAAGTTGCAGTCAAAAAAATTAATTTGCTCGACAAAGAAACACAGCCGCCTAAAAGATTTACACAGAGCAGCATCATCCGTGAATTGGAAAAAAGAAATCTTGGCACAAAAGCAACACGCGCAGAAATTGTTGATACGCTGTTCAAGCGAGGGTATGCTGAAGGAAAGCAAATAACCGCAACTGCGCTCGGCATTTCAACTGTTGAAACGCTTGAAAAACATTCACCGAAAATCCTTGATGAAGCGTTAACGCGCGGCTTTGAAGAAGACATGGAAGAGATCCGTGAAGGAAAAGAAAAGCCGACCGAAGTGCTTGAGACGGCAAAAAAAGTGCTGGTGGGCATCCTTAGTGAGTTTAAATCGCACGAGAAAAAGATTGGCGAAGGATTGATTAAAGCGGTGAGGGATTCACAAGAGCAGGCAAACACAATCGCATCATGCCCCGTGTGCAAGAAAGGAACGCTCAAAATAACGATGAACAAGAAAACAAGGCAGAAATTCTTGGGCTGCGACAAATATCCTGATTGCCAGACTACTTATCCGCTGCCGCAGAATGCGCTGATCAAGACTGCGGAGAAAGAATGCGAACAGTGTAAATTTCCGCAAGTGCTGGTGATACGCGCGCGATCACGGCCGCAGGTATTGTGCATCAATCCCGCATGTCCAACGAAGAAGCTGGAAGCTGAGGAACAGAAAAAGATTGAAAAGATTGCTGCACATGGCAAGAAATGCGTGAAGTGCGGCAAAGACATGGTATTGCGGCGAAGCTTTTATGGGCAGTTCTGGGGATGTTCTGGTTATCCAAACTGCAGGAGCATTGAGAAATTGGAGAGTGGG
>DATDXM010000017.1:0-2238 GCA_035289325.1 Candidatus Nanoarchaeia archaeon
ATAAATGCCCAAATGACAGAAGCACAAGCAATGCTTGCAATGCGTCAGGGCAATGCTTCCAAAGCACTACAACTGCTTCTAGACCATCAACAACAGTTAAGGGCAATTGAAATTCCATGCGTACAAGAGGAAACTTCTGATATTCAAATGTATATTATTGATATGGTTCGTAAGAAAGCTGAAACACCTCCGCGTTAGCAACACGCTAGTGTACTATGGAACCCACATGAACCTCGAATATCTTGGTCTCGGCTGGAAGCTTCGTTTACGTAAGAGCAGAGCAAGCTATTACATCACCATTGCTAAAGAGGTTGCGCTGGGCAATCTTATGCCCGGCAAAACGTACTTGTACTACTACCTTGTCAAATATTCACATCGAAATGCATTGCTCATCTATTTAGACGGCGAACCGAGAGATACACAAACACTGTCGGAAACATCGTCGAAAACAAAAGTCATGGATATAAATACTGGTGAATGCTTATGATTGGTGATGTTCTTGTCGAAAAGGAAATCGAATTGTTGGGTAATACATATATTGTTTATTTGAAGGAAGTTGCATCCAAGCTCGGCGAGCATGGAAAAGCCACATCCACAACGATACGGGCATTTATTCGGCGAGGGGGAAAGATTGGCAAAAGCACGGAGATTGTGGATACGGCTGTCGGAGGAGCAATATAAAAGAATGCAGTCTGATGCTGATCTAAAAGGATTTCTTACCATCTCTTCTTATGTTCGTTCACTTATTTTTCGAGAGAAATTTTGAGTTCTTACTCGAACGTGATAAGCAAAATATTTATAGTTGAACTACTATCTCACCCTTGTTGTAGAAATCGCATTCTGCATCAAGCCCGGTTTTTCAGGCTTTTGAAAAGCACGGCGTATATGTTGACTCGCCTGACGCCCATCCTCGGCGTTTGTTTTCTTAATCATTCAAGTAAGTTTTAAATAAAGTCTTCATTTTCAACACCTCATGCTCGACATCCAGCTTATTCGTGAAACCCCAGAACTCGTTAAAAAGAACCTCAAGAAAAGAAGCCAGCTGCACAAAGTTGCATGGGTCGACCAAATCAAAAAAGAAGATGAAGAATGGCGCGAACTCAAAGGCCACGTTGACCAGTTACGCGCACGACGCAACAATCTTTCTCAAGATATTAATGAAGCGAAGAAAGCTGGCAAAGATATTAAAAAAATAATTGCAGATGCACGGAAAATTCCTGAAGAGATTGCAAAGAAAGAGAAGCGAGTGGATGAATTGCGGCACAGCATTGACGCACTGATGATGCAGCTGCCAAACATGCTCGATGATAGTGTGCCTGAAGGAAAAACCGCAGATGATAATGTTGTATTGAAAAAATGGGGCACTGTTAAAGCGCCGAAATTTCCATTGAAAACGCACACTGAACTGTGTGAGGCGCTTGACATTGCTGATTTTGAACGAAGCGCGAAAATTGCAGGGCGAGGATTTTATTTCCTGAAGAATGAGTTAGTGTTATTAGAGCAGGCACTGATACGATTTGTGCTCGACCATCTGCAGAAGAAAGGGTTTGCATTAACAAGCGTCCCATTGATGATGCGCCGAGAGGCCTACGCAGGCGTTTCTGATCTTGCTGCTTTTCAGGATGCATTGTATAAGATTGATGGCGAAGATTTGCATCTGATTGCAACATCTGAACATCCGCTCACCGCACAATTCATGAACGAGATTATCGACGAAGAAAAATTACCGATAGTGCGAGCGGCTGTTAGTGCGTGTTTCCGAAAAGAAGCAGGCGCGCATGGCGTCGATGAAAAAGGGTTGTTCAGAGTCCACCAATTCAACAAAGTCGAGCAGGTTGTGATCTGCAAGCCCGAGGACAGCAAAAAATGGCACGAGCAGATGCTCAAGAATGCTGAAGATGTTTTTAAAGCGCTGAAATTGCCGTATCGTGTTGTTGTTCTTTGTAGTGGCGATATTGGTGCGGTTGCGTCAAAAACATATGATATTGAAGTATGGATGCCCCGCACGCAGCAATATCGTGAGGCAGTGAGCTGCAGCACCATCAAAGACTTTCAGGCTCGCAGGCTAATGATACGCTATAGAACAAAAGAAGGAACACGATTAGTACACACGCTCAATTCAACCGCAGTTGCGACGACACGGGCGATGGTTGCAATTCTTGAGAATTACCAGCAGAAAGATGGCTCGGTGAAGATACCCAAAGTATTGTGGAAATATATGAATGGGATTAAGGTTAT
>DATDXM010000018.1:0-3071 GCA_035289325.1 Candidatus Nanoarchaeia archaeon
CCATCCATCATGCGCTCGATGAAAGATACTCATAGATGAGAAAATGCCAGCCAATCTTATAAATATATCGAGAACCCCCAACAGCTTTATAAGCAAAAGCCGATTAACAAAACCTCATGCAATCCACATTCCGCGAATCATTGCGTACAGCATGGAGAATATTACTTTTTGACAAAAACGCAATCCGCACTGCTGCCACAAACCCGCGAGGTATTGGCGACGGCATTCTCATAGCATTAATTGCAGCAATCATAGCAATTGGCTCATTGATTCCTGTTGCAGTAATCACAGTTACCACAGTGCTCAACATTCTCGGTGCATTTATGCCAATAAAGATAACAACACCGATGGTTATTGGAATGGTTGTAGGAATGACAATTGGTGGAACAATACTATTTTTTATTTCAGCGATGATCAACGCATTTGTCGGCACCGCAATATATCATCTATTTGCCAAGCTCTTTGGCGGCCATGGGCGATACACAGAACTGCTCAAGCCATTATTTTGCACACAGCTGATATATTGGATATACATGCCAATCTTGGGAATAGTTGTGCTCATTCCGCTGACAATTACAGTTGGAAGCACAGTGCTGTCAATAATTGTCTCGCTCTACATGTTAATTCTCTTAATCGTCATTGTGAAGACAGTGCATTCATTTTCCGTTATCCGGGCAATCCTGACTGTAATAGTTCCAATCATATTAATAGGAGCGATTTCAGTGGGGATAATAATTGCAACTGGCGCATGGCGTCAAAACCTTGCAGCAGGAGCAATGTCACAATTCGGCACAGGTTTTGATATTTCCACTAATATTCCTGAAGGATCATACTCATTCGGAGAACAGGATATCATCACCGAACACGAAAACGGCTGTTTTGAAGAAAATGGACATTACTCATATTATTACAACACAGAGTATGGAACATCATCAGGCTACGCTGAATCGCTTGCAGAATGCAATGATTACCTGTCAGAAGTTAAGGCAGCGTATCTGCAAGATGCATCCTTATGCGCGCAAATTCTCACAGAAAACATCAAGGGAGATTGCTATGTGAACATCGCACTCTCGAAACAAGACAGAACAGTCTGCGCACAAGCAGCAGACCAAAATGACTGTTACACACGTTATGACAGCTTTGCTGCAGCGCGATGAAACACCAGCAGATTTATAATACCCTAAAAGCGTTCTGAGCTTATGGTAGTCACCGATTTAACGACGCAGCAGAAATATAAACTAAAACAGTTCGTCAACGAGCTGAAGCAATACCGTGCAAACCACACGGAGCTTGTAACAGTATATATTCCTGCAGGATATGAACTGGTAAAGATCATCCAGCATCTTGCAGAAGAGCAAGGCACAGCATCGAACATCAAGAGCACATCCACAAGAAAAAATGTTCAGTCCGCATTAGAGCGTATGATTCAGCATCTGCGGCTCTACAAGCACACGCCACAGAATGGGTTGTGTGCATTTTCAGGCAACATTGCAGCACGTGAAGGCCAGCAGGATGTCCGTGTATGGAGTATCGAGCCGCCAATCCCGGTGCAGATGCGCACATATCGCTGCGACAAAACATTTGTGCTCGACATTCTGGAAGACATGATGCAGGATAAGACTGTCTACGGTCTGATAGTTATTGACCGCCGAGACGCGAACATCGCGCTGCTGAAAGGCAAAACAATTATTCCTCTGGTAAAAACACATTCCCAGGTTCCTGGAAAATTTAAAGCCGGCGGCCAGAGCGCGATGCGCTTCCACCGAATTATTGAAGACGCAGCAAAAGAGCATTACCGAAAGGTTGCTGAATACGTCAAAGAACAATTTCTCTCCATGAAAGACCTCAAGGGCATCTTGGTTGGTGGCCCAGGTCCAACAAAGCATGACTTTGTCGAGCTCGGCCAGTTGACGAACGAATTAAAAAAGAAAATTATTGCAGTCAAAGATTTAAGTTACACCGATGATTTTGGTCTGCGCGAGCTCGTTGAAAAATGCAGTGATGTGCTTGCTGATGAAGAGATAACACGAGAAAAAAAAATAATGGATAATTTCTTGCAGACGCTCGCAAAGAACCCAGGCAAAGTGACATACGGAAAAGACGAAGTGCTCCGAGCAGTACAAATGGGTGCGGTTGATGTTTTGATATTGTCAGAGTCGCTTGATGACAAAACAATTGATATGTTCACCGCCGAAGCAGAGAAGATGAAAAGTACCGTACAGATGATATCAACCGCAGCAAGCGAAGGCGTCCAGCTGAAAGAGCTTGGCGGCGTAGCTGCAATGCTCAGATATGAGATTGGGTAGTACTACTAATTCGTTGTTCTAAAGATATTTAACAGGCGCTGAAATAGTGCATATTATGATTCGTACATACGTCTTACGCGCAGTGCAGAAGTGCAACGCCAAGATGAATGAGTATAGCAGTGGTGGCACATGGAAAAAGAATGCTTTTGCATTATGGGTGACGTTTGAAAAAGAAGTTGATGCTGCAGTGCGTATGGAGCTTGTTGAATTGCAAAGGGCATTATCTAAAAGGGATGTACAAGCAGCACAAGAAATTATTGTTGATTTGATGAATATCGGAAATCTAGGATGGAGCGAATTCACTGCAGTCAAAGTCACATATACTGGAGCATTTTCGAAGCTGATGAGAGATGTTGCTGAAAGAAAGCTAACAGGGGAGAGTGCTGCTGAAAAAGCAAAATCGATAGGAAGAGAATTTATGTCCAACATTATTGATGAATTTAGCAATGTCCAGTTGAATATGATGGAAAAAGTGAAGCAAAAAAAAGCAGCCTAGTACCTGCTGTAGTCTTCGCCACAGCATACCTTTTTATTCTCCGTATAAGTTCCCGCATCAATGGTCATCCAGTCTGCATTCACCGAGTTGTATCCGCAGCGAACTTTCAATTACACGACAGAAATAAAATACTCAGGCAAGTTCAAGCCCTACAATGCCCGTGTTCTGCTGCGCAGTTCGCATCTGCGGTTCAATTTGAGCAGGGAATGGAAAACTGTTGATGGCGAGATTGTAAAGGGATTATATCAAGTGCTTCTCGCGAGGCTTTT
>DATDXM010000019.1:0-3643 GCA_035289325.1 Candidatus Nanoarchaeia archaeon
GCAAAGGGTGCAAGCTGTCGTGAAAAGTAGCCAGCTCCACATCCCAAGTCAAGGACAGTTTTATCAGTTCCGATATCACGTGCGATCCGTAAAAGATCCGGGCGCCCTACAAAATCACTGAAATGTTTAGGTTTATCACCCGCCCATTTCTCAGCTTGGTCATCATAGATAGACATAGAGAAAATGATAGGCAGTTGCTTATAAAGCATTCGACGACAAATGAGGATTATTCAGTATTCATCAGAAAGTTTTTTAACACAACACAAGATTAACACTTTGTGAAACAAATCATCGTCCTCGGCGACATCGAATTAGGCGCAGGTAACCAGACAGACGACTTCATCGCAGACAATATGCTATCAAAGCTCATTCGTGAACTCGCACGTCGTAAAAACCCTATAGATCTTGTGCTGAACGGCGACACATTTGATTTCTTGAAATGTCCCTATCAGCTCAACCCATCGCGGTACACACGCTACGTAACAGCAGCAATCGCGCTGAAGAAACTTGAGCTTGTGAGAAAAGCACATCAAAAAGTGTTCAATGCGCTCAAAAAATTCGGTCATCAAAAAAATAAAAAAATAGTGTTCGTCCGCGGCAACCACGATCTTGAAATTGCATTTCCAGATATAAAGGAAAATTTACAGATAATGCTAGGCAATGTTCATTTCCCAGGATTAACATATCAGGAAGACAACGTCTATATTGAGCACGGCCAGCAGTACGACTTGCCGAATTTTCTGCACCAAAAGCTATTGTTCACAAAACACCAAGGAGAAATTATTCTAAACAATACATTTACGTCATTCGCTATTATCAGCGCACTCATTCCATTAAAAGAGCAGCACCCATTTTTCGAGCGAATCAAGCCATGGCCATTGGTGTTAAAGCTTCATACACCAATAGGAAAAAAAGTAAATCGCACAATTGCAAAATATATGCTCAAGAGCATATTTTATTACCCATTGCGCTACCATGATGATCCAACGCACATGTTCCCCCGTCAGTTCATAGGAGAATTTATTCGTCGAGTGAGCACAAGAAACTGGGATTTAGGAGATTATTTGCCGGTGTTCATGCGGAAGAAGCGCCAGCACAGAATTATTGTGCTTGGCCACATTCATGATACGATGATTGAAAAAAAACAGCATCAGGTAATAATTCGTCCTGGAGCATGGCGTGATGAATACGAGTTGAGCGGGGATAATATACTCCATCCAGCAAAAAAACAATATGTTGAGATTACAATGGGAAAGAGAAATGCATGGAGAGTTGTTACGTTACCAAGCAAGCGGCAGACTATTAATTTCTACAACGTGGTGAAGAATGAAAACGCTGCAGTAGAGCATGCGAAGCGTGAAGAGAATGGACGATAACTATGATGTAGCCATAATCGGCGGTGGCATTACGGGAACAGCATTAGCATACATACTCAGCAAATATACAACGATTAAAAAGATTGTTCTTATCGAAAAATGCTCATCAATAGCACAAGTGAATTCAAGAACAAGCAGCAACAGCCAAACGCTTCATTTCGGTGATATTGAAACGAACTACACAAAAGAGAAAGCGGTTATCGTACGAGATGGGGCGCAGATGGTCAAACGGTTTGTTGAGCAGCACCGAGCAATAAACCAAAAATTATACAGAAAAACAAAAAAGATGGTCATTGCGGTTGGCTCTGCTGAATGTGCACAGCTTGAGCAGCGATATGCAGAAATCAAGCAATTGTTTCCAAAACTTCAGCGTCTCAACAACGATGCAATAGCAAAAATAGAGCCATCACTCACAGAAGGAAGAAAAGAAGAGCTTCTCGCCCTATGCTCTGATGACGGATATGCGATTAATTATCAGAAGCTTGCGGAAACATTCGTGTGCGAAGGAAGGGCAGAAACGCTTCTGAACACAACAGTAAAAAAAATTACAAAAAGCGATACATACCATATCGAAACAGAAAGAGGCATAATCGACGCAGCTGTCATCGTCGTGTCCGCAGGTGCATATTCACTCCATTTTGCACAGATGCTCGGTTACGGAAAGGAGTATGCGTTATTTCCCTGTGCAGGCGATTTTTATTACGGCAAAAATCTATTAAAAAACAAAGTGTACACATTCCAGATAAAAGGGATTCCATTTGCAGCAGTACATGGTGATCCTGATGTTGAACATCCGGAAATAACACGCTTTGGTCCAACAGCGCTGGTTGTCCCCTGGCTTGAAAAACGCAATATTCTCTCTGCGCTATACCTTCTTCCATATCTCAGGTGGAGAACAATAAAGACGCTCATCAAAGCGCTCAAAGAAAAAGGTCTAAGAAAATTTATTCTCAGGAATTTCAGATATTATCTGCCATTCGGCAAATATGCATATATCAAAGCGCTCAGAAAGATAATTCCAAATCTAAAGGGCAGCGACATAAAAAAAGATAAGACTGCGGGTGGCTTGCGGCCGCAGGTCATGGACATCGTGAAGCAGAAGCTCGTGATGGGTGAAGTAAAAATTACTGGTGATAACATCATCTTCAACATTACGCCATCACCCGGCGCAAGCATTTGTCTGAAGAACGCAGAAAAAGATGCAATAGATATCATCAGATTCTTCGGAAAGTACAAACTCAATCACGAACAGTTGAAGAAAGATTTGCATTAACACAGATATTAAAAAACGCCGGCAGCAGGAAATTCAGCTCGTTAAGAGCATTTGAACCTGCAAGTCTTGCGACAGCGGTTATCTTGGAATAGATTCGAGACCGCCGCACTACCAGGTTATGCGATGCCGGCATAAGAACATGTCGTTGTACGTTCGATTAAAAATGTTTCGTGATTATTCGAGGTGTCCGAGACTTGTAGTCTGACGCAATATTTCTAACAACCAAAACATTTATAATTATAGTTATAACTATAGGTGGTATGGCAACAACAATCCAAGTTTCAGACTTAACAAAGCAGCGGCTCCAAATGATGAAAGAAGAGAAACATGCATCAAGCTATGATGTGATAATAGTTGAAATGATAAACAAGGAAAAGAAATTAAAGTCAGGTTTTGGCATATTTAAAGGAATGAAATGGAACAAAGAAGAAGACAGGCCGAAAGATCGTGAATTATGATACTTCTTGATAGTTCCGCATGGGTTGAATTGTTTAGCGCTTCAGATAAAGGGAAAAAAGTCGAAGAATTCATGAACAGTCAGAAAGTTCTGACATCCATCATTGCAATTGCTGAACTTGCAGACAAATTCGAAAGAGATGGAAAAGAAACATCAACCGCATTCATGATAATAAATAATAGTGCAACAATTCTACCCATTTCACCAGAAATTGCGATACGGGCAGGAAAGCTAAAAAATCAAATACGAAAAACAAAGCCTAAATTTGGTCTTTTTGATGCATTGCATTACGCCACCGCAGAACAACAAAACGCAACATTTGTAACAGCAGACCATGATTTTTCAGGATTAAAAAATGTGATGATATTGTAGAAACCATTAAAAACTTCTTTCTTAAACCTACGCAGCATGGGGCTGTGGGGTAGCTTGGTGCCTGGCGCATAGCGCCTCGCAAGCAAAATCCTTCGACGTTCGGGACGTCGTGACCCCGGTTCAAAGATGTCGTGAAGACAATGAAAGTCCGGGCAGTCCCACTTT
>DATDXM010000020.1:0-5796 GCA_035289325.1 Candidatus Nanoarchaeia archaeon
CTTCTATGAGAATTTCCACACAATACGGACATATAGTCCGCACGTCTGGTTTTTTTGTGTTTGTGCAATCTTTAAATATCACCTTGTATTTATACGTTACGGAAGTGGTGTGTCAGCGACGACACTCTTCTATCGGGGTACAAGCACCGGGTAAATGCGGTGTTAGCCCATTATGGTGAGTCATTAGTTGTCCACTCTAATTTAAGGGGTACATGCCCACGTCTTCGTAGGACAACTGACCTCACCACTCCATTAACGCATTTATGAGTATGATTTCTGCGTTGTTAAGACATTGTATACAATGTCACACAGTGAACTTGCGACTGCGACTATTGCGCGGTTCTTTTTGCGTGTTTTTCTTTTTTTGTTAAAATATGCTGCAAGTCGGTTTTTACCTCGCACTGCAGCCCAGGATGCTTGAACAAGTGCCCAGCGAAGCTTGGTTCTGCTTGATGTTTTTGGCAGGCTGCTGCCATATACGTGTCCTCCCGATTCGCGTGAGCAAGGAATGATACCAGCATATCTTCGGAGCTTCTTTTTACTCGCAAAGCGAGTAATGGGGTGTACTTGAGCGATGAGATAGGCTGCGAGCGTACTTCCTATTCCAGGAATGCTATCCAGCAGTTCCATCTGTTTTTTCCAATGGACATTGCAGTATGCATTTATCTCCGCATCTAATGTTTCGAGCTTGTGCTCGATAATTCCATAATGTTCGAATCCATAACGAAGTTCAATAAGTTCCGGATGCAAAGCCATGAGTGATCGAAGCTGCGCACACCAACGCTTGCTAAAACTTGTTCTTTCGTATATCTTGAAACCATATTTCATGAGGGCAGACTGTATTTGATTTTTGAAGCGTGTGCTCTCTTCAACAAAACTATGGCGAAGATTAACCAAAGTCCTGAGCTTCATTATTTTCTCATCGGGTACATGCGAAGTTGGGAAACTTCCCAACCTTAACATATCCGATAATCTCTCTGCATCAAGCTTATCACTTTTTGCGACCAATTGTCGAATGCGAAGTGTGTTAGCGACCTGAATGTCGTATCCTTGTTTTTTAAACGCTTGATAAACATGATAATAGCTCGTACAAGACTCTAAACCGATTCGTACACTGAACAGCTGAGGTTCGAGTGCTTTGTATATGTCTTCAAAGCGTGTTGCACATTCACCCGAATTAACAACTTCACCTGTATGTGCTCTGACTGCATAAGCAGTCATATTTTGATGCACATCCAATCCGACATAAAATAGTGGTTTGTCCATAGTTATCACCTTGCACACCACAAAGAAGCCAGTGCATAAAAATTCTCATACCATCTGATTATAGACGTCAAAGTAAAATATATATTCTCAATGGGTCATATCAGCTAAACAAGTACTTTCATGCCAGGCACATAGTACGTAATAAGTCGCCCTCGTCATAGTGCAATAATATCCCCCGTGGCGCGACGAAGCACAACAGCAGTTGTGCGGAGTAGAACGTGCCGCAGCATGACTCATCTTAAATTCCTGCAGGATTTTGAGACATCAAAAACGTGCATGTTTTTGAGCGTGCTCAGAACTCGCAGTTCTGACATACCAGAGGCTTTGCCTCTATGTATCGCTGCCGTGGAGGGGGCTTATATTCTTAATAAGTACTTATTTACTCAACTTTTGCGTTTATTTGTAACTTACAAAAGACAACATAAACGAACGAAACATTTTTATACTAATGGTAACTATTCAGACCACATGGTAGATAAAACAACCGATAACAAGCTGAGAATTTTGAGCCTTTACAGGTTAAACTACTTAGCCCAATACCACACCAGAGAAATGGCTAAACTAACCAAAAAGAGCCATGTTACTCTTCTCCCACACCTCAACACGCTAGAAAAAGATAAAGTTCTTACTGCTAAAATGGTCGGAAAGAATAAAATGTACACTCTGAATCTGGATAATATTCTCACTAAAAGTTATTTAACCATAAGCGAACTATTTGAATCAATACTCTATCAAGAACAGATCTTCCTTATTAAAAAAATAAACACAGAAATTTCTAAACTTAATCTTTCAGGATCACTTATCCTGTTTGGTTCTTACGCTAAAAAAACATTCAACGAAGAGAGTGATATTGACCTGTTTTGTTTAGGCGAACTGAAAGAAACGGACATGACAAAAATAAAAGCAATCGGAAAAGTCTATGGAAAAACTATTAATCTTAAAACGGCAACTATCCAAAACTTTGAAAGCGGATTAAGAAAAAAAGACGTTTTGATTGTGGAAATACTAAAATACCATCTCATTCTACAAAACGCAGATACATTCATTAACGCCTTATGGAGGTACTATCATGAAATCAGAGGATAAAAACCCAGAAAGTCATGTTTCTTGGTGCTGGAAGCAGAAGCGAGGCATCAAAATGGAAGAACCAAACAATAATCTTTGTAATGCCTACATCGAAAAAGCAAAGAGCGCGCTAAATATGCTTGATTCTGCAATCGAAAAAGAAGAAATTGATTGGATAGCAACAACAGCGTATTATTCCCGTTATTTTGTTCTGTATGCTCTGCTTCAGAAATGTGGCATAAAATCAGAAATCCATGACTGCACTATCTCATTAATGCACTTTCTTTTTGTTGAGGAGAATATTATCTCCGAAGAACTTTACACAGAGTTATTATTGGCTAAAGACTTGCGTGTCGATACCCAATATTATGTGACGGAGCAAATTGACCAAGAAAAGATCAAAACAAATTCAGCAGTAGCGCGAAACTTTGTTTTAAAGATGGAAGAAGTTATTGAGAACATAACTGAAACTCAAATTCAGAAGATCAGACAAAAACTTACTGACGCCCGCCCCCACGACTAACTTTACTCTGGAAAACTACGACAGCGCCTAGAAGTACAGCAACTCAAAAACTCTTCGGCTGATGCCTTGTCCTCCCCACTCCGCTCGGCGATTTTATTAACGATAATTTTAGTCCTCGCTCGTAGGTCGGAGAAACTAATCACGTACGCACGTACGGTAAGTTTTTAAGACAAAGAATATTTCCACAGTGATGCTTCAGCAAATCAGTATGGCCGTAGTCGTTCTTCTGGGATTTGTTTTCGGCTATTGCCTTCCGCATCTCGCACCCGAAGAGATGAAGCCCGGAAAGAAATATTTCAAAGCGATGGAACAGCTTCTTGCCGCGTGTATTTTCGCCGCCGTCTATCTCATCGCACCATTGACAATATTTATCGCCGTCAGCGCAATATTCCTCGCGGCCGTGATGCTCGGATTTCCGCGAAGGGCCGTGCCGGTCTATATCATCGTCATATTCTTTATCCTCACAAAAATACCAGAAAACGCACTGATCATCGCAAGCCTGGGATTACTGTATGGATTGCCCGCGGGAACGTTGGTTAGAATGCGCTACACATAATCAAACCCTTTCAATTTCGGCATCCAATGCGTGTGCCCAAACTGAATCAGCAAATCAACGCCTAACTTGTCCAAACCAACAGGAATATCACAAGCGCCATAACACGAGCCAGCCCAGAACACGATTGTCGCACCCGTCTTCGCTTCAATGCCGCGCTTGATATCGTCTGCTTTTGCTTTCAAGCCATCCGGCAATTGAATGCACACAAGCTTCGCCTTCTCAGCGTTAATCTTTTCAACGGCTTTTTCTAATTCTAAGTCAAGAGTAAGCATAGGTATCTTTAAGATCCGCCAGTTTAATAGCTTTGTGCATAGTCCGGGTATTCAAGCCGAGCTGATTGCTTCTGCTGTACAACCGCTTCAAGCTGCTCAACTTTGAGTTCCAGATGCTGGATGCGGAGCTGCATTTTTGCATATTCGGATGTTAACGAAAACAAGCCATCGCTTAATCGCTTTCGTGTGTTGACAAGATCGTATTTGACGCGCAGAAATGCACGCTTTATTTTCCATCGGTCGATAAGGTTCATAAGCTTGTCCGGGAAAAGCCCATATATAAATATTACTATTAAAGAGTGACTAAATCACCGATTGAAACGCTTCCCCACCGGTATCCGCGTAAACTTCTTACACTCCATGCAAAGAATGACAATTTTCCCATTACTGATACGAACACGCGAATTGACACCAGGTTTCAAGAACTTATAGCAGTGCTTGCATATGCGCCGCTTCCATTGCGTGGGCAGTGACATGCGGTATTTCATCGCAATGCGCCGTGCTTTGGTTATAATTTTATTCGCCTGCTCTTTATTTTTAGAAAAGATCTGTTCAGCATGAGCAAAGAGCTGAGTGATCTGCACTTTTACATCTTTCTTGTTGACCTGTTTCTTGGGCATGAGAGAAGTAAAGCATATAGCCTTAAAATTCTATCGGCGCAACCTTATTAAACAAGCATACCCCCGCCAAATTTATGCTTCAGCGCCTCTTGCAGTTATTCAAAAAGAAAGAGAATAAGTCTACCATAATCAATATAGATGATCTTTCGGTCTGGTTTGACATGAAGCGGAGCAACTACGTCACAAAGTTTGACGCCGCAATCCAGCAGTTCTACACATCCGTTCAAAAGCTTCAGGAGCGCCTGCAGACTCATAACGAACGCCTGTTGATTGCACAGCCTGAAAACGCCCAAACACAGGTGCAGAACGTCGTTGCCGGCCATCGTGACAATTACTGTAAAGAGATTAAATTATTCCTTGAGCGCAATCCTGTTCCCGAAGACACAAGCTTTGAATCCAGCGTCGAATATCTTCAGCAGCTCCAGAAAGCATTAGATATTCTTGCTGCACAGACGCAGAAGAACGCAATGGCAACACAGCATTTGTTTGCGCAGGATATCGAGCCGATGACGGCGCTGCTGGGAGAATTAAGCAATACAGCAAAAACGTATCAGGAATATTTGGAAAACAAAAAAGTTGTGCACCTCGAAAGGATCAGAAAAAACATTCAGATGCTGAAGCAGGCACAGATGCAGAGCCAGCGAATAAAAGATGACAAATCATACAAACAGAGCCGCATGGAATCCGCACAAAAGCAATACGAACAAAAAGATGAAGAGCTCAAAAGGATGCATGAGAGCAGTGATTCTGCCGCATACCAGGAGCTTCTCAAAAAACGCCATGAAATATTTATTGTGCACAGTGCAGCTGAAAAAGAACTTGCATCCATCATCAGCGAAATTGAACGCGCACTGCGCAAGTATGAGTATATCGCCCCAGAACATGAAAAGCGTGTCATCAAAGAATATCTTGAAAATCAAAAAGAAGCGTTCTTCAACGATGCGTCGCTCGTGCTCGCGTCAATCCTGAACAATCTTCAGCAGAACATCCAGCAGTTAGAATTAAAAGATGAAGAGCGGCTGCGCGCGTCATTGGCACAGATAACACCGAAGCTCCGTGAGATGCGTGGACAATATGTTCAAACAAAAAACGAGCTGAACTTTGTCACATCCAGCGTCGAAAAGTATCCGCTGGTTTCAAAGATCCGCGAAGTCGAATACAAACGCGCCCATTTCGAAGAACAGATGAAACGCTTTGAAAGCGAAATACTTATCCTACAGGAAAAGCTGAAGGATCCGACAATAAATGCAGTGGCGCAGACGATAGAGCTGGACATCCTGCAGGTGTTTAAGATGGAAGCCTCAATCAAGAGAGAAGAGCCTGTAAACTATAGGCAAGGAAATTGATTTGCTCCAAATACCCCATCGCTTGTCGCCGAACGAAGTGAGCGCGAATAACAAAGCGCACTTTGCGTGGCGATGATTGGGTTTTTGGAGGCTATAAAAATCCCAGCTATAATCTACTAATCAATACCCCGACCCTTTGGGGCGACTG
>DATDXM010000021.1:0-4519 GCA_035289325.1 Candidatus Nanoarchaeia archaeon
AACACGGATTTACGGGTGCCTTCATGAGCGACGCATGTTTTTCATCGGATTTCTCCTCATCGCTCCAGTACTGGAGCCCATCGTTCTGCCAGGTTATACTACATCCCCACAAAGTTAACAACCTTCACCCGCTTTAAAAAACTTTTTATGCTGGATACGAATTCAGCTGAAAATAGGTAATAGGATAGGTAATAGAAATGATTGAAATTGACGGCAGTTATGGCGAAGGTGGTGGACAGCTCGTACGTACAGCTTTGGCACTCTCAACACTCACACAAAAGCCGTTCCAGATAACAAACATCCGAGTCAATCGGCCACAGCCGGGCCTGAAGGCACAGCACCTCACTGCAATTACAGCGTTCAAAGAGATGTGTGGTGCACAAACAAACCCTGTAGAGATCGGCACAACAACATTGAGGTACATTCCAAAACCAGTAAAAGCAGGAACATACAATATCGATATTGGCACTGCAGGCAGCATCACCCTGCTTCTCCAGGCTCTCCTCGTCCCGCTGCTCTTTGCAGCAAAAAAAACAACGCTTATTATAATGGGCGGCACTGCTGGAAAATGGCAAGCTCCCATTGAATATTTTGAGTTTGTACTGCTTCCGTTTCTCCAACGTTTCGCCAGAGTCACATGCACGATGCAAAAGCGGGGATACTATCCAAAGGGTGGCGGCAAGGTTACGATAACAATAGAGCCAAAACAGTCGTGGGAAGCACACACAAAATCCCCTCCAGCAGTATTCAGTTTGGCAGACCAGGGCAAGCTCGTATACATCAAAGGTGTGTCACATGCATCATCTGATCTTGCAGACAGAAAAGTTGCAGAGCGTCAAGCATCATCTGCACAATTGTTTCTCAAGCAGTACAATGTTCCCATCGAAATTCAAACGAGCTATAGCAACACGCTAAGCACTGGCAGTGGTATAACATTGTGGGCAAGATTCCACAAGGAAGACGAATTTCACACGATGATCGGCGCAGACGAATTAGGCGAACAAGGAACCACAGCAGAAAATGTTGGCACAAGAGCTGCGCAAAAATTGATCAAAGAGATAGACAGCAACGCTGCAATTGACGCACACGCAGCAGACCAGTTGCTGCCGTTCATCGCGCTTTTACCAGGCAGTGTAATAAAAGCATCGTCAATCAGCGAGCATGCACGAACGAACATGTGGGTGATTGAGAAGTTTTTTCCGGTAAAGTTTAAGATTGATGGGAGAATGATAAGTGTCAAACAAAATGATTAAGATAAATCAGAAATCTAAAGGTTTATAAACCGCCTCTAAATTTTCCGCATCCATGGAACTCATACAACTTGGAAAGATGTGCTCAAGCTGCAAGCGCCACGTGGCCAACACACCGCGAAGCACGAGTTTTAAATGCCCAAGCTGCACAAAAACAGAGATAGTGCGCTGTGGCCCATGCCGTGAGCTTGGCACACCATACGTTTGCCCATCATGCAATTTTGAAGGGCCAAACTAGGAGCACAAATGGCACGAATTGTTGTAACGATGCGTATTATGCCGACATCTCCGGATGTTAATCTTTCAGAGCTCGAGCATGAGGCAAAAAAGCATATTATTTCTTTCGCTGGTAACACAGAATTCAAAGTCGAGCAGAAGCCGGTTGCATTTGGTCTGCAGTCATTGAACATAACATTCTTGATGGATGAAAACAAAGGCTCAACAGAATCAGTTGAGAAACAGATCGCGTCCTGTGTTGGTGTTAATTCCGTTGAAGTGATTGACGTCCGAAGAACAATTGGTTAATTTTTTTTATTGATGCGTTCGTGCGCACGCAATGTGCAGAGAGATGTGTGGGTACAGCAATAAATCCATTTTTCTTCAGTGTATCGATAAAAAATTCTGTTCTTGGAATGACTTTATGTCTGCCGCCAATGACATGCAGATCATAAAAGCCAGGCGGAGAGTATGCTGCTTCTCTTCGAGCAATCGCTAAAAAAGATTCAAGTTCAGATGAGTTTGCTTTCATCTTCATCAAAAGTTTTTTATCGAAAAGTTCCCCTGACCAGAGCGGGCCTGCAAGTTGTGGTGATACTGAACAGCTGCACATTTTCACAAATCCAAATGCACGACAGGCAGAGCAAAACAACAGAGTTTGATGCTGTTTTACAATATCATCACAAGCCTCTTTACTTTTATCGCAGCGGAAGAAGATGCGATAGTAATGATCGCGTGACAGCGCCAACACGGGAAACAATGCTTTATCATACTGCACACCCACAAGCTGTACTTTTCTGATAAGAATGCGCAATCCCACATCATGCATTAATTCGTTGCGCAGCGGCTCAGCCCAATACTTTCGCCTGCATGCTTTAGCCGCGGTTCCAGCAAGCGCAGCAATGTCTGTTGCTGTTATCGCAAGTATCCCATCGCGTGCAATGCGCTTCACAGCCGCATCCAAAAAAGGGTTGGGCGTGCCAAACGGATCGATGTCGATGTAATCAAATCCACTGCTCTCAAGCAGAAAAATACTTGCATCGCCGCAATGAAAAGAAACTTTTCCAGCAGGCAGCTTGTTTTTTCTAAAATTTTTTTTAATTGCAGCCACCGCTGTTGAACTGTAATCATTGATAGCAAGGTGCTCAACAATTCCTTTCCCGAGTTCAAGCATAAATCGCACCGCGCGCACGCCGCTGCCTGCAAGAGGATCAGCAATGCGTAAACTTTTCTTGCCGAGTGCATTCAGCAGTGAGATGCTTATATCTCGGTTGAATTTCATCACAGGATTGTAGAAGACAGGAAGTTTTTTGGAGAGCTTGCCGTGAGAAGCATTGATAAGAGCTTTTCCTTCAGTGGTTGTCATGAGCAACAGAATAGATATTCTGCTTATATTACTTTTCAATAGTGTTGCTCATCTATATCTTTGCTGCAATTCACGGTGATAAATGTGGAGGTTGCATATTAATGGAGCAGGATCTAAGCCTTTGAGAAGGAAGCGTGAGGCTTTATCCTCAGTCAAAACAACAATGCCCATAGGACCAAAAAAAGGATCGCGATCGATAAGCCTCCGTAGCACACCATAACCTAGACCGACAGGCTCTCGAGCAAGAGTTGTTGCAGAATGAACACGATGAGGGGTATCAGGATTAAATCCATGCTGCCTGAGATCAGCAAGCATTTGCTCATTACTATCAGAAGAGTTAGAAATCGTCGAAAAGTCGCGTGCGCGAACATAATAAACATTTTTATTGCCCAAGATTTCTGATAAGCATTGTTCACTTAATCGGCGATAGAGTGTATGTTCTGGAGAAGAGGGAGAGTAATGCTGCGCGATAAACCTTACAGTAACAGGCAAAACCAATCCGTCAACAGTCGCTCCATCGATAGACGCAACAATTGGAGATTTTGATTCTGCATAAGGAACAATAGAAGATTGGTAAGCAGCATTCGTTGGAAGTGTAATATGCCGAGCTTCAATTGTGCCATTTGACGCAGGATCGAATCGAGCAGCAATAGTCGAACGCACCATGACATTATGCAGTTCTCGAACATTTCCTGGCCATGAATAGCCGCAAAGCCTGTCTTTCGCCTCAGCACTAACTGAAGAAAAAACTCTACAGTTGGATTCTTCATTTATTCCTTGCAAAAGAAAATCTGCTAACAAAGGAATGTCTTCAGGTCTCGCACGAAGTGGAGGTACATCAACAGGAAAAACATTCAGACGAAAATACAAATCTTCCCGAAATCTTTTTTGAGCGACAAGTTGTTCGAGAGAGCAATTTGTAGCTGCTACAACACGTGCATCCGAGCGATATGTTTTGGAAGATCCAACAGGACGATATTCCCGTCCTACATCAAGAAATCTGAGCAGGCTTTTCTGTGCATCCGGGCTCATATCACCGATTTCATCAAGAAATAGTGTGCCATTTCTAGCTTGAGCGACGAGCCCATCGCGCGTAGTATGTGCATTAGTAAACGCACCTCTTTCATGGCCAAAAAGTTCCGATTCAATGAGAGAGGCAGGGATTGCAGAGCAGTTCAACGCAACAAAATTACCATTTAAACCGCTTCCATAATGGAGCGCTTCAGCGACAAGCTCTTTGCCCGCGCCGCTTTCGCCCCTCACAAGAACATGTGGACAATCACCATTCGGATAAAAATTGTTAAATGAAGTGATGAGCGCAAAAACTTTTTGCATTGCTGCGGAACGACCCATAATCACTTTTCTTACAGCGCCTTTCTCTCGAATGACGTACCGATCCAAATCATCCATATACCCCCAAAAAAATGAGGACTATATAACTCTTTATAATACAATAGATTCAATTCATTAAAGAGTAAAAATCCCAGTCACAGCAACGCAAAGTGTGCTTTGCTAGTCGCGCTCGTTTCACTTGGCGACAAGCTGTGGGGCTTTCATATGGGTTTTTTACTCCAGAAAATGGTCAATCAGAGCGAAGCTCTGGGTATTATACTCATTTTCGCTGAATAATAAAATGACAGTGAGAATAAAATATGCTCAAAAGTTTTTTAAACCAGCCTATTAATGA
>DATDXM010000022.1:0-4154 GCA_035289325.1 Candidatus Nanoarchaeia archaeon
TTGTTGAAGCTACAGAGGAGATTAAAACGCCGGAAAAGAGAAAAGGACGGATGAAGAAGTTCATGTGATTTTCTGCTATTAAGTGTTATGTTCAATAATTTCAGGGGCTAACGAGGGGGGAATCCGACTCCTACGGACGCAATGAATTTATGCGGCGAGTATATGCAGCGAGCAGCTGAGAAATAGCCCTACGCCACAATCAATGGCTTCTGTTCTGTCAATGACGAGCCAATGCATTCAATAGAGTGTTAACTGATAGGATGTTAATTCCCCCTGTAACCAAATTTTTTATCATATTCTTTGTGATCAATAATATCAAGAACAAATGCAATGATTTCTATTTCACTTTCGCCATCAGTTAAGGAATATAACATTCGCCAAAAGACTGGAAGCTCAACACGAAAGAGGTTTTTTACATTGTATTTTTGTATATATTCTGCTGGAATTTTATTTTTTCCGATTGGATTACCATAATGAGGATTGGTTTTAATCAGTTCTACCTTTTGATTGACGGCTTTAAGGAGCATCCGATCTGTTTTTGATGTTGATGCTTCCTCATTGAGGTGCTTATACACAGCTTCTGCTTCTGGCGATAATTTTACGCGTATAACTTTCATAACTCAAGGCCTGATGCAATTGCTTTTTGGAGATTTGGATTTGGATTATGTATCCACGTAATGCCTCGCATTGTTACAACGATTTTATTACTCATTTCAAGATATTCGAGAATTACTTTAAGGGTGTTATGGTTTACTTGTCGTGGTAATCTGCGCTTCAGTTCCCCGACGGTTATGACACTTTCATCCATGTTTTTCAGCGTGTCTTCTACCATGAGTACGGTGTTTAATGTTGGGGCATGTTCGAGTTCCTGCATTATTCATCACTAATAGTTACTAACTTGTAACTATTGTATATGTGCTCGTATATAAACTTTTGCTCTTTTTGGACTTTGCTAATGCCCCATTGCGTATTCACGCCACAATCAATGGCTTCTGTTCTGTCAATGACGAGCCAATGCCTTTGCCGACAGAGAATGAGAATTCACTTGCAACCTGACTTAGCACGTCAAATAATGTTGGCTCGCGCTGATAGTGCGCATATTCAATCTCTTCAATGCCTAATACTTCTTTCAGATGGAGTTCAAGCTCCGTACTGCTGCCGAGCATGTCAACCAAGCCGTATTTTTGTGCTTCATCACCCAAGAAAAATTCACCGGTGGCAACTGCACGCACTTGTGCTTTTGTTAAATCGCGGTTTTCTGCAATCTCTGTAATGAACGCATCGTGAATCTTGTCCAGCTTCGACTGCAGCAATTGCTGCTCATCAGTTGAGAGCTTCTTGAATGGTGTGCCGACGTCTTTGTATTTGCCTGCGACTAGGCGCTGATATGTGATGCCATAATCATCCATCAGCTTTGAAAATTCGAGATAGCTTGCGATGACGCCGATGCTGCCGGTTATTGACATGCGATTTGCAATTATCGTGTCAGCCGCAGATGCAACCCAATATGCGCCACTGGTGCCGATTTCATGGATAAGAGCAACAGTTGGCTTTGATGATTGCTTCAATGCAGATGCAATTTCGTCGGATGCGACTGCTGAGCCGCCCGGGCTGTTGATGTCAAGGACAATCGCACGGATGAGAGGATCTTCATTTGCGTCATTGATATAAGCGACAATTTCGGATGCTGCAGTTATATCGCCAGAGAATGACACGCCGTCTTCCATGATTATGCCACGGATCTCGATAACTGCGACATTTCCCGATTCAATGTTGTCAGGGATAAGTATGACGATGAAAGGAATTGCGATAATGCAGAGCAGCAGGAGAATACCACCGATAACTGGGAGAAGCCACCAAAGGAATGAGGATTTTTCTTGAACAACTGCTTTTGACATGATGAAAAGGTTTGCTGCAGGACTTTTAAATGTGTCGATGACAATCATGGAAAACGAATGTCAGCAGAAATAACGATTTCTGGTTCATTCACATTCCACCTCTATACAGGTGGAAAACGAATGTTTATAAACCATCATCTTTTTTGTGCTGCTATGGCACAAGGCAGGAAGTTTTCACGCGACGCCGAGGAAGAAGGCGAAGTTACACGTGTACGGCTGCCCCATAACAGGGAAGTATTCGGCATTGTTCAGCAGCGCTTTGGCGGCAGCAGAATGAAAGTCTTGTGCTTGGATGGAAAAACACGAACGTGCAGGATTCCCGGCAGATTAAAACGAACATTATGGGTACGGGAAAATAATATCGTTCTTGTTGAGCCGTGGGAGCTAAGCGGCGATGAAAAAGGTGATATCGTCTATAAGTATAAAAATAATCAAGTGGATTTTTTGCGCAAACACGGTCATTTGAAGAAGCTTGATGAAGTTGAAGAGTTCTAGATTATGAGAAAGATTATGAGAATAATAGCAGGATTATCATTTACTTAAAGCATCACTACTTAGTATCACTGTAATATAGTATCGTCATACTTCTACTTGCGAATGGAAATGTTTAAATAGAAAATGGTTTCAGCAGATTTCATGAAGCGCATCGGAGGGTTTGTGGCTCATTTGTTTGTACTGCTGGTTTTATTTTTGTGGACAGTACAGGCAATATTTACTACATTATTTGGCAAAGGAAAATTGTTTTGGCTTGAGATGATTGCGCTTGCAGGGATGCTTGTGCTTGCGGTGCTGAGCATGGCTGTGTTCACGCGAGGCAACAGGGCAGGTGTCCGTGCAGTATATGTGATTGGCTTGATTAATATTTTAGCACTGTCACTTCTCAAATGGCAGTTGTTTTTTATCCCATTGATTGCAGCAATCGTGGGAATTGCAGTTTCTTTTTCGTGCAGCAGTTCCTGTGCACGAGCGCCCGAGGTAAAGGTAACTGAAGTGATGACAAAGAAAAGTGAGGCAAAACTTGAACAGCCTGTGGCGCAGACGACGAAGCCAGCACGTGGACGGCCACGAAAGCGCGGTCGGCCGAAGAAGTCTGTATAATTTTCGTCATAATTCTTCTCGGCTTATTGTTTTATCTTTGTCAAAGTCAGTATCATAAGAAAGAATTAGAGGAATATTGTTTCTTTTCATCGTTGCGATATGGATTCGGTCGTTTATGTCGATGTCAATATCGTTCTTCATCGCATGAAACAGGTCATCTGTGGTGAGCTCATGAACTTTTAATGAGCCCATGATGTTTCGAATGTATTCGAACGAATTTTTAATTCCTTTTTTCTTTAATTTGTGATAGACTTCAGCAAGAACAAGAACAGATGTGCAGTATTCGTCTCTGTCAAGGTTGTCTGTCAATTCTTTTGCTTTTGGATTCGACCATCGCTCAATGAACACATTTGCATCGATAAATTTAATAAAAAATATCCACAGCAAGCTGATGGATATTTTTTAAGCCTCAGAACTGCGTCATTAAATCGCAACAAGCTGCGGTATATAGACGCAGTTTGAGCAATCATAGAGATCATCTTGCACGGCTTCTTTTCTGCTCAGTGTGATGCCCTTTCGCTTTATTTCTTCATCAATAGCCCTAAATGCCTCTGCATGATTTTTCTTTTTTAAAGGCTCGATAGTGATTGTTCCATTCTTTTTTTCAATTAAAATGTCTGAATTGAGCTCTATGCCAAGCTCATCTCGCCACATTTTCGGTATCGAGATATTTCCTGTTTGAGTAACGTGTGCAATCGGCATATCTTAGATATTAGATTTGAGATTTATATAGTTTGCGAAAAGCGCGGCTCTGTAGAAAGTCGTGCACTGCCTAAAAAATGTGAAAGAGGCGTTACAAGCGTGCTGATTAAGCGGAACAGTTTTTCTTCATCTAAATAAGCGAATGTGGATGCATGTCCACAGTCAAAAAAACTGCCGACTGAGCTGGCAGTGCCGCAAAGCGAGACTTTCTACAGAGCCGAAAAGCGCGGTCGGTCGAAGAAGTGATAAACCAGCTCTTTTTTCTCCAATTTCATGAAAACAGACTTAACTGTTGCAGGCTGTGTCATTCATAACGGCAAAGCGCTGCTCATCAAACATAAAAAGCTCGGATTGTGGCTGTTCCCCGGCGGACATATCGAGAAAGATGAGACGCCAGATGATGCCGTGCTGCGCGAAATTCGTGAAGAAGTTAGCGTTTCTGTTCGGCTCGTACAA
>DATDXM010000023.1:0-11715 GCA_035289325.1 Candidatus Nanoarchaeia archaeon
AATCATTTCTTCTCTTACTATCTCTTTAGGTATTGTTACCACTAATGAACCGCCTATACTCCTTGTTCGAGCCACAGTTTTCATATAACCTCAGTTATATTAAATAGCATCTGTGTTATATAAATCTTGCGTTTCATCGGGATTCTCATGGACTCACGTCCAAACCCTTATAAGCAAGCATACTGAAAACCTGCTCATGAACATCGCACTTCTTGCAGCAGGCATGTCCTGGGGGAAAAAAGAGTCACTTGCGATTACGGTGCGGCAATATGCGCATGAGCTGCTGCGGCGCGGGCATACGGTGGCAATTATCAGCGAGCGCAAAGGCGCAGCTGCTGAAGAAATTGAGGATGGCGTGCACCTCTTTCGCGGTAGTGGTGGGATTTTTTTCTCTTATGTTGCTGCTTTTTATCGCGCTCGGAAACTTGGGCGATTTGACGTGATTCATGGGTTTAGCGCAGCACCTGTATTTGTACTGCGATCTCTCTTATGCAAGCTTGTTGAGCCGCGGGCGCGTGTTGTGCATACGCTGAAGTCATATTCACGCAGCGCTCTTGGAAACTATTGTACTTGGCTGCTGAATTTTGTGCATCATGTGACTGTGCCTACTGCCATCTATAAGAGTAAATTACGATTTGTTCGCGAGAAGCGCATTTCTGTTGTTCGATCACATATTGATCTTGCGGCTTTTCGTGCGTATAGTGCGGCTGAAAAAAAAGAAGTGCGAGCGAAGTTAGGGCTGCCAGCGGTGCCTGTATTATTTTATTATGGTGCGACTTGGACAGATAAAGGAGTTGATGATCTCGTTTTTGCGGTTCGGCAGCTGCTTGATCAGCATATCGCTTGTTTTCTTCTGATTGCGCCACGCTATGAAATTGAAAAAGATCTCAAAACTCTTATAATGGATACGCTTGGAAGTAATGCACGCATTGATTATGGCATTTCGGTTGTTGATTATTTGAATGCAGCAGATGTTTGTGTGCTGCCGTACAAAAGCATTTGCGGCACTGAAGGAAACCCTTCATGCCTGCTTGAGGCGATGGCATGTAAAACAGCAGTGGTAACGACGAGCATTTTGGAATTGCGAGAAATTGTTGTTGATGATGTGCTGATGGCAATTCCTGGTGATTGCACGTCACTTGCACATGCACTCTCTTCTGTCCTTAACAATGCGAAACTTCGCGAACGGTTGGCCGAACATGCCCAGATTGCGCAGTTTGATGTTCGGATAGTGGCGGAGCAATTTTTGAAGATTTATGAATCGAAATAATAACCTCGCTCTTCCACGCTCATAATCTTTATTAACTTCGCTGCGTCGGGCGTTTTCATGGACACCATCGTTTTTCTTGGCACTGCAGGCGATAGCTCAGTAACGTCAAAACAATTGCGTGCATCGGGCGGCATTGTGCTGCAAATCGATGATATGCAGTTCCACATCGATCCTGGGCCTGGTGCGTTGGTTCGCGCAAAAGAATTTGGCATCAATCCACGCGGCACAACTGCCGTGCTTGTGAGCCATAATCACCTCAATCATTCAAATGATGTCAATGCAGTCATTGATGCCATGACGCTCGGCGGCTTTGATAAGAAAGGTGTGTTAATTGCAAACCAGTCAACAATACAAGGCGATAAGCTTCATTCTCCTGCCGTATCAGGCTTTCATCATTCCTGCTTAGAGCGCGTGATTCAGCTCAGCCCAGGGCAGAAGGCTGCGCTGGAAGATGTTGAAATTCATGCGTTTGCTGCACTTCACACAGATCCAACCGCGCTTGGATTCAAGATTCTTGCACCGCGGTTTACGTTAGGTTATAGCGGTGACACTGCCTATTCAAAAGATGTTGCGGCTGCGCTCGACGGCTGTGACATTCTTATTCTGAACGTAACATTTCCAGAAGCAACAAAAACAGATTGTCATTTAAACCGCGCAGATGCTGTTAAAATAATTGAGAAAGTAAAGCCGAAGCTTGCGATAATCACTCATTTTGGCTTTGACATGCTGAAAGCGGATCCGCTCCAAGAAGCACGGCATATGCATCTTCTTGCAGGCGTGCAGGTTGTTGCTGCGCATGATGGGATGGTGTTAAGCCCCCAGAGCTATGCAGCACATTCTAAGCAGGCAAGGTTGACGACGTTTGTGGAAAGCGAGAAGGCTGAGCAGGAGAAGAGCGAGGTGAAAATGGATGGGTGATGTGTTTATTACGGGGATTCCTCTTTAAATACATACTTTGCTCTAAAACTGTCACAAGCATTTTATACTAAAAGTGATTTTCTGCTGAACAATGGCTTATGAACTGGTTGTTGCAATTCTTTCTTTAGTCATTGGCATCGCTTTAGGGTATTATTACGGTAGATGGAAAGCGTATCAAGATACTGATGTTTCTCATAAATCGGCTCTATTACAATCACTTACCACCCAAGTCACAGAAATGAAAGCTAAATTCGATGCTTATGAAAAACTCAGGGAACAAAAAGAAAAAGATTTGGATAAACTAAGCCACGAAAAAGAAAAGAGATATCAAGAGTTTATGGAATCTACAAAAAAATTCTATGAAAAACAGGATATTGTCAGGGTTGAATATGAAAAGAAAAGAGATGACCAAATGGGTAAGTTCTCTTCCATTATAGATGCGTTTAATAGAACAATTCATGGTACCAAAACAAGAGGAATGACTGGAGAGGTCATACTACATCAATACTTGAGTGAATCGATTAAAGCAAGGATAATTAAGTCTTCATTGGTTACTGAGAGTGGTGAAGTAGAATTCGCATGGAATTTAGGCGATGGTAAGTATGTTCCTATCGATTCTAAGCTTCCAGACTTACTAAAATTAATTGAATCAATAGGAGAAAATACTGAAGATGCAGATAAAGGTAAAGTACGAAAGGAGATTATAGAAAAAGTCAAGAAAGAGGTTGAGAGAGTTCGAAAATATCAAAATCAGCCAAATACTATTAATAAATGTATTTTGGCAGTCCCAGAAAGTGTTGTTGAGTTAGCACCAGAAATAATTGAGATTGGGGCTACTAAGAATGTTTTTGTATGTTCGTATAAACAAGTGTTTTTAATAGGATATATTCTCGCCGAGGAATATGAAAAAATGAAGGATGAAGGCGACATGGGGGAATTGAAAGATACTAATAAGAATTTAATCGGTATACTTAAAGAGATTTTAAAGTTGGCCGATACTGTGGATAAACAAGCGAAATCCGTTATCAAGCATAACGAAGCAATCAAAGACCAAATTCATGTGGGTCTAAGGCTATAGTTAATTTCCTAATCTATTCATTTACTATCCTTATCGTTTCTCTTTGGACTTTCACTATCAAATCTTTTATTTTCTTTAATTGTTGCAAATCAATGCTTGTTTCAACACCATATGTGGAAATCTCTCTACTTTCTCTTATAGTTGGATTAGTAATATTCTTTTCAACATCAAGAGTATCAAACTGAGCAACTATATCTTTATCTATACTAGAGGACATAAATAATTGATATTTATTGTCCTCTTGTATATACTAGAAGATCTAACAAATTATATCAAATAATTAGGTCTTCTATTATAGATTCAACTTTTTTTCGTCTATCAGATAAAGCAGCACAGTTATTGTACATGCTTGATTGCTCAAACTGAGTACATACTCCGTAGCTCTGCTACGGCAAATAAATCTACTCAGTTCTGAGGCTTAAAAAATACCCCGCAGCTCTGCTGCGACTGGGATTTTTTATTTCGGGATTCATATCCATACTTAGCAAGAATTGCCAAAAAGCAATGATAAATAGCATAAAATCCTACATTCAATGCCCAGTCATTTATCTTTAGCTTTTCAAGTGTTTGCACCACACCATAGTTATATTCGGACTTCTTGACATGTTTTTGTGCTAAATCCATATCTGGCCTTGTTTTTATGAGCCGCCTTTGATCTTTCAGGCACCACTTCAAATGCTCTTCTATTTGCGGCATTTTTTGATTACCTCTCCATATTTTTCAGAATTATGGAATACAAGACTTTCAGATAGCATATTGTAGAAAATTTTGTCTTCTTTGTTTAGCATGATGTCCTTCTCCGTTATTTCTATATATCTTATTGGCTTTTCAACTAACTCTGATTTTCTTATTTCGTCCTTTATTTTTTTGATATCTTTTGATTTTTTGATATCGTACATCAGCAAAACATCCACATCGTTGAAATCCTTTGTGTTTATAGATGAACCAAAGACCAAGCCCATTTCAATGCAATCCTTAAATTTTTTCAGACTATGTGACAGAACAGTTAACCATTTAGGGAACTCTTCCATACTGAGCATATATTCCATAAATTTGATGGCCAGCTTGTTGTCGTACTGATACGAAAAAAAAACAGAATTGCCTAGCTCTTCCCTCATTACTAATTTTTTATCTGCTAGCTGGTTACATAACTTATTGGCATGAGCATGGTTGATATTCAGCAGTCGGGCTAACTGTCTTGCATTAAGCTTGTTCTTATAATGTTTAAACAGATATTTAGCTATCTGAATTTCAATCTTTGTGAATTGTATGTTATTAACAGCCATGTGTATTCTGATAACATACATACTATATAAATTTTATGTTTTTAAGCCCAACTGTGATAATCGATAAAACGTGTCATCGACTGCGCAACCTTTTTATACAAGCCAATCTCCGAGGCTTATATGAAAAAGACTGTTGTGATTGTAGAAGATGAAAAAGCTATCGCTGAAGCTGAACGATTAATTCTTGAAGAAGAATATATTGTTCATGTTGCTCATGACGGCGAGCAAGGACTGAAGACGATTGTTCAAGTTAAGCCTGATATTGTCATTCTTGATTGGATGCTGCCCAAGAAAAATGGCATTGAAGTCTGTAAAGAAATCCGCGGCAACAAAAACCTGAAACACACCAAAGTAGTCATGGTTACAGCAAAAAATGCTGAGCGCGATGAGGGGCAAGGAATGGGTGTCGGTGCAGATGATTATATCATGAAGCCATTTGAGCCTGTTGAGCTGCTGCATGTGGCACGACAGGTCCTTGGCCGATAAGTATGACTTTAACACTGTTTTACATTTTTCATAAATTTAATCGTTTTTTGGGCACACCAGCAGGGTTATTGTTCAAACGTGCGTCGGAGCTGCTGCTTCTGGTGTTCGCGTGCTACATGGTCGCAAGCGAATGGCTGCGCACCAAAACAGACGACCTCAAATATCTGCTGATTGGGTTTGGCAGTTTAGCGGTTCAAAAATTGTTGAGCGTTGCGTTTTTTTCTCATGTTGTGTTTGCAGGCATATCCATCACGCCATTCGTAAATTATATTTATGCCGGAGAAAATTTTTTTGAGATTGGCGCATTGATACTTATATCGAGCGCGTTTTTGTATTCTGTTCATAAAAAGCATGGCATTTCATTGCGCAAGAAAACGTATGTTGAATTGGGCGCAATGGTTGCTGTCTATGTTTTTGCTGCACTTGTTGTGCTTGATGTTATTCCATTACCTTTTGGCACTCGACGGCGTGTCATATTAACGCTGATGAATCTCACTAAAATTGCAATCCTGTGGTTTCCTATTGTCATGTTCTGGAAGAAAAATGAATTAACGGTGTACAATCGCGCGGTTGCTGCTGCATTTGCGGTGTATAGCATTTCACCTTTTCTTGACGGGCTGAATTGGGTGCTCTATGATGGTGATAGTCTTAATCTGATTGTGCTTGCGCATCCTTTTCCGTTTTTTGCGGTTGTCCAATTTGCTCGCGTTTTGTATCTGAAACTTGTCGATAAAGCGACACTGAAAGGAGAGCTGCTCGTTGCACGCAGAAAATATGTTCGTGCAGTCGAAGTTAGCAAACTGAAAGATGAATTTGTCAGCACGATCAGCCATGAACTGCGCACGCCATTGACGTCGCTTCGGCTGCATCTTCATCTGCTGCTGACGGGTAAACATGGCTCACTCAATGAAAAGCAGCACGAGACAGTGCAGACGCTTGAGAAAGAGAGTGTGCGGTTAAGCAACCTTATCAATGACGTGCTTGAGATGTCACGCTACCAAAAAGGCAAAGAGAAGCTTACGCTGAAAACTGTTGATCTACGACAGCTTGTGCAGTCGTGCATCTACTCTCATCTTGTTGAAGGTAAAAATATTGTGCTGTTAAATACTGTTCCTGCAGATATTGCCGTGCGGGCTGATCCCGATAAATTTAAGCAGGTGCTGATTAACTTGTTTACGAATGCAGCGAAACACACCGATTCTGGCAGCATCCGCTTTGATGGACAGCAGCGTGATGGCAACACTCAGATCTCCATCTCTGATACGGGTTCTGGGATTTCTGCAGAAGCATTACCCTATATATTCGATAAATTTTATCAAGCTGAAGGGCACCTGACACGGCAGACAGGCGGTGTTGGATTAGGATTAGCGATCGTCAAAAATATTGTGCAATTACATGGTGGAGAGATTACTGTTACTTCTACTGTCGGGAAAGGGACAGTGTTTACGATTATGCTGCCTACAGAATCAGAAAAGAAGAATAATGCCGTAGCCAACTAAACAACCAATTGTCAAGAACGGCATAGCAGGATAAAATGTGTTTTTCTTTCCTTTGATTAACAAGGCGAGCAAGGCAAGCGCTGTTGTTATGGGAATTATTATCGTTGGGATGAAGCCGAGCTGTGTGAAAACTGTGCCTGTGAATAAGAGCGGAAATGCAATATCGCCGCCGCCGAGTACCGCACTTTTTATTTTGTCTGCTTTTGCATCATCTGTCTTTGTGGCTTTTGGCGCTTTGGGCATGTGTGCTGTTTTTAACGAATAGGGAACATAAAAGCCTGCAAATATGTTTGCTTTCGACTGGAATTTTGCAAGTGTAATCATATGCTTGCTTTTCCAGACTGCGTACATATCATATATTGAAATGAGGAGGAGGAGCATGGTTGCTGAAAATATATTCATGATTGGAACGAAAATAACTGCCAAACCGCCATAGATGAACAATTCGCTGAGGTTGTGAATAATTGGATTTGGACGGAGCACTTTCCATGCAGCAATGGCGATACTTACGATGACTGCGGCTGTTGTTGGAATGAATGCGTTCAATGCAATAGTAAGCGCAATTGTAATCGCAAACGCGTACCATACTTTCCAGAGCAGCTGCAACTGAAACTTCATCATGAGCAGCAGAAGAACTGTGCCGATGAGCACTGCGATGGTTATGTATATGAATGAATAGTCTGCGGTGACGGGCGGGCGTTCGATGCCTAAAGGCAATTGTTCGAATGCTGTCTGACCTGTTTCGGCTGACTTCTGCACATCAATATAATTTTGTATTATTAACAAACCGATGAGCTGGGCGAGAAAGAAAATGCTTACGAGGAGAAGAGTTATTTTGAGGTTGTGCTTCATGATGGAACGAACATTATTTGTGTTATTAAATGTTTAGACTACTGGGATTATTCTGCCAATTGCTTCATCTTCTTCTCACTATCTCCTAACAAGAGCAGTGGATTAACCCCATCCTTTGTAATTATGATTTTTGCGTTGTTTTCCAAACTCTTTTGGGTTACTTCGAGCTGTTTTAGCTTTATTGCGTTGCCTTTGAAGTGTTTGTCGGCTGCGTCGTTGACCAGTCGGATTGCGTCTGCCTGTGCTTTTGCTTCAATTTGAACAGCTTGTGCACGGCCTTCAGCTCGCTTAATTTCTGCGCGGCGCTCGCCGTCTGCCTGTGTTTCTTTTGCAGTTGCAAAGTCAATCGCTGCTATCTTTTCATTTTCTGCTTTGACTACCTCATTCATTGTTTCTTGGACGTCCTGAGGCGGTTCAATCTCTTTTAATTCTGTTCTGACCACTTCAAGACCCCAATGCTTTGTTTCTTCACTTAAGGTTTTCATTAGTGCGCCGTTGATCTTGTCTCGGCTACTGTTTGCATCGTTTAGTGATAATGTGCCTATGATATTGCGCAGAGTTGTACGCGCAAGCTGAACGATCTGGTCGTCGTAGTTGTGCACATTGTATTGTGATGCTTTGACGGAAGTTTCGTCAGATTTTACTTTGAAGTAGACTTGCGCGTCGACAATTGCGTTTAACTTGTCTTTTGTAATAATCTGCTGCGGCTTTGCGTCAACCATATATTCTGTCACGTTAATTTTTGTCAACCGCTGGATGCCGAAGAATATGTACGTTAACCCTGGATCGGCGAATCTTTTATACTTGCCGAATGTTTCAACTAAACCTCGCTCTGTTGGGCGTACAATGCGGAAGCCGCTGAGAATGTATGCTGCTGCAATTACACCTACTATCCATTGAATCATAACTGAAACCGATAGAGATTAAGGTTAAAAATGTTTCGGGTTGCACGAAGAATTTAAATGAGCAGGGTAAAAAGTGCCTATGGCACAGCAAGTTCACGCCGCCCGCATTTTACTCAAGACAGAACAGTAAGCATTTGTTGCTCTGTAAGGTATTGGCACGGGCAGGGATTTTGGGGATGTTGCACGGGCGAAATCCATTTGCCCATCAGCAAAGGCGGCGACTTGGGATGGTTTGGCAAAGGGAAGATGGTCAAGGAATTTGAAACTGCTGCGTTTGCATTAAAGCCTGGTGAAGTGTCAAAACCTGTTAAGACACAGTTTGGGTGGCATGTTATTAAAGTGGTAGAAGTGAAATGACGAGAAGATTAGCCTGTTTCGTGGGAAGTAACACAAGATTAATAAACTCACCTTTCTTAAATGGCACTATGAAACAAGTATTCCATGTTATTATTGAGCAAGATGAAGATGGTGGTTACATTGGGAAGGTCGCAGAACTCCCTGCATGTCTGAGCCAAGGTGACTCCTTGGATGAACTCATGAAAAACATGAAAGAAGCCATCGAGTTATGCCTTGAAGTTGAAACACAGGAACAAGTAAACATCGACCGTGAGAATATAAAATTTATCGGTGTTCAAGAACTTCAGGTGTGATAATTGAAATTGCCTATTCTTTCTTCTAAAGAGCTCTGTTTGTTTCTTGAAAAGCAAGGTTTTATTGCTGTTCGCCAAAAAGGAAGTCATCGCTTTTACAGGCATCTTGACGGCAGATCAACAGTGGTTCCAATGCACTCAGGAAAGAACATCAAGAAAGGTTTATTGAGCGGCATTCTTCATCAAATAAAAATGAGCCGAGACGAATTTTTTGATAAATGGAAATGAGTACATTAATTATTTAAACTCAATCTTAATCTTTATCTTTATGCGTGTCACTCCCTGGGAAGTCAAAGGAACTGTTGATTATGATGCACTTATCAAAGAATTTGGTGTTGCACGAATTGATGAGCCGCTGCTGAAACGCATTAAAAAGCACACTGGTGAGCTGCATCATCTGCTGCGCAGGGGTATTTTTTTTGCGCATCGTGATTTGGGAGTTGTTCTTGATCAGTATGAAAAAGGAAACAAGTTTTTTCTTTATACAGGACGGGCGCCTTCTGGACCAGTTCATCTCGGTCATCTTGTGCCATGGATGTTCACCAAATGGCTTCAAGATATGTTTGATGTTGAGCTGTATTTTCAGTTTCCCGACGAAGAGAAATATCTATTTAAACAAAATCTCGAATGGGAAGATGGACAACGGTATTTGCATGACAATATGCTCGATGTGATTGCACTTGGATTCAAGCCCAGCAAAACGAAGTTTCTTGTTGACACGAAACATGCCAATCTCATGTATCCAGAGGCAGTCAAGGTTGCGAAGCGCATCACGTTTTCGACTGTAAAAGCAGTGTTCGGGCTGACGAACGAGCATAATATCGGAACTATCTTTTATACCGCGATGCAGGCAGTGCCCGCGTTTCTGCCGAGCGTGCTGAAAAAGAAAAATTTGCCGTGCCTTATACCACACGCAATCGATCAAGACCCGCATTTTAGAGTCTCGCGGGATGTTATTCCAAAACTTGGCTATATGAAGCCTGCAAGCATTCAGTGCAGATTTTTGCCTGGGCTGCACGGGTTAGATGCTGGTAAAATGTCGGCATCAGAAGAGTCAAGTGCAGTGTATACAACAGACAGCCCTGCGACGGTGCGCTCGAAAATCATGAAATATGCATTTTCTGGCGGACAGGCAACGATTGAAGAGCATCGCAAGAAAGGGGGCAATCCTGCAGTTGATATCGCCTATCAGTGGCTGACATTCTTTGAAGAAGATGATAAGAAGCTTTTGAAGATTTATAATGATTACACATCGGGGAAACTGCTCACAGGTGAGCTGAAGCAGATCCTTGTCGATAAGTTAAATGCGTTCTTGAAAGAGCATCAGAAAAACAGAGAGAAAGCGAAGTCGCAGATTGAGAAGTTTATGCTGTGATTATGCCATCTTTCAATATTTTAGTACGCGTAATCCTTCAATTCGTGTGAAATGTGCGTCCGCTGTCACAAGTATCTCCCCGTGCGTTATCGCAGTTGCAGCGATTTGGATATCTTCTGTTTCAAGCCGAAGCCCGTTACGGCTTAAATCAAACTCAATTTGAGCCGCTTGTTTTGCACATTCCTTTTCAAATGGGATAATTGTAATAACACTGAGAAATTCCTCCGTTCGTTGTTTTTCCTTTTCTGATATTGATGTTAAAGCGCCAAGCCATAATTCTGAAACCGTTGCAGCGGCCACAACACAGGCTTCTCCACGTAAATACCTTTCTCTTAAAATGGCAACTGCGGGCTCTTTTTTCCGTAATGCATCAATCACAAAACATGTATCAAACAAGACCATTATTCTTTGAATGCTTTTATCACTGC
This sequence comes from Candidatus Nanoarchaeia archaeon, assembly GCA_035289325.1. Classification (GTDB taxonomy): domain Archaea; phylum Nanobdellota; class Nanobdellia; order Woesearchaeales; family JAGLXL01; genus DATDXM01. Next base: position 10,748 of record DATDXM010000023.1, read on the forward strand.
ATCCATCCTCTTTTTATGCACTTCAGCGTGCCTTTTTCGAGATTCTCTTATTGCTTTTTTCATTTTCTCTGCGCTTTCATCAGATAGAATACCTATAAAGTCAAGCAGTGATCGCTTCCCCGCAACTCGCAGGATAACATCGCTAAAACTTTCCTTTGGCTCTTTCAGTATCTTCAACGTATGATATGCTTTCGTTGTTACTGTAATTGTTTTTACTGCCATACTCTGTTTAGGTGTGTTTAATTATTTAAATGTTGGCGTGTTTTATTCGCTTTTCATTGTTGCTCGGAACATTTGCATTCTTCCACACATACTCAAAGTGTGCGCGATTGCTTTGTGTGATTGCCTCCTGATTGATAAGCACAGCATAATATGGCTTTGACCAGACAAATATCGCTGTTTTATTGCCCCAGATATCACTCCATTTGTATCAATCACCACTTTTCTCATAAATCATCTATTTCTGTTTTCTGACTTCGGCAATTATTTCATTTATTTCTTTTGAAGTCAACTTATCTGTGACACTTTCTCGCATCTTTTGAAATTCCTGTACTATTTTCTCCCTATCCAATTTCTTCATAATAATTGTTTCCTTATTCAAGGGCATAACGGTAAAAATTGTCTTTTCACCAGCGTTGATGTACTCTCGCACATCTTTCGGTATAATGATCTGCCCTCGTTCAGACATTGTAGCGGTCTCGATTTCGGTCATAATGCTTCACCACAGTTATGTACGTTAAACATACTCATAAGTTTTACGGATTTGTACGTTTTAAATTTTGTAATTCCAACTAAGTTAGGACACGATATATTGGTCATCGTCGAAAAATATTTTTTTTCCATTTCTTTTTGATGCTAAACCTTTAAAAACACCCAAGTAATCATCCCAGATAAGAGGTGATAGTTATGTGGAAAGGTTGGCAGGCAGCGCCATTGTCATCATCATTTATGTTTGCAGCTATTCTTGG
>DATDXM010000024.1:0-27228 GCA_035289325.1 Candidatus Nanoarchaeia archaeon
TGGTTTAAAAGGTTTTGGGGTGAAAATGTAATTGTAAGAATCCCAGTCACAGCAACGCAAAGTGTGCTTTGCTAATCGCGCTCGTTTCACTTGGCGACAAGCTGTGCTTTCATAATGGGATTTTTACTCCAGAAAATGGGAAATCAGAGCGAAGCTCTGGGGTATTATACCCATTTTCGCTGAATAAAATTTAAAAAAATGAGCTTATTGAAGATATGGAATCGATCATTTCTCAAAGAAAATGGATTAATGGTGCAGTATGGGAATATGCAAGTAAGCGAAGAATTGTAAATGTTTAAATAACCCGAACAATCTTAAACTTTTATGACCGAACTCATCACGCTTCTCAGCACCGGCAAAGGCACCTGGGCAGAAGTCGCTCGACTCATAAAAGCGCAGCCATGGGAGCGCACGTTCATTATCACCAGTGATTTTGGCAAGAATTTTACCGCAGAAAATGCTGAGTGTATAGTTGTCGATACAAACAAAGACATGCCAGAATTGCGGGACGAAATTCAGCAGAAACTCAACGGCAAGATTAAAGGACTTGAGATTGGCTTGCATATCACCTCAGGCAGCGGAAAGGAGCATATGGCACTGTTAGCAGCGCTCTTAAAACTCGGCATCGGATTCCGTTTGGTCACCGTAACAGAAAACGGATTTACTGAATTGTAACAAGCTGAGACCGATACACACGAAACCCAGATTTCTTCGCTATTGTCTCGACATTCCCAAACACTTCTTTCATTTTCTTCTCAAGCATGGCACCGCCGCGGTTGTGCATCGCTACGAGATGTAATGCCCCGCCAGAAACCAAATGCGTCAATGCGCCCTCAATAATAGAATAACAGATCTCACGCCCAGCCTTCATCGGCGGATTGACGATAATAGCATCAAACCGTTTGTCCTTGACAGGTTCATACAGATGTCCAGAAAGAATATCCAGCACAACACCATTTGCTCGTGCATTACGTTTCGCAAACGCCAGCGCACGTTCATTCACATCGGTACACGTTATAGAAATCGACGGCGTAATTTTCTTCAGCACAACACCAACAAATCCCCAACCGCAGCCAAGATCAAGAACAGACATTCCGTCTTTAACAGCAACAGATTCAACAAGCAGCTGCGAACCTGGATCTGCACGTCCAGACGAAAAAGCGCCTGATGGCGTCACAAAATGAAATCGATGGCCGAGCACAATAGTGTCAACAGGCTTCTCCACTAAAGCAGAGCGAGGCTTTTCCGAGAAATAATGATCTACATGATGCCGTACCATTGCAAAACCAGCCGGTCAACTGCTTTGACCAAATCATAATCAACGCCGCGAAGAATGATACAGGTATCTTTGAGCTCTACAAGGGGACCAGGCTCCTGAAGGAGATAAATCATTGCGTGATCTGTTGTCTCGCAGGTGACAATTGGCCGAAATTCACACATGCCTGTTTCATTTCGATCACATGCGCCAACAGGCCGTCGTTTGATTGCAACGGCTAAGTTCTGTGCAAGCTCGGATGCAGCAAGCGCAATATAATCCTGTCCCTCAGAGATAGGATTGACAACAACATAAATGTCTGTTCCCACATTAAATTCATATGAGAGATTGCCAAACAGCTGCACATTCACAAGATCTCGCGGTCCAAAATGCAGCGGCACGCGATAATTGATATCGTTACGCACGACATTTGTATACCAAAGCCCGTCAAAGAACACAAACGAGAAACCATTATACAAATAGCCTTTTTCCTCATCAAGTTTCCCATCAATATTCAGTTGATGAAGATCATCAAATGTCAGCGCGCCGGTAGGCGTAGAAAACTGTTGATATGCAACAATGCCAAAAAAGATGACAACAATAGCAGCTGCAATGATATAAAACGTCCTGTTAGTATGCTCATCTGCCTCAGGAACATCAGGAGCGTCAATTGCTCGTTCAAGTTGATCGTCACCCTGGTCATCGTCTTGCTCAGGCAGATTAAAATCATCTTCATAATCACTGTTTTTCAATATACCTTCCTTCATTGGGCTTCTTTTCATTGAATAACACCCAAGAGGCGATACACGATTGATTCAGAATATTCCAAGTAATCTAACCCTGAAAAACTTTCGAGCGTAACACAATTATCAGTAAGTGAAGCGCTGCTCACATTGCCTTGCTGATAAAGGATGTAGAGCTTTCCATCGGGAATACACTGAACAACAGGAAATGTATAAGCAGAATGCGGAGCAGTAATGGCATGCTCGACATTCTTGCCTAATTGTGAAACAAGATATTGGTTGAGTTGAAAACGCCCAAGTTCAGCATACTGGATGTCAGTGATGTTTGGATCAAACACAAGAACGACAGTCGGCGCAGCCTTAATCACATCAACAATAGCAGGTGAAACCTGCACACGTAGATCGAGAGGATGATGATAAAAAACAAATTCTTCAGTGCCAAACGCAGTGTCAACTTCAGTCACCCATTGATTGCCGCGCAGTTCAAAATCGTAGCCGTTATAAGAGGTATCCTGCTTTGTGTTAAAGGTTGCAACAAATCCTGCAGTGCTTGCCACAAGGATGACAACAAAAAATATGGAGATTGCCATCTTCTTCCGTCGATCAGCAGTCTCAGTGCGCCTCATGTTGTGCTGTTTTATTTGGAGTTTTATAAATCTTTAGAATTTAAGACTCAAGAAATCGAGGGTGATTCAGGAAAAACAAGCCCTCGGAGGGATTTGAACCCCCGGCCTACTGCTTACGAAGCAGTCGCTCTGCCGCTGAGCTACAAGGGCAAGCTCTCTATCATCTTCTGCTTGTCATTATTAAACTTTTTCTGGCATTCAAAGCAAACAATATGCTTCTTGCCTTCTTTTTTGATATACGTCCCGTTAATCTTGCCTAAGAAGAGTGTATCAATCTTTTTCTTGCATGTTTCACAGTTCATAAGAATCATGTGAGCGTGGATTATTTAAAGCCGTCGCCCAAGATTTATAAATCTCCCATATATTAAATCCCCATGCGCACCGTCACCGCCATCGTCGACCGCGACAGATGTCAGCCAAAAAAATGCAGTTTGGAATGCATCAAGTACGATCCATTAAACCGTTCCGGCGGCGAAGGCTTTCACATAGGATCATCAGGAAAATCAGAGATTGCAGAAGAAGTCGTTACCGAGATGCACAAAGTGTCTGCAAAGATGTGCCCATTTTCCGCAATCCGTATTGTCAAGCTCCCCACAGAATTAAAGCACGACCCGATTCACAGCTATGGCCTCAACCAATTTCGCCTGTTCAATATACCACAGCCAACCCTCGGCAAAGTCGTCGGCATCATCGGCGTGAACGGCATTGGCAAGTCAACTGCGATCAAGATTCTCGCAAGTCAATTGAAGCCGAACCTTGGAAAAGATCATGAAGCATCATTTCATGATATCATGCAGTTTTTTCGTGGATCTGAAACACAATTATTTTTCGAGCATGTGCAGCAGGGCAAGATAAAAGCGATCTACAAGCCGCAGCAAGTCGACATTATCCAAAAGAAAGCAGCAGGCAGCGTGCGTGATTTGCTGCATAAAGTCGACGAAAAGCAGCAGCTTGACAAAATTGCAGCGCAGCTTGAGATTACGAGCATTCTTGACCGTGACATTGCAGCAATTTCTGGCGGCGAGATGCAGCGTGTCGCAATTGCTGCCACAGTTCTTAAGGATGCAAACTTCTACATTTTTGACGAGCCCACAAGTTATCTCGACATCAAGCAGCGTCTTCGCCTAAGCTCATTTATCCGCAATCTTGCGACGGAAAACACCCGCATAATGGTCGTCGAACACGACCTCATCGTCCTCGATTACATCACCGACTTTGTCCATGTGATGTTTGGCGAGCAGGCAGCATTTGGCGTCGTCTCAGGCATTAAGAGTGCAAAAGAAGGCATCAATGTTTTTCTGTCAGGCTTCTTGCGAGAGGAAAACATACGCTTTCGAGACCATGAAATAAAGTTCGAGCGTTTACCAGTAAGCGAAGCAAAAAGAAAAATGGTGTTGTGTGAATGGAACGATATTAAAAAGACGTTTGATGGCTTTGCAGTAGCCGCGCCGCGAGGTGAAATCTATAAAGGCGAAATTATAGGTGTGCTGGGCGAGAACGGCATTGGCAAAACCACATTTGTCAAGATGCTCGCCGGTGTGATAAAGCCAGACGAAGGCACGATTTCAGAAAACGCAAAAGTAAGTTACAAGCCGCAATACATCGAAGGCGAAAGCGACGAGCTGGTCATGAACATCCTTAGGGATGCAATAAAAAACGACACCCACCTTCTCATAGAGCCATTGGCGATTGCCCCGCTCTTCATGCGAAAGCTCAACGAGTTGTCAGGCGGTGAGCTTCAGCGTGTTGCGATTGCGCTTGCATTGAGCAGGCCTGCAGAGTTATTCTTGCTTGACGAGCCGAGCGCATATCTTGATGTCGAACAGCGGTTGATAGTGTCAAAGCTTCTCAAGCGGTTTGCTGAGGAGAAAAACGCAACCATTCTTGTTGTCGATCACGACCTGTTATTCCTTGATTACCTCAGCGACCGCCTGCTGGTCTTCAAAGGCATCCCATCACGTGCAGGCGAAGCGCACGGCCCAGTGAAGATGGAAGAAGGCATGAATCTATTTTTGAGGGATGTAGGCATTACATTCCGCCGTGATAAAGACTCAGGTCGTCCAAGAGCAAACAAGCTCGACTCATTCTTGGATAGGGAGCAGAAACGGGATGGCAGATATTATTATACGTGATATCACCCAACATTACAATGTTTTGCGCATTTCGAGAATAAAATCTTTAAAGCCGTATGCACGGTACGCATGAAGCGCAGCTACATTGTCAGTGTATAACCGTAATCGTATATCATTGATGCCATAGCTTTTGAGCCAGCGCGACAATTCAGTTATAATGCGCCTGCCGATACGCTGTCCCCTGAATGCTGGTTCAACATACATCAGACCGATATAGCCTTTTCTTTTGTTTACAGACCAGTTAACATCTTTTTGAATTTCACCAAAGCCGCATCCAACAATTTTCTTGTAAACGGCAACAACAACTTTTGCCCGATTCGAGCGGAGCAATTTCTTTATGTCGTAATATTGAACTTTTCCTTTTCGAATTGTTGGGTCAAATGGTCTTTCGAAGTGTACAAGATGAGACTGCAAACGCATAAGATCCGCAAGATCGCGGGCAGTTGCTGCTCTGATTTCCATCCACAGCTTACAGCAATACTTATATATAAACAGTTGTACAATCGCCACATGTGTGGAATCTTTGGATATGTTGGAAAAGGAGACACAGTCGTGATACCATTTGAGGGAGAGAATAGAAGCTCGCTGATAGATTCGGAAACAGAGTTTATTCACAAATATTCCCCAGATTTAAAATATTCCATAAGTAGTATGAACATTTTAAATCTGATAAAAGAGGGGAATTATTATGTGCGAATAGCACCTGATTTTCAAAGAGAAATTCAAATAAGAATAATGAGCACAATCAAAATTGCAAAAAAGTTAGGAGTTTCTCGAAATACTATCTCAAGGATGTCCAAAAGTGAGAATTACTGGTGTAATTTTAAAACGCTGTTAAGCTTAACAGAATTTTTACAAATTGATGAAGAGAGAGCTATGAAAAGTATAAAAAGTGTTAAAACAAAAGACTCATTTCCAATGCCAGTAAAAAATATAGAGTTTAACAGTTCACTTGCAAGAACGCTCGCTCACATCCTTGGTGATGGAGGAATACACGTAAATAAGCTTCAAGGGAAGTATCGCGCATTCTATGTTAATATTCAAGATGCACTGCTAGAGTCATTTAAAACAGATATAAAGAGTATTTTTGGTGAAATTCCGATATATTTCCGTCGTAGAGTTAATCATGGGCATGAATTTTGGTTGGGTTCTACTGTTGGTTTTATGTTATATAAATTACTCCAGTATGATCATTTTCCGGTGAAAAGGATTCCTGATTGGATAAAACAATCCGACAACGAATTTAAATCAGCTTTCTTACAGGCAATGTACGACGATGAAGGATTTCTCTACCCTCAGAAATATATGATAGTAATCGCTTTTGCTAATAGAATGCTTACGGAAGATGTACGCGAACTTGTTCAGAGCATCGGAATAAGCACAAACCCAATTCGGCTTCATAATTCAAAAACAAGGACTTTAATGCATTACTTTTCGATTACAGGCAGGAGAAATATATTTAATTTCCACCGACAGGTAAATTTTATTCATCCAATAAAACGAAAGAAAATCGAGATGCTTATCTCTAAATATAAGGTGGCTTAAATGTGCGGAATCTATGGTTATATAGGTAAGAGAAACGCAGCACCAATACTTTTAGAAGGAATAAAAAAACTCGAATACAGAGGATACGATTCTGTAGGGATGGCAACACAGAGCAATAATCAATTTTACATCAAGAAAGATATTGGTGCTGTGCAGGAAGTGCACAAAAAAGTAAATTTCCTCGACATGCCGGGCACCATGGGCATCGTCCATACTCGTTGGAGCACCCACGGCGGTGTCACAAAAGCAAACGCGCATCCGCATTTATCATGCAAAGGTAAAGTAGTTGTCATCCATAATGGCATTATCGAAAATTATGAAGAGCTGAAAAAAGATCTGCAAAATAAGGGCTGCAAATTCATAAGCGAAACAGATAGTGAAGTTATTTCACATTATTTCGAGCAAAAGCTTGCATCAGGCAAAGAAATATCAGAGGTAGTCAAAGATTTCATTCGTGAAGCAAAAGGCACCTTCGCAATTTTGATGATGATTAAAGGAGACGATAAGATATACGCAATGCGCCGTGATTCGCCTCTTGTTCTCGGCATTGGCAATGGTGAAAATTATATTGCGTCAGACATTTACGCATTTTCGGATAAGACAGATAAAGCAATATTTTTTGATAATGATGAATACGCTGTAATAACACCGCAGAGATATCAATTCTTCAGTAACGAAAAAGAACTAAAAAAAGAAATCAAGCAATTTGTATGGGAAAAAACAGTTGAAGAAAAAAAACAGTATGGCCACTACATGCTCAAAGAGATCATGGAAGAGCCTACAGTGGTAAAAAGATTGTTGCTCTCGCTCAAAACAGACCAAAAAGAGATTTTCACAAAGCTCGTGAGCCTCATAAAAAATTCGCACAAAGTCGTTTTTGTCGCCTCGGGTACAAGCTATCATGCAACGCTCATCGGCTGTTATTATCTCCATAAGCAGCACGTGGAAGCACAAACACTCATTGCATCCGAGTTTGAGCATTTTGCAACGATTGAGAAAGACACGCTCGTCATCGCATTCTCACAGTCGGGCGAAACGATGGATGTCATTGATGCATTAAAGTACGCAAAATCAAAAGGAGCAAAAATCGCAGCAGCGGTGAATGTTCCATACTCGACGATACAGCGGATGTCCGACTTGTCATTGAACATTCTTGCAGGGCAGGAAATTTGTGTTGCAGCCACAAAATCATTTGTCAATCAGGTTGCGCTGCTGCTCAGGGTAGCAGAACAATTTGGATATGACACAGACATCAAAGAGCTTCCTGAAAAGATCGAGGCAGTGCTCAGCAAAGCAAGTGTAATAAAAGCAATTGCTGAGAAGATATACAAACATCGCGATATCTATGTCATCGGCCGCGCATTAGGATATCCGGTTGCGCGTGAAATTGCGTTAAAGATTAAAGAGGTCTCATACATCCATGCAGAGGGCATGATGGGCGGCGAGCTGAAGCACGGCACAATTGCATTGATCGAGCAAGGCACGCCAGTAATCAGCTTGATGATTAATCATGATGCTGCAATGGCGTCGAATGCAAAAGAAGTTGAAGCGCGTGGAGCAAGCGTCATAACGATAGGAACAGAACAAGGTGATATTCTCGTGCCAACGCACAACGATGGCACATTTGCAATTCTGGCAAGCATTGTCGGGCAGCTGTTTGCATATTACTTGGCAGTAGCACGAGGGAATAATCCGGATCGCCCGCGTAATCTCGCAAAGGCCGTAACTGTACGATAGATGGACCACGAAATTTACTCATTTTTGATAGTATCAAAAGATTTAAATGGTTGTTGTCAAATACAAGAGTGATGATAACAGCATTCAAATCTAAAATCAGAAAAATGAATACAAAGAATACTGGTTTTATTGACCTTCCTAAAGAGTTGCGTAGTAAATTTTCTAAGAATCAGCAGGTTCTTGTTTCAATCCAGCGTAAAAATTTAACATTTTATGCTAAGATTAAAGAACAGAACCATAAGGGGATTTATGTTCCATCAGACTTAGTTTGCAAAAGTAAGTTGCTCGAAGGAGCATTTGAAATTTCACTTAAAAGAATCAATGGATTTTCTACGAAAGTTACGAGTGATGGTAGGATTTATTTGCCTAAAAACATAGTTCAGCAAGTGCAGCTTAACAAAGGTGAAATAGTAAAAGTGTGTGCAGAAATTGAAGGAAAAACATATGGACAGTATAGTGTGATTTGTTCTCGAGAAAAAGAAAAAACTACTGAATATTCTATTGCATTTGATTCTGCGACTATTGGAAAAAGTGGAATTTTCCAATTAGAAGATGTTGTGTCGAGAAATAAGACCACTTTAAATCAAGAGATGAAAGAGATATTGAAAGATTTTAATTATGCTCAACTCGATAATGAGAGATTAGTTGTTTTTTATGGGAATAGAGTTCCAATTATAATTAATAAAAATATACAAATTGAAAAATTGGCGTATTACCTGGGATGCTATTTTTCAGATGGAACAAAGAGAGGTAATAGCTGGGGTATTGTTGCTTCGACATTTGAGCAGGCAAACTTCTTTCTTGAGATGCACAAGTCAATAGTGCCTGATGCATTTACTTTAAGTGAGCTGTCTTTTTCGTGGGATGGAGAGGGCAAAGCACCGATTAAAGAGATAACAAATGCTTGGCTCCAGAAAACAGGAGTCAATGTTGAAAATAGAATAAGGGTAAGAAATATTTTGAGCACTCTTCACTCGAAGAGAAATGAATACGGCTCTCTTGTAATTAAAGAGCATAGACAATTAGTGCTTCTCTATTATAACAGATTAATTTCAGCTTTAATGACTCGTATATTCAAAGGCGATAAAGATTCTGCACGAAATTTTTTATTAGGGTGCTTTGAAGGCGATGGATCGCCAAGTTCAAAAACTCATGGACACATCGTATTAGCAAGCAGTCGTGACGAGCATGAAATACTTGCAAAGATAGCAAAAGTTGCGGAGATGAGTTCGAAAGTATTTATTGAGCAACAAAATAGATTTTATTTGAGATTTCATTCGCTTGGATTATTGTCAAAATTTCTGATTATAGGCGAACAAATATTTCGATATTATCCGAAACGGAGAAAGAAATTTATTGAAAGATTATCAAATATTGGTGCTGCACGCTATATCTTAGGAAAATCAATTACATCAGGATGGGTCAAAAATGAACTCAGAGATGCTGGATTATTGAACAAAGGATATAAATTGACTAAGAAAGGGGAGGAAATTAGGATGCTACTAATTAAAACGAAAAACGAAGTGAATCAAAATGGTTGAAGCCGTCATTTTCGACATGGATGGTGTATTAGTCGACACAGAGCCAATTTCTGACGAATCAATTATTGAAAGCTGCAAAAAGTTGGGCGTTAAATTTTCAGATGAAGACATTGAGTACAGCCGTGGCCGCTCATCAAAGGATATCTGGTCATACATGAAAAAAAAGCACACGTTAAAGCAGTCAGTAGAAGTGCTCATTGAAAAGAACAGAAAGAATTACTGGGTAAAATTACAAAACCTAAAGCCGCTCCCTGGTGCAGTCGAGCTTCTCAACGCATTAAAGCAGCAGAACATCCCATTAGGATTGGCATCGAGTTCATCGCCGCAGACGATTGATGTAACGCTCAGCGCTATCAGCGCCAAACATTTTTTCAAAGAAATTCTGTCAGGTCACCAAGTAAAACAAAGCAAGCCAGCACCGGATATTTACATTGAAATAGCGCGCAGGTTGAAAACTGCGCCACAGCGATGCACGGCGATTGAAGATTCTCCGAATGGCGTGCTCGCAGCAAAAGCAGCGGGCATGAAATGTATTGCTGTGCCTTGTTCAGTGACTATTGGCCGTGATTTCTCCCATGCAGATAAAGTTATAAAAAGCCTCACAGATGTGAGCGTAAAAGACATTGAAAGGCTATGAAAAAAATAGTTGTCATCGGCGGCGGCACCGGCAGCTTCACCGTACTGCGAGGATTAAAAAAATATGATCTCGATATTACTGCAGTCGTCAGCATGTTTGATTCAGGCGGCAGCACTGGTCTGCTCAGAGATGAGTTCGGCATCCTGCCGCCAGGCGACGTCCGCCGCTGTCTTGTTGCATTGGCTGAAGACGGCGATAACACGCTGCGTGATTTGTTTAACTACCGATTTGATGAAGAATGCTCGCTCAAAGGCCACAGCTTTGGGAACTTGCTTCTCACTGCGCTGACAAAGATTACAGGGAGCGAAGTAGCCGCAATTAAAAAAGCTGCCCAGCTGCTTCATATCAAAGGCAAAGTGCTTCCTGTATCTATCAACCATGCACATCTCGGTGCCGAGCTCGAAAACGGCCATACGATCGTCGGCGAAACAAATATCGACGTCCCAAAACATGATGGAAATTTGCGCATCAAGCGTGTTTTTATCAAGCCAAACGCAACGATCTATCCTGAAACAAAAGACGCAATAGCAAACGCTGACATAATCACTATCGGCCCAGGTGACTTGTACTCCTCAATTCTCCCAAATCTTCTCGTCGAGGGCATGAAGGAAGCAATCAGCGCAAGCAAAGCAAAAAAAGTGTACATTTGCAACCTCATGACAAAATGGGGCGAAACAAATAATTTCACCGCAGCAGATCATGTAAAAGAGATAATGAAGTATGGTGGTAAAATTGATGATGTCATTTGCAACAATCATCAGGTAAAAGACCGCAAGCTTCTCAGCAATTACGCAAAAGAAAAAGCATTTCCCGTAATAATCGACCACAGCGAAATAGAAAAGCTCGGCATAAAGCTCATCGAAGAAAACATCATAACCGAACCCGTGCTCATTCGCCACGATTCAGAAAAATTGGCAAAAATTCTGGTGAAGATATGAAAACCAATCAGAAAGCAATATTCATCTTCGACCTTGATGATACATTATTTGATACGACAGGTCAGCTCGATGAAACATACAAGAATCTGCCAAACATAAACTCATTCCCCGACACAATCCCAACGCTCAAGAACATCAACGCAATAAAAATTCTCGTCTCTAGCGGTGATAGAAAGATACAAGAAGAAAAAATAAGAATATTAAAAATAAAGCATTATTTCACCGAGATTATAATCTGCGGCACGCACGAGCAAAAAAAAGAAATTTTTGAAAATATTATAAAAAAATACAGCACACGTCCAACCGACTGTTGGGTAATTGGCGATAGAATAAACGTTGAAATCCGATACGGCAATATGCTTGGCATGAACACCGTGCATATGCACCATGGAAAACACAAGGACATAAAACCGCAGGACAAATTCGATAAGCCGATGCATACTATTAAAAAGCTCAGCGAATTAAATACATTATGCAAGCAATAATCCTCGCAGCGGGAAAAGGGACGCGCTGTTTGCCACTGACAGCAACGCAGCCAAAAGTGCTGCTGAAAATAGCAAACCACTCAATTCTTGAGCACAATCTGAACCAACTTAGCGATCTTGTTGACGAGGTAATTATTGTCATCGGCTATCTCGGACATATGGTAAAAGAGGCAATAGGAACGGCACATGGACAAATGCGCATACAATATGTCGAGCAGAAAAATGTCAACGGCACAGGCACTGCGTTAAAAGCAACCGCTCATCTCATAAAAGAGCGTTTTCTCGTGCTTAATGGCGACGACATCTATGCGCGTGCTGACATCAAGAAACTGCTGCATCGCAGCTATGCAGTGCTCGCAGCGCACGTTCAAGACCCGCAGTTATGGGGCATGCTCGAAACAAAAGGAAAGCGCGTGCTGAAGATTGTTGAAAAGCCAAAGAGATCATCATTACATCTCGCAAATACTGGATGCTGCATCCTTGATAAAGATATTTTCAGCACAAAAATAAAAAAGTCAGCACGAAAAGAATACGAAGCAGTTGATTTCATCAACAATCTCGCAAAAGACAAAGATATCACATATGAAACAGCCACAGCATGGATGCCCATTGGCTATCCGTGGCAGCTGCTCGCTGCAAATAAAGCACTGCTGAGCGGCATAAAAACAGCCATTCACGGAAAGATAGAAAAAAATGTGGTAGTCAAAGGAAAATTAATGCTTGGCAAGAACAGCATCATCAGAAGTGGCACATATATTGAAGGTCCCGTTATTATCGGCGATAACTGCACTATTGGACCGAATGCATATATTCGCGGTCCGGCATCGATAGGCAATGCATGCAAAGTAGGTCAATCCGTCGAGCTAAAAAATGTAATCATGTTCGACAAGAGCAATATTCCCCATCTGAGCTATATTGGCGACAGTGTCATCGGCTCAAACGTCAATCTTGGCGCAGGCACAACAACCGCAAACTTGCGGTTTGACAAAAAAGAGATAAGATCCATGGTCAACAAAGAACTCATTTCAACTGGTCTCACAAAGTTAGGGGTAATTATTGGTGATAACGTACAAACAGGCATACATGTAAATTTGATGCCTGGCGTGAAGCTGTGGCCGAACACGCACATTAAGCCAAACGAGGCAGTGTATCAGGATGTTCTGAAATAGGATGAAAATAGAATAATTATGGAATCAAATCCCTTTTGTAATCGAGCTGTCATAATGTCCGCCTTCATACAGCCTGCGCAAATGTTTATTGAATTGTCGCCACTGTGTAAATCGCTCTCGATCCTCAATACCTATATCGGAAAGAGCGCCAAACAATTTGGCATAAATAATTCGTTGAATCGTATTATTCGCCTGTTCCGGATTGAGTGCAGTAGCATCATCTTCTTGTTCGATGGACTTATTTTTGCCTTCGACATAATTGTCGGTGACAACAGCAACAGATTTCTTCGCGATAGTGTCATACGCGCCATAATGAAGCTCGTACACATTAGCGTTTTTATAAAAAGTCTCAAGGGGAATATACTTCTGGGTGAATCTGCTTTTATAGCCAGATGAGAGAATGGGAATTTTCTTCTCAGTTTTGTCTGAGTGTGTTTTAAGCGAGCGACCAGCAACGCCCGACTTGAGTCTAGATGCATTCACAACAATACGCAACAGGTCAGATTGACGAGTTATTTCAGCCATAAGAACATCAGTAAGCTCGTGAGAGAGCTTAGGTATAAAACGCCGTTTGCGCTTCGATCGAGGCTTCTTTGCAACAATATGCTCAAGCATAGCCAGCCGAGCACGAACGCTTTTATAAGCTTTTACATCTTCCTGCATATCGTCAGAAAACCTGTATGCCCCAACATCTGAGTAAACGGGCGAATCTTTCGCTCTTCAAATTCCCATTTGCGCTCCAGCACTTCTTTTGTTTTCACCCAGATAAGAGAAGATTTCCTGATAGCTTCAACAAAATCAGACACTTGAGGGATGCTTGGGGAATAGGACACCAAAAAACCGCCGGACACAAGTGCTTTCTCAACAGCGGGAATTGCTTTCCACGGTTCTGGCAAGTCGAGTGTGACCAAATCAACATTTTTTTCAGCAATGCCTTCATAGATATCTTTATTTTTAATAACAATATTTTTCAGCCCCAGCGATTTCTTATTTTCTTCAAGAATCTTCACAAAGTCTTCGCGCAGCTCATAGGTGACAACTTTTTTGCAGAGATGTGCAAGAAACATGCATAATGCGCCAGAGCCGCCGCCCGCATCAACAACAATGCTGTTTTTGCCCACACCAGTTTCAGCGATGATTGCACCAACATCTTTTTGTCCAACAATTTGTGGCCCGCGTTTTATACGAGAGTATAAGTCAATGAATTGCGGTTGAACGATGGCAAGCGAAACACCGGTGTTCGTTTTCACCGTGCCACTTCTCTTCCGAAGTTCAGCAGCCGCGACAAAGCCGTATTGGCAGTGGAAGTCTTTCTCGATGTCTTTGACAAAGAACTTTTTGCCATTGCCCGCAAGAAGGATGCGCTTGAACATGAGGTTGAAATGAGCAGAGGGGTTTTAAAGGTTTTGGGAGAATAAAAAGCGGTTGAGGAGGGGGTCACACAATTATTTGAATTATAGTTAAAATTGCTGTGAATATAGTTAGATAAAAAACATATTTTGTGAGTTTCTCCATATTGGAGTTAATTTTATTTTGTTTTATGTTCATCCTATGTTGTTTTCTGAGATAGGAAATGTTCACATAGTTTTCCCTGTCTGCTCTGTTTCTTTCTATATGTTTCCATTTATCTTGAATAGCTGTTTGTGCTTGTTGAGGATTTTTTTGAATAAAGAGATTTATTTTTGCAATATGAGCATTTTCTGATCGATGTGTATTTCGCACAAGTTCGTAAACATCAGCATCTAAATCTTCGTTAATTCGATAAACCTTCATTTGCTTGTTTAATTTTTCATCTGATTTTTCTTTTGCTTCACTTAGCTTCTGTTGGAATAATAATATTCCTTCTTTAGAATTGAGGGATATCTCTTTCATAATGGTCCCTATAGCATCATCTCACTTTCATATGCACTTTTTTATGACAGACACCACAAAGCACAGATAAATTTTCAATTGTGTTATTGCTTGGATTTTGGTCTTTATGGTGAATGTGCAAACCTTCTGTTTGACCGCAAGTTGTGCATTGGTTGTGGAATTTATCAAATATTATATCTTTTTCTTCTTCTGTGAGTTGCCTTCTTTTTTTCTTTTGAGCTTGTCCATAAACTCTTTGTTCTATCTTCTCTCGCATATGTCGTTCTACATTACGTTTCTTTTTTTCTTCTTCTTCAACCATCACACCTAATGAAACATAAAATTCTGAAGCAATTTTTTCAATGTTGAAGTTGTTTTTAATAAGACTATCCATCACATCATCGTACTGCTCTTTTTTAATAAATGTATATGTTTCTCTTCCAAAAATTCTCCCGTACCTGCTTAGTTGTGGGGTAATACAATAAGGAGTTATGCCGTGCTGATCCAGCAGATTTATTGCTTTAGATTTATCTTTTTTACATTTTGCGCAGAATTCTAGCGACCAAAACGATATTAAGTTTCCACATCTCTTACATTTTTTTGGTTCGATTTGTTTCGAAATAGATTTGTTAATAATTTTGCTTATACTTACGATAGCTACGATCGTTATTATGAGAGCAATAAACCCACTCAAACCTTCGCTGATGCCTACCTCTGTGATAATTCCAAAGAGAATAGCATTTACGACGAGTCCAGAAAATACTAATCCACTCCATTTTAGAATAATTGCTGGTAAATACTTCATTTAGGCTTAAAGTAATCGCCATTTTAAAAAACTGTCTATGCTTCAGCCCTTTTCTAAAAAATAAAGAAGCGGAGTGAGGGACTCGAACCCCCGGATGACCGCTCTCGACCGTTCATTGGCTTACGCCTCAGAAGAGCAGACTGCAGGCGGTTGCATGCTATTAGCCTTGAGCTAATGTTAGCCACTTCGCCAACTCCGCTTAAAAAAGCAAAAATTTAGGCTATTTATAAAACTTGTGCGACAATCTTTAGAGGAGTAATAAGCTGAATTTTTCGCTAAAGTTTCTAATTCTCACACATCTTCTCAGCAGAATAGTCCTCAGCAGCCGCTTCCCCGCCACCATTCACAATATCAAAAAACCGTGGAAAATTAATATATCTTCTCCCAAGCGTTTTCTTCACAAACAGCACAGCACAGCTCGGCTCGTGATCATCAACAATAGCATAGTCCGGAAGATGCGGAAGCAGCTTCGCCGCAAACACTTTCACTTCTTCATGTGTGGGCATATCCTCTTTCTTATGAAATTTCTGTGACGCACCAACATGTGAGTACCCTTTCGCCTCGATGAAATCAGGATTGCCGCGTTTAATGAGCGTCGCATAACCTTCAAAGTTCGTATCATTATGATTTTTAACGACCGTCAACCGCACACACCGGCGAAACTTTTTCTTTGCCATGATATCCAAGCATGCAAGCAAGCGCTCATAATAATCTTTAAACAACGGCCGATCTATATTCTTCAGCGACACTTTGTCTGGCGCATCAACAGAGATGTACAACTGTGTCACATTTTCTATTTTCTCCATTGCTTCAGGGAATTGTGCGTTCGTGACTAAAAACGTAGACACCCGACGCTGATGAAATTGCCGAAGAATCTCGTTGAGCAACGGATAGGTTATAGGTTCTCCAGTCAATGACAGCGCAACATGTTTCACATCTTTCATTTTCTCAATCATGAATTTGTTTGCGTTTGGCGATCCTTTGAAGCCCATCAACAGGTTCAAATGTTTTCGAACAGCTTCTGTGATAATAAATTCCGGCGGATCTGTTGGCCCATACCATGTCTTTGACACAGGTGCTTTTTCGCCGCGCCAGCAGAATGTACAGCGGTTCGCGCAAAACATGCTTGTGGTCATCTGCATACATTGATGCGAGCGTATGCCATAGAATTTGTACTTATAACATCCGCCGCGGCCATTAATCATGTTCTTAGTCCATTGGCAGACTTTGACTGCAGAATGATGCCCAACAAGGCGATACTGCTGCTTTTCAAGAGTGTCAATCTGACCCTGTGTCAGTTGCAGTTCCTGATCAGCGAGCGGAAGCGACATACATCTGTTTTTGTTCGGAAAGCTTTTAAAGGTTTTGTGCGTCCAGCAAAAAGTGGACTACAAAAAAGCGTACCAAAAGCTTGAGCAGGATTCATTTTTCCAATCGTGGATAAAAAAGCACCCATCAATTTGCCTTGCATATCTTTTTACTGAAATAAACGAACAGCTTGAGCTGGGAACATGGCAGATGGGCTTTTATGATAAAAAAACAGATAAGATTGCACGATTCATGATCGAAAATGATGTCCGCTTTGAGCCGCTGGAAGAAGCCTTCAAGAAGCCCGGCGCAATTAAAGAGCTTGAGTTAAAGAAAGTAAAAATCTCAGCAGAAAAGGCGCGCGATATTGCACTTAGAGTGCAAAAAGAAAAATATACACAGCATCTGGTGCAGAAAGGCTTCCTTATTTTGCAGCACACCGAGGATATTATCTGGAACATAACATTCTTGACACGAACGCTTGCTGCCCTCAATATTAAAGTGCATGCAATAAGCGGCAACGTCATAAAAGACGAACTGATGACGTTCTTCGATATTAAGAAATAATAGCTTTTAGTAGATAGAGTATAGATTTTCCATTCCGATATTCTTTATATACAAACGATATTCTCAAACAGCCCATGAATCCAATACTCGTTCACATCAAAAAGCTCGCAAAAGACCTGCCGCTGCCATCATATCAATCAGATCTTGCAGCAGCAGTTGACCTATATGCAGCAGTCCAATCCGAATTCATTCTCAACCCAGGCGAGCGTGCAGCCGTTCCAACAGGCATCGCAATCGCACTGCCCATGGCATATGAAGCGCAAATTCGTCCACGAAGCGGACTCGCAATAAAGCACGGCATTTCAATGATTAACACACCAGGCACGATTGACGCAGACTATCGCGGCGAAATTTGTGTGCTGTTGATTAATCACGGAAAAGAGCCGTTTGTAATCAGGCGCGGCGACAGAATCGCACAAATGATAGTGAAGCCCGTGCCAAAAATAGAATTTAAAGAATTAGACGAGCTTCCGCCAACGCAACGGGGCGCTGGCGGCTACGGCAGCACAGGCTGTTAAATAATATCTTTCAGCGCAGTCCAAACTTTTTCATGAATCAGTTCTTTTGACAGCAATTTCCCATCAGCAGCACAGTCAACAGTAATCCATTCATTCCCTTGCGCAAGCTGACCATAAACTTCTTCCGCTCCTTTTAGAAGCAAATTGCTTTTCTCGTGAATGTCCTTGTTTCCGTCTTTGATATATTCGCGCTGATGCCGCTGCTCAACAAGGCTGTTTGAGATCATCAGCGGAACTTTCAGATAAACAACATGCGATGGTCGTGGCAGCCCGAGTATTCCATATTCCAAATGATCAAGCCATGCAAGAAATTGTCGTCGTGTATTCAAATCAGTGATCTTGCTGCCTTGATAAGCCTGGTTTGCGCTGACATAGCGGTTAGCGATAACAATCTTATCAGCGAGCATTTGAAGTAATTTTTTTCGTGCTGCAAACCGATCGAGTGCATAAAAGAGCGATGCTTGCTCAGGCGTTATTTCGCCCAGCAACCCAAACTCGCCGTTAAGATACTTTTCAACGAACGCCGCGCTCCAGCTGCCATACTGCGGAAAATCAATGGTTGCGGCAGGAATCTTCAGCGTTTTTAATTTGTTCAGCAGCAACTTTGTCTGCGTTGCCTTGCCGCTGCCATCAAGCCCTTCAAAGACGATAAGTTTGCTTACCATGGTTACTCCCGATACACCGGAAACCGTCCGCACAATTCTTTGATCTCCTGTTTAATCCGTTGTTTCAGTGCAGCATCATTCATATTCTTCACAACCCGAGCAATATTCTCACCGACGAATTTCATCTCACTCTCTCTCATCCCACGCGTCGTAAGTATCGGCGTTCCCAACCGAACACCGCTCGGCTTGAATGGCGGGCTTGGATCATAGGGCACAGTATTAAAATTGCCAACAACGCCTGCTTCTTCAAGCGCAACAGCAGCAGGCTTGCCGAGGCTTGGCCCAAGCGAACGCAAATCCATCACAATCAAATGGTTGTCTGTTCCATTGGTAACGAGTTTGATGCCGTTATCCATGAGCGTCGCCGCAAGCGCTTGGGCATTCTTCACGATTTGTCGTGCATAATCCTTAAACTCTTCACTCATTGCTTCTTTGAACGCAATTGCTTTGCCTGCAATCACATGCTCGTGCGGCCCGCCTTGCAATCCAGGAAAAACAGCTGAATCAATTTTTGCAGCCATATTTTTTGCTTTTGCCGCTTGCTTTTCATCAAGGCCAGTAACATCCGCTAGTCTATCATTTTTTTTGCACATGATCATCGCGCCGCGCGGCCCGCGAAGTGTCTTGTGCGTCGTTGTCATGACGACATCGGTAAATGGAAACGGTGATGGATGAACGCCACCAACAACAAGCCCAGCGATATGAGAGATGTCTGCCATTGAGTAAGCGCCAACTTCTTCAGCGATTTCATGAAAGTGCTTGAAGTCGAACTGCCGCGGATACGCTGTCGCACCTGAAATGATAATTTTCGGCATTTCTTTGCGCGCGAGAATTCGTACAACATTCATGTCAATAAGTTCGGTTTTCTCATCGACAGGATAATGAACCGCGTTGAAATAACGTGCAGAAAAATTAACAGCATGCCCATGAGTAAGATGCCCGCCTAAGTCGAGCCTCAGCCCCATGAGTTTATCTCCAGGCTTAAGCAGTGCGTGATAAATAGCCATGTTTGCAGGGCTGCCCGAATAAGACTGCACATTGACATGTTCAGCGCCAAACAATTTTTTCGCGCGTTCAATTGCCAGCGCTTCAATTGCATCAGCATTCTCCTGCCCTTGATAGTAGCGCTTGTACGGATACCCTTCAGAATATTTGTTATTTAACACAGAGCCGCAGGCTTTTAACACCGCAGGCGAGCAATAATTTTCTGAGGGGATCATGTTCAGAACATCCTGCTGGCGCTGGATTTCTTGCTGCATATAATGCTCGACTTCAGGATCCGACATACCTGCGGTCAGAAATGGATGGTTTATATTGATTGTGGGAGTGAAATGGTAATCTTATCTTAATAAGCATTATCGTGGTGATCCAGCGAGATTATCCGTACCACATTCTCTTCAATGGTATAAATTAAAACGAAACTTCCGAAATGAATTCTTCTGAATCCAGCAAGCACATTTTTAAGTGGTTTATATTGTTCAGGATTTTCAAGGAGTTCAATCAGTTTTTTGTGTATTCGCTCGAATAAAACTTTGTCGCGCTTTTTGAGTTTGTCAATAGATTTTTTGAATTCATCGCTGAAATCGATGTGGTAATTCATAAATTCTTGAGGTAAGCAATTGCTTTTTTCTGACTCAACCTCGTTACCCCTTTCCCTTGTTTCATTCGTTCTTCAATCGCTTTCCAGCGTGCTATACTCTCGATTCCTACTTTTTCCCTTAATAACTGAAGAATAAACTCTTGGAGATTTCGAAATCCCTGCATTTCATAAACCTCTCGTGAAGCTTCTACCACACTTTCAGGAAGGGTAAGGCTGATTTGTTTCATCATATTATAGAGTACTTTAAAATACTTTATAAATGTTGCTATTTTCCTTGATGAATGATAGGTTATAACCATGTGGGTGATGAACAGCGAAATGCTTAATAACAGGCGTCCTCAGCAAACTTATATGGAAAACAGCCTGAAGCGTGCCTATTTCTTTGTGTTGTTTATTCTTCTGGTGTATTTTGCAAACAAAATAAACTTCTCAGCGCTCGTCGGCACCAACAACCAGTTTTTTACACTCTTCCAATTTTTTGGCCCGATTGCAGGCGGCTTTCTGGGATTATGGGGCAGTATTTCTGTTTTATTTGCAGAAGCCCTTGATATGCTCATCACAGATAAGCCGTTCACCCTAATTACAACACTGAGGCTATTTCCGATGGTCTTCGGTGCATTATATTTTGCGATGATAGCACATCGGCGTGGCTGGTCACGCACAGCACTATGCACCATTCCTCTGATATGCATCGTTCTTTTTATGCTTCATCCCGTAGGCAGAACCGTATGGTATTACTCATTATTCTGGCTTATTCCAGTCATCGCAGCATTCATTCCATCAGCATGGCGAGGCCACCTTATATGGAGAAGCTATGGGGCAACATTTGCTGTACACGCAGTTGGCGGTGCTATATGGATTTATACAGTGCCGATGACTGCCGAACAATGGATAGGACTTATTCCTGTTGTTGCATATGAGCGTTTCTTGTTTGGTCTGGGAATCGCAGGCTCATATATCCTCTGCACAACACTCTTGGATGTTCTGCTTGAAAAAGTAGAGATCCATGACGCCGTGCAGATTGAGAAAAGATACGCATTGCATTCACCGCGCTGATTTGTATACCACAAACTCAAATTCAGCATGCTGCTCACGCTTTTCAACCACCCAATCCGACTCATTGAAGACAGGAAAAAAAGTATCACCGTCATAGTCCTTCGTGAGATATGAGATATACATCTTGTCGACAACATTATCGTCGAGCGCTTGCTTGAATATCTGCGAGCCGCCGATGATAAATATGGTTTTTCCATAACTCTCTGCTTTTTGTAATGCCTCAGGCAGGCTCGCACACACATCAACAAGAGGTATATTCAACAATGACCTACTAACAACGATGTTATGCCTGTTGGGCATTGGACGATTTATCGATTCATAGGTTTTGCGGCCCATAATGACTGTGGAGCCCTGAGTCAGAGTCCTGAAATGCTTCAGCTCTTCTGGAATATTCCAAGGAAGCCAATTATTTTTGCCGATAACCTGCTTCCATTTTGTCATAGCAGCAATTATTATTTTTTCCATAGTTCACACCGCAATCGGCGCCTTTATCGGCGGATGCGGATTGTAACTTTCAAGGGTAAAATCATCAAATCTAAACTTGAAAATATCGTTCACGTTCGAATTGAGTTTCATTGTAGGAAGCGCACGCGGCTCGCGTGTTAGCTGCTCACGAGCCTGATCAAGATGATTCAGATAGAGATGTGCATCACCGAGTGTATGTATAAATTCTCCGGGCTGCAATCCCGTTGCCTGCGCCATCATCATGGTGAGCAGCGCATACGATGCAATATTAAAAGGAACACCAAGAAAAACATCTGCGCTGCGCTGGTAAAGCTGGCAGGACAGCTTCCCATGAATCACCATAAATTGGAACATAGTATGGCAGGATGGTGGCGCATGATTATGATTGATGATAAGTTCTTGGATTTCTCCGACATTCCATCCGCTCACGATAATGCGACGTGACGTCGGATCTTGCTTAATCAGATTAACGCAATTCTGGATTTGATTGATCTCTTTTCCATCAGCTGCGAGCCATCGCGTCCATTGTTTGCCATAGATGGGCCCAAGTTCCCCGTAATCGCGGGCAAAAGCATCATCAGCTTTTATTTGTTCGATAAACCAATCAAGCTTCTGCTTCCATTCGTCAGAATAACGAGGGATGCTTTTGTCCAGATTATTTTTTTCCAGGTAAACTTGAAACGCCCATTCGTTCCATATTTTCACATCATTTTTCACAAGATACTGAATATTTGTTTCGCCCTGCAGAAACCAGAGCAGTTCATGGATGACTGCTTTGATAAAAACTTTTTTCGTTGTCAGCAGCGGAAATCCTTTGCTTAAATCAAAGCGCATTTGGTAGCCAAACACACTTTTTGTGCCGATGCCCGTGCGGTCTTTCTTTTCAACCCCATTGGTAAGTATGTGATTGAGTAAATCAAGATAGGTTTGCATGATTTCCGATGCGCCCAGTGGCTATAAAAACATTATTGTTGTGGAGGCGTATCACGAGCAGTATGTTCGTAAATTTCAAGCGACTTTTTGTCCGCATATCCAGACGTTCGAGGAAAGAGTATAGTGCTGATGTTACCCTGCTCGTCAACAGCGCGCATAAGCACATGGCTTGTCCAACTGCCTGGCGACACATAACCGATTCGGACAGGTCCTCGAACTGCATTGAGCGCTCCTTCGCGATCCTGTGGGCAAAAAATCAGTTCATACGTATCAGGAGAATCTTGTTGCTCATGAATTTCCATCGGAGCAAGGGGATGAACGAGTTCGAGGCCATGACCATGATTATATACAACACCTTTCACAGCAATCTTCTCATGTATTCTACAATAAACTTCAAGCGTGCCTTGATGTTTAGCGCCATAAAAAACTGCAAAATCTTCACATGGCCAACAAGGTAATTCTTTTTTTGGTTCAGGCTGAGCATGGGAGCGCGGCATACCGCATCCAGCGGTGACAAGCGCAGCAAGCACAAGATGTTGAAGTCCCATCGTACGATTCATGCAGGAAATCTTTATAAGCATTATTGCATTGCACATGATGAATGAAAAAGAGGCTGAGAAAGAAGCTTGGAAAGCATTTGATTGAGTCAGGCAGAGTTGCATTCTTAAGAAACTCAGCAACATTCTTTTGCGCAGAAAAAAAAATAATTGAGCAATACCAAACACTGCAGGACAGCAGCCCATCACACTATCTTCTTCGGCACGGTTCAGTTCACAACGGACACTTTCGCTTTTCACAGCCACATCATCCGCGATCAAAATTGATCCGTGGCATCCCTATTTATGGAGAACACGCAGTTGATTACGCACAGCTGCTTGCAGCATCAGTGCTGAAGCACACGCCGTGATACAGGATCTTGATACATCGAGCGAACGGCGTCAGTAAGAAGCGTTTGTACGCCAAGGTCACGTGTTTCGTGTGTACGACGCTCAACATTCACAACACACTGACGAAACGCCTCGATGCTTTCTGGGCTTGCAATTTTTTGTTGAGCTTCATACATTTTAATTAAATCAGGTAACATGCCACTGCTACGTAAATCGGTAATATCAAGGGATGTCGGTTTGTA
Organism: Candidatus Nanoarchaeia archaeon; assembly: GCA_035289325.1. Taxonomy (GTDB): domain Archaea; phylum Nanobdellota; class Nanobdellia; order Woesearchaeales; family JAGLXL01; genus DATDXM01. The sequence continues at coordinate 23,706 of DATDXM010000024.1, forward strand.
TAAAGTTCCACGGGCATCTAAGAATACCATTTCTTCTGGAGTAACATAATCTCGTGCTGTAGATTTCGGTGCAGCCGAACTTTTCATATAGTCGATCGCTGTCGCACCTACCCCGAGTGCAGTAATAGTAGCAAGAGCAATAAGGCTGGCACGCGCTCGAGTTCTACCTGACTGATAACGATCAGCTTGAGGTCTTTCGGCTGCAGTTTTATGATCGAGCCTATACGAAGCAATCTCCTCACTTGAATGAACACGACGCGTTTCTTTCTGAACAATTCTTGCAATGGTATCATTAGGCAAATGGCCATTCTCTTCAATTATCTTACGCATTCGCTTATGATCTTCGCTCATACCCCGTAAGCCCTCATCAGTCTTTTATAAGTCTTTCTCTTTACCACCGATTGGTAACTTTTTTAGTCAGCGATAAAGTTATAAACATCAGAGTTTTCCAGCGACCGGTGGAAAACTCTGAGTGTGCTCAAAAACGTGCCTCTGCATGTTTTTGACAGGATTGAAGATTGCACAAGATAACTTATAGGAGCATACGGGGGTGAGACTATGAGAATACCATTCTTGCTAATGAAGAAAGGAGAAGACGACGTGGATGACGACAAGGACGATGACATGGATGAAGATGATGACTTCGATGATAGTGATGAAGATATTTAATTTCTCTTTTTTTCTTTTTTAGTCAAGCATAGCAACCTTATTAAATCACTGTCTTGTGCTTCCCAAACATGCTTGCATTTCTCAAAAGATTATGGAATAGAGAGCCAGAGATTATAACAGTTGCACACGACGAGCTCGACGCCTGGTATCAAGGCTTTGCAGCAGAGTATCTCAGAAGTTTTGATGGTGCAATTCAAGAATTTTATGGCACAATAAAAAGAATCCATCAGGAGCTGCGTGCACAGCGTGAAGTGTTATCATCTGCGCCGATCCACGACGAAGAGCAGATTGCATCGCGCGTCAAAAACATTGTCATTGGCCATCGTACACAGTACTGCAAGGAGCTTGGCATATTTCTCAATAATATTACAGTGCCAGACACAAAAGTCGGATTAAGTGCACAGCTTGCGCGTGATCTTGATCTTCAGATGGACACGTTTGCTCAGCAGTCGCTGAAAAGTTTCCGTGCAACACAGCACTTATTTGGAGATGATATTGAGAGAATCACAAAACTTTTGCAAGAGCTAAGCGGAAGTGTACGAGCATATCAGGAATTTCTGTACTCAAGAAATGTTCATCTGATTGAGCAAGTGCAGAAAAATGTTGCTCTCTTAAATTCTCTTCGCGCTGAAAATAAGCGCCTCCATGAAGAGCGCACATTCAAGCAAAAGCGTGCAGAGCATTCAAGCAGGCAGCATGCCCAGAAAGAGGAAGAAATCAAGAGTTTGATGGCCAGCGGCGCACATGCAGAGTATGAAGCAATCACAGGCAAGCATGATAAGATTGAGCACGCTGCTGCATCTGCAGCACAAGAGGTCACATCACTATTCGCTCAGCTGGAGCGAGCATTAAGAAAAGCTGAGCATACTGCAGATAATAATGACCAGAAAATGATAAAGCAATATCTTGATGAGCCGCGTGACGCACTCATACAAGACAGTTCGCTGTCAATTGTGAGAATTTTTGATATGCTCAGTGAAAAGCTGCCGACATTAGGCATAAAGGATGCAGACAAGCTCCAGCGTTTGGTTAAAACACAGCGGAACAACATGATGCATCTCCGCCAGCGCATGATAACGTTCAAGGATGAAATGAAAGTCACACATGCAAGAGCTGAAAAACATCCATATGTGTCGCTTCTTCATGAATTGGAGTACAAGCGTAATCATTTTCGAGAGCAGGAAGAGCGGCTGAACAAGGAAATAATACAAATAACAAAAAAGGTAGAAGAAAACAAAACCGAACCAATTGTAAAAAAAATCCAAGAGGATATGCAAACATTAGGCGTTCTGCTAAAAATTAGTTAGCGTTATAGGCATTTGTTGTGCTGAGCATAACTTTCTTCAAGTGCAGCAATCGCTGGCAGCGTCTTGCCTTCAAGGAGCATGAGTGATGCGCCGCCGCCTGTTGCAACATGGGTTATGCTACTAAGCAAATGAAATTTTTCAATCGCAGTCGACGAATCGCCACCACCGACAATGGACACTGCACCTGAGCGAGCGATTGCACGAGCGATTTCTGCCGTCCCATGTTCAAATGGATCTAATTCGAATGCGCCCATCGGCCCATTCCAGATGACTGTTTTTGCTGTAGCGATATACTTCTTATAAAGCTCAATCGTTTTTGGTCCGATATCAACTGCCATCATATCTGCAGGAATGCGATCAGCAGCAACAACCTCACAGCGTGCATGAACGTCAAATTTATCTGCAACCAAAAAGTCAACCGGCAGCACGAGATTCGTATACGATAAGAGTTTCTTAATTTGTTCCTGCGCGTGTTCAACGCCTTCAACATCAATTCTTGATTTGCCAATGGAATGACCTTTGATTTGAGTAAACAACAGCGACAGTGAGCCGCCAAGCAGCACATAATCAGATAGTGTAAGCAGATGCGTAATTGCGTTGAGTTTGTCTGCTTTTAAGCCGCCGACAATAGTCACAAAAGGCTTTTTCTTATGCTGAAGTGCTTGTCCTATTTTTTCAAGTTCACGTTGCGCGCTCAGTCCGATGCAGCCTGTCACAAACCGTGGAACGGCAGTCATCGATGCATGATCACGATGGCTGTTTGCAAATGCATCATTGACATAGATGTCACACAACGCTGCAAGCTGCTGCCCGAATGCTTCTCGTTTCAATTTATCCATGTCTTTTTCTCCTGAGTTAAAGCGGACATTTTCAAGCATGACAATATCTTTTGGCCGCATTGCATAAACTATCTTTTCCGTCTCATGTCCAACACAGTCATCAGTTTTTGTGATAGGCTTGCCGAGAAGCGTGCTGAGACGGCGCACAATTCTATCAACTTTTAATTCAGCTGATCCATCACCGGGCCGGCCAACATGCGTGACAATGATTGTTTTTGCATTATGCTGTTGAAGATAATTGAGTGTAGGCAGTGTCTCTCTTATTTTCTTGTCGTTGACAACATTCCCTTCATTGTCTAATGGAACATTAAAATCAACACGAAGCAGCACGCGTTTGTTGTTCACATCCACATCGTTAAGTGTAAGATACATAAGACACCTCAATTGCATGCGAGCGATATATAAAGATTGTGAAGAGAAGTGGGATAGGCTGTCATTTATTGGTGTGAAAGCGTTAAAAATTTAAAGTTATTTGTGCTATTTGTGCTTATGAGTGCTACTGAAACACCTGGCAGGCGATTTGAGCAATTGACAGCCCACAAGCAAAACGTAACGCTTTATTATGCCGATGGAACTCTAGTCGACCCCGATGCTACAGATGTCATAGTATTAACCAGCTTTGGTATCCAACCATATAAACACTATCAGAATATCGCAGAAGTTGCTGAGAGGTTACATGAAGCATTTTTTGGCAGACAAGCAGTATCA
>DATDXM010000025.1:0-5731 GCA_035289325.1 Candidatus Nanoarchaeia archaeon
CGCTCGCTGAAGTCAACGTTTGTTTTGAGGATTGATTCATCGCGGATGTTTTTTTCACGTCGAACTGCAAAATCAGCTTTTACTGCCGCGTTGTCCAAGGCGGAGACAAAATTATCCATTATTTTTTTTGCCTGCTGTGCAATTTTGTTTTTGTCCATGGTTTTATAGTTTTCCTTTCAGCTTCAATTCGAGCACAAGGTCTTCTAACTTTTTTAAATCATATTTCATGGCGTCAAATTTTCTTCGTGTTTCATTATCACGGAAGTCGAACGCGAGAAGCTCGCCATAAATCGTGTCAACGAGATCTTTAATCTGGATGACATCATTGACATTGCCTTTGCCTGCAAGATAAACTGCTTTTCTGACAAGCTCGCCGGTCAAATCGCAAAGACCGAGAATGTAATAAATTGTTTCGAGATCGAGCTCTTTGCGCGTTGCTAATGCCTTGTTTTTCACGACAAAATGGTATAATAATGCTTCTGCATATTCCTGCAGCGCAACCTTGTAGCTGCCTTCTGATTCCATCAGGTTGCTGTGCTTTGCAAATTTTTCTAACGTGGATTTTTCTTTTCGGATATCGCCAATGAGCTTTTCTGCCTGCTTGAGCTCGTCCCGGTGAACTGCATAGATTATTTGCTTGCTCAGCTTGAGAACATCACGGCTTTTTTTTATCAAAAGTTCTCGCTGGCTGTCGTAATCGAGAATTTCCTTGCGCATTGCTGCGAAATCGGTTTTGTTGAGCATGGGCTTGTGAGTTTCAGGGATTATATAAATTTATTCGAGCTTTCGTAACCAAAGCATTATAAAAATGAAAAACTTCCTTTCCTGAATGACCATTCTTGATGTTCGCGGACTGAAGAAAAGTTATGTTGCACGAAAAGGTTTTTTGTGGACGAAAAAAGTAACTGTTGATGCAGTTAAAGATGTGACTTTTAGTGTACGAAAACATGAGACGTTTGGGCTGCTTGGGCCGAATGGCGCAGGCAAAACAACAACAATCAACATCCTCGCAGGCATTGTGACAAAAGATGCAGGAGATATAACCGTTTTTGGCGAGCCGTTTTCACATCAATCACGAGAGCGCATGAATGTGGCAACCGCATATAACAGCCTGCTTGACTTTTTGACGGTGACACAAAACCTGCGCATCTACGCACGCATCTATAACGTGAAGAATCCAGATGCACGAATAGAGCAGATGCTTCGCGCATTTGGCATGCACAAGTATGCACAGACACGATATTATATGCTTTCTGCCGGACAACGAACGCGCGTGAATTTGTGCAAAGGCTTGGTTAATGAGCCCGAGCTGCTGCTGCTTGACGAGGCAACCGTTGGCTTAGATCCAGATGTAGCACAAGATGTCCGCGATGAAGTGAATAAACTCGACACGACCATTATTTTTACATCGCATTACATGAAGGAGATTGAGCAGCTGTGTAATCGAGCAGCATTTTTGCATCAGGGGAAAATTATTGAGATCGGAACACCGAAACAGCTGACAAAGCTTGTCAAAGAGCAGATTGTCGAGATTTCATTTGATCCGCATCGTAAGATGCGCAAAATACTTGAGGGGCTGCCGGTAAAAATCGAAGAGTATCGAAATTCGCGCGTTACGTTACGCATACCAACGACTGCTGGAACACTGCACGATGTGCTTCATCCGCTTCTGACAAAAGGCATCTACATCAGAGATATGCAAATAACAAAACCATCAATGGAGGACGTTTTCATCAAACTTGCACGAAAATGAGACTGTACAGAATTCATGGACTGCTGCTGCGGCATTGGTATATCACGATAAATAGTGTTGACAGGATACTTGATGTGCTCTTTTGGCCAATAATTAATCTGGTGTTATGGGGGTTTGCTTCACAATATGTTCAGCAAATAGGAGCACAAGGTGCTATTGTAGGCGTCTTTTTAGGCGGGTTGATATTGTATACGCTTTTCGACCGAGCGCAGAAAGATACCAGCATGTATATTGTTGAAGATTTCTGGAACAAAAGCGTGTATAGCATGTATGCGACACCAATAACCGAAGCTGAACTGTTTTCGTCAGTTGCACTCGTAGGACTGCTGCGTGCATTCATAGAATTTAGCATCGTCGCACTTCTTGCATTTGTCGGATATGGATTTAATATATTGACGGTGGGAGGAATTGGATTATTTTTTATCCCACTGATGATTTTTGGCTGGGCAGTAGGGCTGTTAATCAACGGAATTATTTTTCAGTATGGCTCGAGAATTTCTATTTTTATATGGAGCGTCCCATTCATGATAGAGCCGTTGGCAGCGGTCTTTTATCCGCTGTCTGTGTTACCGCCGGTGCTGCAGACTATTGCTTCCATGTTGCCGCTGGCATATGTATTTGAAGGGCTGCGGGCCGCGATCAATGGGACGTTTTTAGTGTGGGAGTTTTGGACGGCGCTGGTGCTGTCGCTGGTATATTTTGGAGTCAGCTATTGGCTGTTTCGGTATCTGGTAAGGCGTGGCAGAAGAACAGGGTTCTTGAGCAAGCAGTGAAATGTGATTAGGAATAATTTACCCAACAATCACCTGCAATCGTTTTTGGTCAATCGGCTCGATAATGACTACCTGGCCTTTCTTAATTTTCATAAATTCAATGATTGATTTAGGTATTTTTACATCAAGCGCGTTGCCGCTTGTGCCAATGGTTGTTTTTGCTGCAAGCCCCCATAATCCTAGTTCTTTTGCTTTCTTTTCTATCTGCTCGCTTACATTTCCGTCGAACGCTGTTTCTTCACAAACAGGACATACAAGCGCATCAAATTTTCCGAAAGAAACGTCAAACTGCTTATACTCAATTTTCTTTTTTTCAAGCTCTGCTTTGCCGCATGTAAAACATTTCATTATTTCACCTGTTGAGGAACACCGTTTTTATGACAAACGTGCTCCCAATAATTTTGTATGCAACTGAATAATATCCATACACAGCGAGTAAACCATCGGTTTGATTGAACTTTGAGCCTCTTTGAATTGCCTCAATAATTTGTTCAGTTGATATGCTCTCAATAACCATTTTCTCTTGTGCATGGCGTGTGATTATGAGGTCCTCTTTTTGAATCATTCGTACCAGTACGTACTTGTACGAACTTAAGTATAAAAATCTTTCGGTTGGCAAGGCCATGTATAAAGTCTCGCTTTGCGGCACTGCCAGCTCAGTCGGCAGTTTTTTGACTTTCGCATACACATCCACAATTTCTCGTGTTCTTGAAGAAAAACTGTTCCGCTTAGTCAGAACGCTTGCAACGCCTCCTTCGCAATTTTTAGGCAGTGCACGACTTTCTACAGAGCTGATTAGTAAGCGTTGAACGATATTTATTGAAGAGATAAGTTTTATAAAGTCCAGTAGATTCATCAAGACAAGAAAAGAGGTACTATGGCGAACGATGCAGGCTTTCGAGGTGTGATAACGTTTCTTGATAAGCTTGGCGTATATGATGTAGTGTTGCCGTTTCTGCTGGTTTTTACAATTATTTTCGCGATTCTTGAGAAAACGCGCATTTTAGGCGTTGATGAAGTCGATGGCAAGCAGTGGCCCAAGAAGAATTTAAACGCAGTTGTTGCGTTTGTCATTGCATTCCTTGTGATAGCAAGCACAACGCTCGTGCAAGTTATCAATCAGACGCTCGCACATGTCGTATTGTTAGTCATCCTTATCATTTCATTCCTGATGCTTGTCGGCATATTCTGGGGGACAAAAGAAGCAACGCTCGCAGACCATCCGAACTGGATGAAATTTTTTATGGTGATCATATTTATCGGCATTGTTGCAATCCTGCTCAATGCACTTGGATGGCTTGAAACGATCTTCGGCATTATCTTATTGACACCAGACACAGATTGGGCGGCAACTGCCGTACTGCTCGTGCTTGTGATTGCATTCATTTATTATGTCACCCAAGACAGGATGGATGGACATGAGAAGCATGAAAAGAGTGATAAACATTAGGTGAAAAAATGGCATATCAAAGCGCATCGTTAAACAGGCTGTTGGACTTTTTAGTCAGCTATGGTGTATTTGAAGTAGCATTGCCGTTCCTGCTCATTTTTACAATTGTATTTGCAGTGCTGCAGCAAGTCAAAATCTTTGGGAATGATAAGAAAAATATCAATGGCGCATTGGCATTGTTGTTTGGTCTTATTGCTGTTGTGCCGCATATAACAGGAAGATATCCACCAAATTATGATCCCATTGTTATTATTAATGCGCTCATCCCAAGCGCAGCGGTGTTGGCCATATCCATTGTACTTGTGCTTATCTTATTAGGGATGTGGGGACTAGAAATGGGAAAAGGTGTGCCCACATTTGCAATTATCGTGATTGTCGGCGTATTATTTTATGTGTTTGGCGCAACAGTCGGCTGGTGGCAGTTGCCCTCTCAAGTTGATTCATGGTGGGATGATGATTTAACAAGCCTTATTGTTGTTATCCTCGTGTTTGGTGCAATTATATGGTTTATCACCAGTGATGATAAGTCAACAGGATTTAAGGACTTTGCGGAGGAGCTGTTTAAGCGACGGCGATAATGGCAACATTCCTTGATACATTAGGCATTCTGGACTTTTTTGCGCCGTTGTTATCGGCAGTTCTTGTATTTGCTGTTGTTTTTGCGTTGATGGCAAAGACGCATATCCTAGGCGATAGCAGAGTTGTTCAAACTCTTGTAGCAGCCGTATTAGGCTTGCTTGTGTTGCTCGTGCCAGATGTTGTAGAGATCATTAACTTCATGGCGCCGTGGTTTGTGCTGATGTTTGTGTTTTTAGTGCTGCTGTTGATGACCTACAGAATGTTTGGCATCAGCGAAGGAAGCATTGTTGAATATATGATGAACGATCGCGCAATCAATTGGGCGCTTTTCGCCGTAGGCATTCTTATCATCTTAGGTGCTATCGCTTCCGTATTTGGACAGCGAGCACTTGAAGCAACCGCTGGATCAGGGGATGAAGAAGGGTTTGAATCAAATTTATACGATATCATCTTTAATGTTAAAATTCTTGGACTGATGCTGGTGTTTGCAATTGCAATATTCACCATCGCGTTTTTAGGAGGAGGAGGAACAGCTGGCGGTGGAGGCGGACACGGACATTAAAGAAAGTTTATAATTATCTTTTTCTTGTTTTAATCTGCTCGATACCGGAAGAAGGGCTTTGTATTTTTACTTTGTTCGTGAGCCGTGACAGTTCTGCTACATTTTCTGTAAACGTCGGAATAACATCTTTAAAGACACCGTGTACGGCTTTTAACTCAGACGATACTTCACGCATACGCTCATCTGATTCATTGACACGGCCAAGCACGCCCATACGTAATTGGTTAAATTCTTCTTTTAATGATGCAAGCGCATCCCTGAGCGATTGAGTGTCACTTTCAACGCGCTCTTTCCATGCAACAACTTTCTGCATCTCCTGCAGGATTTCATCCCATTTTTCACTAATAATTGCTTCAGCGACTTCCTGGAGACGCTCTTCTGAGACGCCTTGGCTTTGAGAATATTGTTGAGGAGCAAACTGCTGCGGCGCCTGCATTGATGGCGGCGGAGGCTCCGTTCCCCAATCTGACGACTGAGGCGTTTCACCCATCAGATCAGCCTGAGAAAGCGCATCAAAAATTTGTTGTGTGGACATGCCTTTCTTTTGCAATTCTTGTACTATTTGGTTGTCCGACAACCCTCTTTGACGCAATTCGAGAACTTGCTGAGTCTGA
>DATDXM010000026.1:0-17443 GCA_035289325.1 Candidatus Nanoarchaeia archaeon
GTTGACAACAAGTTTCATCGAAATCGCTTGCTCATTTCATGTTTTATTTTGTGGCCGATTTCTTCAGCATCTTTTTCGGTGAGCTTACTCCGAGATAAGACTATATCCATCCAATGCAATTCTCTTACTTTCTTCTCAAACGACTGCCGCGCCACATCGCTCCATTTTATTTCAGAGTGGAGGTTCATCTCTTTGTGCAATTTTTCCGGGACTGAGAGAGTCATATTTGCCATAATCTTAATTATGTGTTAACACATATTTATATCTTTTGTTATCCCTAAATACTAAATCCAAAACATATAAAAACCCGTTATTATTCTTATTGTCAATGGCTCAATTCGAATTCAAATTCCCCGATGTCGGCGAAGGCATTCATGAGGGTACAATTGTCAAATGGCAAGTTAAAAAGGGCGACAAAGTAAAGCAAGATCAGATTCTCGCAGAAGTTGAAACAGATAAAGCAGTTGTTGAAATTCCCTCTCCTAAAACCGGCACACTTCTCAAGCTTCATGCAAACGAAGGCGCAGTTATTAAAGTCGGCCAAGTGATGGTAACGCTCGACGTCGCTGGCTATGTCAAGGAAAAAGAACAAGCAGCACAAGAAAAAGGCGTCGGCGTCGTAGGCAAGCTGCCAGAAACAGAAGCAGACTTGGGAATCCACGCTCAGAAAATATCTATGCCAAACCAATCTGGTGTAAAAGCTACTCCGTTCGTTCGTAAACTCGCAGAACAAATGGGTGTCAACCTTTCGCAGCTCAAAGGCACCGGTCCTGACGGCATGATCACGGTTGCAGATGTGAAAAGTGTAACAAGCGCACCCAAGCCACAGCGAGAAGAGCCGACGTCACAATCATCAACTCAATCGCAGCCAAAAGTCGTCAAAAAATACGATATGTGGGGCTATGTTGATCACATGCCGCTCAAAGGCATGCGCAAAGCAATTGCAGCACATATGGTTGAAGCAGCAAAAGCGCCAGTCGTCACACATACTGACGAAGCAGACGTAACAATTCTCGCAACATTGCGCGAGAAAGAAAAGAAAGCAGCAGAAAAGAAAGGCATAAAGCTGACATACCTCCCATACATCATAAAAGCAGTTATCGAATCATTGAAAAAGCATCCATTGCTCAATGCTGAGCTTGATGCAGCAAACGAAGATATCATCCTGAAAAAATATTTCAATATCGGCATCGCTGTTGACACGGGCGAAGGTCTTGTCGTTCCTGTTGTCAAAGGCGCAGACAAAAAAGACATCTACACAATCGCAAAAGAAATAGAAGAGCTTGCGAAAAAAGCAAAAGAAAAGAAGCTCGACCTGATGGACATGAAAGGTGGCACGTTCACCATAACAAACATCGGTGTCATCGGCGGCACATTTTTCACGCCAATTCTTAACTCTCCTGAAGCTGCAATTCTCGGCCTTGGAAGACTGGCAGACAAGCCTGTCGCCAAAGACAGTAAAGTAGTCATCCGCAAAATGCTTCCTCTCTCTCTCACATTCGACCATCGTGTCGCTGATGGTGCAGAAGCTGCGCGGTTTGTCAGCGATCTTATCGCAGCACTCCAATCACCAGAAAAGCTTAAATAACCCTTTCTTGAAAAATAAACGAATGAATGGCATTGCGAAGATTTATTCTGAGCCCGTGGATTATGGCATTGCATTGAAGATGCAGGAAGCAGCAGTAACAGAATGTGCTGCAGATGGAATTCCTCATTTATTTGTCCTTCAGCATCCACATGTTGTAACGATTGGCAGGGATGCAAAACCTGAAGATAGAAGGCTTGACGATGATGATCTCCGACGCCAAGGAATTGATGTGCACGAAATTACGCGCAGGGGCAGCTTTACGTATCATGGCCCTGGGCAGCTTATAATGTATCCTGTCTTACCTATAGAATTGATGATGGGAAGTCCTAGGCTGCATATCGATAAGCTTCAGCAATCTGTTATCGACCTTCTGCAAATTTATAATATTCATTCATACGGCAGTCAAGATCCTGAGCATCCCGGCGTATTTACTGATACGGGCATAAAAAATAACGATAAAAAAATAGCAGCAATAGGCGTTGAATTCAGGAAAGTTGCTCAAAGGCGCAGAATTACTATGCACGGTGCGGGGGTTTATGTGAATCCAGACCTATCCTATTTCAATATGATCTTTCCCTGCGGTGATAAAGATGCAAAATTAACCTCAATTGAGGCAGAAATGGGAACTACTCCTGACATGGGCGAAGCAATGCAGCGTTTTGTTGAACAGTTTTCAAAAAATACAGGAATTCAATTCACGCTCGAAACAATACTCCAGCCTACCTCCTAAAATTCCATTCATCTTTGCTATACATTGTCCGCATCAGCTCGTCTGCGCGCCTTTTTTCGTCGTTTGTCAGCGTTCCAAATTCCCATTCTTTCCCATCGGTAAATCCTTTCAGCAGCGCCTGATACAACTCATCTCGTGAAACATCAGCAAAATTCAGTACGCGCGTCACTCGCTCTTTCACTGCAGCAATCATTTTGTCTCGTATCTTTTCATCCGGCACTTTCAGCAGTGAAAACATTGTGTCAACATCAACATCATATAATATTGTGCCGTGCTGCAGCAACACCCCTTGTCGCCGTGTCTGTGCATTGCCCGATATTTTTTTGCCCGCAACACAAATATCATTGATGGGCTTGAACTCAGCAGTTATTCCTAGAATTGCAAGACTTTTCACAATCCATCCGCAGATGATGTGGTAGCTTTCCGTAATCCCAGAAAATCCGCCCTCAGGCGCAATCACACTATAGGTAATCTCTCCTTTATTATCGTGATAAACTGCCCCCCCTCCAGTCCTTCGCCGCACAACATCAACACCATTTTGTCTGCATCTTTCAACATCAACCTCGTCGTGCATGCTTTGGAATGTTCCGATTGACACTGCGTTTGGCTTCCATGTATAAAATCGCAGTGTAGGCATCCCACCAGCAGCAACTGCATCGCTCACTGCATGATCAATTGCCATGTTTTGTGCAGCGGTGTTCTCTGCAAGCGCGATCACTCGCCATTTCATTGTTTCACCGCCTGCATTATCAAGCGCGCCAGATCGCCTGCAGTCACGCCAATGAACTGCGCATTCTTTTGTTCAAGAACAGACGTGATAATCGCAGCAACAACCCACACATCCTGTTCGACAGTTATTCCAACTAATGCTCTTTCGATATCATCAATAGTCTCTTCAGGATGCAAAAAAAAATCACCTGCAATCTGCATCTTCCTGATGACACCAAGCTCAGTATCAATCTTCAGCCGCACAAGCTTTCCGCCAGGCACTTTTTCGGTGATAGTATGCATAAGCATGCAGAATAACTCCTCTATAAAATACTTACCGTGTTCTCTTCGAACCGCCTGCCTTATATGGATTATATCTTCCCTTCTCTCGCTGTGTCGACCGTTGCACATCAGTCACATCATACATGCTCTCATCATAGCCGCATGCGCGGCAGACAACAAATGAAAGATTCTTGTCAGCAACACTTTCTATTTTCAGCGATCCACACTTCGGGCATTTGTCAGCCATAAATTGATGATTCCCAATACATTTAATAATATTACTCAATCCCAGCACATATGCGCAGAAAAATAACTCTCTCTTTCCTTATTTTGTCCGTTTTTATTGTACTGTGTATGTTTCTGCTCTATCAAAGCACCGGCTTCCTTCAAACCAGTCAAATTGACGTTCTCGACGAAAAAAACTGGGATTACGCAAATGGCATCATACCGGGCTCGCAGGCAGTTGAATTTCATGGCACGTCTGGACAATGTTGGGTGCTTGTGCATGGGTATACATCAACACCGGATGAGTTGCGTGAGCTTGCTACTGAAATCCATCTGCGTTTTAACGATTCGGTTTATGTTCCACGCCTCGCTGGCCACGGCGAGCAGCCAAGCCATCTTGAAAAGTATAGCGTCGAGCAATGGTACACACAGGTCGCACAGCTCACAGAAGAAAAAAAATGCAGCTATCTTCTCGGCAGCAGCATGGGTGCAAGCATCGTCTTAAAATATGCAGAAACTCATGAGCCAAAAGGGATTGTGCTCATGGGCATCATGCTCAGGCCAGAGCCAGACTATCTTCCCATCCTATCATTTACAAAATTCATTGCGCCAGTTGCGCGATACACAAAAAAAGTTGAGCCCGGTGGCACGGTAATGGATCCTGTAGGAAAGAAAGCGCATCTCAGCACATGGACATTTCCTTTAAAAGGTGCAGTCGAACTTGCTGAATTCAACAAAGATGTTCTTGCAAATCTTAATGATGTTCATTCAAATGTTTTATTCTTGCATGCATCGCAAGACACTGTAGCCTCGTCAACCACAGCAAAAAAAGCATTTGATGCGCTGCAAGCAAGAAAACAATTCATTCTGCTCGACCAGGGCAACCACATCATCATGCGTGACTATGCAAAAAGTGCAGCAATAGCAAAAATTCTTGAATTTCGTGAGCAATAGTCCATTCACAACAAGTTGTATTCTCGCTTCTCGACAAATACTACCTCTTGTTACCTATTCACGACAAAACATTCAAAGGAACTAGTAGCCATTTTTGTATACCCAGTATACCTTTTCGTAACATTTATATATCGAATCCCTTTTACTTAATGTACAGCCGTATCGAGGTGGTTGCCATGAGTGATAGAGAAGTGTTTGCCCAACAAGTCGTGTCGCGTTTAGTGGAGGAACGTGATTTCGAACAGATGTCTTCCTCCCGACCAGTGCAAAATGAAAGTGGATTTCGCAAGCTTATTCCTGCATTGCTGCAGAAAGGCGTCGAAAATCTGAATTTGTCAATGTTTAGTGAAGATATGCGTTCAGCAATTTTGAATACGCTGGGCGACGAATATTTACGCCGGGGTAACCTGCATGGTGCGGTGAAAGCATACATTTTAGCAGGCAACAAGATGAAACTGAGCGCAGTTGGTCAAGATTTTGAAAAACTGGGCTTATACGATAATGCTATCGAAGCATACAAGATTGGCGGTGACAACCGAAACTTGTTATCTCTTGGTCAGCGATGTCTTACGGATGGTCGCTTCCCGAATGCAATTAAAGCATTTAAAGCAATTAACTCTGAAGAGATGCTGCGAAAGCTTGGTGAAGAATGCCTTTCAAAAGGCAAGCTTGATTATGCGTTTGAGATCTTTAGTGTGCTTCCAGACAGAAGTAAGTTGAATGATCTTGCTGATGCATGTGTCAGGGATGGTCAGTATAATTATGCAATCAAAGCATGCCAGCTGACGAACAATACGGAACTGCTCAATAAGATTGGCGAGCGATGCATGAAAGAAGGCTTGCTTAACGCTGCGCTTGATGCATACAGCTTGGCGCGCAACGAAATGATGGTCCAGTTCATCCGCGAAAACTTTCGCACATCGGTGATGTAGATGATGGAGCTCGAACAACAGCCTATGCAGTCAGCAGTCGTTCAGCAGGCAGCAGGTCAAGACCTGTTCATGCAGAAGCGGATTGAGCTGATGATTGACATGGCGGGTAAGAAGATGCAGTCTGAGATGCAGCTGTTGCGCAAGATGGTTCTCCAGCTTGAACAGGAGCTTGTTGAATTGCGGAAGCAGATTCATACGCAGGCGCAAGTCGTCCACATGCAGCAGGCGCCTCAATCAAAGCCAGAGCCGCAGCCCGAACAGCAGCAGCTTCGCCAACAGGGGCAAGTTCGAAGTGAAACAACACAATCAGCACCTCGATATGGCAAATACACATCGAACGATGTCTCGATTGAGAAGTTCTTCAATTTCTCCGGAAAAAAAATGTAATTTTTAATTCTTTTTTTTATGCTTACGCTGCAAGGTCATTTTCTATGCTATCTTGGCCAACAATTTTTTCCATTCTGCTGAGGTAGGTACGTGCACCCGTTAATGCAAGTTCACGAATCTCTGGTTTGTCCTCTTCATAGCCTGTATCAAAAAATACACCAGGTGCATAGTTGAGTACATGCATTGCAAGCATGGGGAGTACTGCCGGTCTGTCCTGTGTTGGATCAGTTGCATCGATAAGCTTAGTACCGTTAAACTTCCGAATATAAAGTGGGCTTACAACATCTGAAGCATGATCTATAGTTGCTTTTTCATTACCGTTCTCCGCCAGTCGTACAAGTTCTCGAAGTACCGGTATCATCGTTCTCCCACCTTCAATAAGCTGTGTTTCGTCCATACTGAGCTTATTATCAAGAAGGGTATATAAATATTTCTGTATTTTAACTACTAAAAAGTAACACTAAAAGAACAAAACCAGTGAAATAATAATCATCAAAAATCCAATGCCAACAAGCCCCCAAGCAATTTCTTCATACAAGCTTAAGCTGCCAAAATAAAGTTTGATATCACGAAAAAATTCATTGACGTTCATTTTTCTCAGTTTCTGCAGCTTTCTTCTTTTCAGCTGATTCCTGAGGAACAACGTCAGCCTTTTTATCCTTTTCCTTCTTATCTTCCTTTCCACTCGCCTTTTCTACTTTCTTTGCTTCCTCAACAGGATATCCAATTAATTCAGCGCGAACTAATCCATCATCATATTTAACCGCAGTAACCTTCACATGGTGTGGTGGCCTCTTAATGCCGCGTTCCCACACGTTCATGTTGAGCATTCTTCCTAATTTAACGTTCTCTGACTTCATGTGTTTTTTCAGAAATGCACGAACTGCATCAATCGCTCGCTTTGCGCGCTTATATGAAGGTGCTCGAAGCCATTCCTTCCGTATTGGGATATTGTAAACTCGCTCAATTTTTGTCATTTTATGCCTTTGTCTTTGTTCGTCGCCAGCTTCGCTTCTTGTGTGTTAACCGAGCAGGATGAACACGCCGTCCTTTGCCGTACTTCTTCAATACAGTCCAGAATGGGGCCCATCGTGTTTGTCGTCCACGCTTTGCTAGCCTTCTCTTCTTTGCGCTATGAATCCATCGTGTCATGCTTAAAAATTCCTCCGAATTTTTTGCATAATGAAAATAGTCTCATTTTCATTATTTTCGTTTGATCGTTATCTCTTTTGGCTGCATCTGCCGCAGCAGCTCTTTCAGCATCTCATCATCAATCATGCGTACTTTGCCTGATTGGATCGCTCTGCCAATAAATGCAAGCACTTGTAGCGCAAGTTCCGGATGTGCTGCTTTCAGGTTTCCGTATCGTGACAATGCATCAGCAGTAAAATACTTTTTTACTGCCTCTTCGAGCTGCGCAACCTGCTGCATTTCCGCATGCTGCTGCTGGCTTTGCTCAATGTGAGCGCGTAATTGCTCAATCTTCCGCTGTTTTATAGCTGAAATATCGTCCATTAGACCGCTTCAGCTTGTACGGGTTTCTGTGCACTCTTTGCTATTTGTGCTGCAATCTTGTCAATAAATGATTTTCCTTTTTTGGTCATCACGCGACCTTTATGTGTCCCGCGCTGAGCCTGTGAAATTAAACCTGATTTTTCAAGCTGCTGAAGCACTTTTCGTATGATTGATCCGCTGCCGCGGAAAAAATGCTCCGGCTTATATCCTCTGTTTTTTCGCCCGCCATATTTCGTGCGCAGCTTGCTTGTTCCGACTGGCCCAAGGCGATAGACGCTGCGCAACACTGCTGCTGACCGTGCATACCACCATTCTTTGTCTGTAGGCGGTCTGTCGGCGTGTGTTCCCGTCTTCACGAATGCTGACCATAACGGCGGCTGCACAAGCTGCTTCTCTTTGAGCTCTTCTGCAACCTTCTTGATAAGCTTATGGGGATTGACTTCCAGCGCAGTTGTCATAGGGTCGGAAAAAAGTGGGTGGTTTATAAATGTTTAGAATTTTGTGTGTTGCGTATTCGGGGTATGACTTGGCTGGTGCGCTGAGGGGGATTATGGAGGACTTTAAGTTTATCTATTTTCAATCGGTTTTGTCATTGATTCGACAGTTGCTTTCTTAGCATCGCCATCCATCTGCTGTAGTTTGAGCAATTCTAACGATTCGTACCATTCAATAAATTTAGGTTCCGAATAACTAATGATATCAACAAATTTTTGAGGGTTACTTACTATTAAGCTTTTACGTTTCATAATCTCTTTAGAGACATCTGTACCATAAGTCGGGTGTTTTGAGGTTATGTAATGAGTTTCTTCGAGATTAGAATGAAGATTCACGAGGTTAGCTGTTGCATCATCAAATGTGTAATCTGAATAAATATTATCCCCATATGGGCACAGGATATTTTTTAATCGAAGAAGGGTCTCTTGTTTTTGTTTTACTTTCGGATTATTTCCCAATCTACCATATATGTTTGAAGCGATAATTAGTTTATAACCAAACCTATGAAAGAATGAAAAAATAGTTTTCGCACTCTCCTCGTGATTAAAAAAATCCTTAAAAGAGAATCATCAGTGATATATTTCATTAAGAAAAGAAGAGGAGATTAATAATCAAAAACATCCCCTATTTTACCCCCTCCATTAACATCATTTAAAATACTATCAGCAAATGTCCCAGTTATTATTCTAATTTTCGAATCAACGTGAGGTACGGAATTTAAAACCCTTAATTCCACCAAAACATTAAGAGTATTTAAGAGGTTAAATCTATTAACACCCAACTCCAACTTTAAGGCTTCCTTTTGATGCGTGGGTAGCTCATCAATAGTTTTTATTTGAATCTCTTTTATCATTTTTCATCACCGTTTCTCTCTTTTTATAAATTAACCTATTTCGGAACTCTTGCTGGGAAGTAAAAGTAATTTATATACTTACTTGTTTGTATTTTCTTCGTCCTATCTAATACGGCAACAAATATTCTAAATGGCTTAACTCCATCCTAAGATTCCAGCTGTTTGTCCCTCATGCAAACAAAACATTCATGGTACCACGAATTATCGTATAATCACGAATTATGTAGAATATCACAAGACTCAAGAAGAAAAAGATATGACTACTTTTAAAGTAGCCCTCTCATTTTGCACATTTTTGTTCTTTCTGTTCTTTGCATCGCTTCTTGATTTTTGGCTTTCTGTTGTTTTATCTGTTATAATTTATTCTCTTTCGGTAATTTATTATGACAAAAATATTTTTAATAAAAAGTAATAAAGTAATGTGTATCTGGGCGTTTAAAATTTTTGACTGGTACTAACCCCTCTACATATCCATTCCCATACCTTGGGGCGGCATCTGCGGCCTGCTTTTTCCACCGCCTGCGATGACATCATCGATGCGCAATATCATCTCTGCAACTTCTGCAGCACTGCCGATTGCATGCGTCTTTATTTTGAGCGGCTCGATGACGCCGTCTTTCCATGCATCAATAACTTCGCCGGTAAAAACATCAATGCCTGCCCACTTCTTCTTTTCTTCATGTGCCGCATGCAATTTTGTCATGACATCAATAGGGTCTAATCCTGCATTTTCCGCAAGCGTTCGTGGGATACTTTCAAGTGCTTCTGCAAATGCACGAACAGCAAGCTGCTCGCGCCCTTTCAATGTTGACGAAAATTTTAACAGCCGCTGCACAAGCTCTGTTTCGACAGCACCTGCGCCGCCAACTGCTTTACCGACTTTGATTGCCGCGATCACATCACCAACTGCATCAGTCAATGCGCGTTTAACTTCATCAACAACATGATCGGTGCCGCCGCGAACAAGTATCGTGACAGCTTTTGGATTCTTGCATTTCTCAACAAAAACCATCTCTTCGTCGCCAATTCTTTCTTCTCGGACAACACCTGCAAATCCAAGATCGTCTTTTGATAAGTCATTTAAGTTGCTTACAATGTTTGCGCCCGTCGCTCGCGACAATTTCTCCATGTCGTCTTTTGACACGCGGCGTGATGCAAAAATGCCTGCTTTCGCCAGGAAATGCTGCGCCATGTCATCAATTCCTTTCTGGCAGAATAATGTTGTCGCGCCTGTTGCTTGTACTTGTGCAACCATCTTTCGCAAATGCTTTTCTTCTTGTTCAAGAAAGCCTTCAATCTGTGACGGATCAGATATCTGTATTTTTGCATCTATCTCAGTATTTTTTATTTCTAATGCAGCGTCAAGCAATGCAACTTTCGCATTGAGTACGTTTCTGGGCATCGAGCTATGAACTCGTTCTTTATCCAGCACAATGCCTTCAATTAATTCGCTTTCAGCTGCTGTTCCACCGACGCGCTTCTCAATTTTAATGTCTTCTTTGTCGAGATGAATCATATTTCCTTCCTGTACAAGGACGCTTGATACCGCTTTGACAACAAGATCTGCAAGATGCTCTTTTGATGCTTCTGCACCCTTGCCCGTCATTGCAGTAATTGCAATATTTCTCAGTGTTGGCGTATCATTCAGTGTAATATTTTCTGCCATCTCCTGTAAAAATTCCTGTGCTTTTTCTTGTGCTTGGCGATAGCCGCGTGCAATCACGGTTGGATGAATGTCCTGATCCAAAAGGTCTTCAGCTTTCTTCAGCAATTCGCCTGCAATCACGACTGCGGTTGTTGTTCCATCCCCAACTTGGTCTTCCTGCGATTTCGCAACTTCAACAACCATTTTGGCTGCAGGATGCTCAATTTTCATCTCTTCAAGAATTGTGACACCATCATTGGTTACAGTGACATCGCCTAAACTGTCGACGATCATTTTGTCCATTCCTTTTGGTCCAAGTGTTGTTCGTACAGTCTGTGCAACTGCTTTTGCAGCCATGATGTTCATGCGCTGTGCATCCCTGCCCGTAGTGCGCTGCGTGTCTTCTGGTAAGATAAATATTGGTTGAATTTGCTGATTTCCCATAGTGTCCCCCTAATTATGTTGATAAGGGCGGGTTAACGAGGATGGTATTTAAACGTTGCGTGAGAAAAATGCCGCCGCACACCCGCAACATTTAAAAGAGCAAAAACTATTCGCAGAGAGATGAAACGTTCAGTCCTTGGCCTTGTTGAAAGCATCACCTTTTTCGGCAGCAAAAAACGATTGAAAGCACGCATCGACAGCGGTGCAACGACCAGTTCCATCGATAGCAGCCTTGCAGAAAAACTTCATCTAAGCACAATGCTGGTAAAAAAGCGCATTCGCTCTGCTCATGGAAGCCAGCTTCGCCCTCTTGTTCGAGCTACCATCGTGCTGAAAAACAAAACAATCACTGGCAGCTTTACTCTCGCTCATCGCTCGCATATGACCTATCCTGTTCTTATCGGGCAAAACATTCTTAAGAAGGGGAAATTTCTTATTGATCCACTCAAATGAAAGCAGCACTGATATCCTTAGGCAGCCTAAGCTCACAATGGACTGCAGAGGCAATGAAGAAATACTTTACGCACGTTGACTCGCTCAGCCTGAAAGATGTTGACGCAAAGCTTGGCCCTGAAGCAGGCGTATATTACAAAGGCGAGCGCCTTGCAGACTATGATTGTGTGTATATCAAAGGCTCTTTTCGGTACGCTAATCTGCTCCACGCAATCAGCAGCTTGTTGCAGGACAAATGTTACATGCCCTTGGAACCGCGTGCATTCTCTGTCGTTCACAATAAGATATTGACACACCTTGCGCTGCAGCGCCATAATATCCCGATGCCGCGGACGTATGTCGTTGCCGGCACAGACGAGGCAAAAGAGCTGCTGAAACAGCTGCAGTATCCTGTGATGATGAAATTTCCCGAAGGCACACAAGGCAAAGGGGTAATGATTGCAGAAAGTCAGTCGAGTGCAAGTTCTGTGCTTGATGCGATTGGTGCATTGAAGCAGCCTTTTTTGATTCAGGAATACATTGACAGCGGTGATGTCGACATTCGTGCGCTTGTTGTCGGCGATACAGTTGCAGCAAGCATGATGCGTGTTGCACAACGAGGCGAGAACCGTGCAAATATCCATGCAGGTGGAAAAGCAAAGCAGTATGTGTTAAATCCAGATGAAAAGCGCATTGCGGTACAAACAGCAAAAGCGTTGGGCGCGCATATCTGTGGCGTTGATCTGCTGCGCGGTCCTCGGGGGCCATTAGTTATCGAAGCAAACATATCACCTGGGCTGCAAGGAATAACTGCCGCATCAAAAATTAATGTTGCAGAGAAAATTGCTGTATTCCTGCACGACGAAACAAAAAAATTTCTCGGCGGAAAAAATAATAAAGAAACAAAGAAGATTATTGGCAAGAGCAATGAGCTGATTACAAACTTAACATTCAGGGGCGAGCGAATTCTTCTGCCGGACATTGTGACAAAGATAACAGGATTTTCTGAAGACAAGGATTATTCAATCAAAGCCAGCAAAGGAAGATTGATGATTGAAGAGTTTGCAGTGAAGAAAGGCTGACCGCTTATCATCCAAATTATAAATTTTATATAATAATGAATAAATGTGCGAACCGCCTAACTATCTTTGAGCGGACGATACGTTCATTTATGCACACTATTTGAGAAATGTTTATAAATGATTCATTGAGTTGTTACTTGAGAGTGGGTTTAAAATCAAAATATAACAAGCGATGGTAAATCACCTCATGGTGACTTTACACAGTTGAATGCACATGACAGGACTACGAGCATTTTTACAGGATAGAACTTTTTTGACTGATTTCCCTGAAGAGACAACATTTCTTTTGACTGATACACGGCGCGGCGTTAATGATCTAGGATTGCTCTGCAGGGAAATTGGTAGAGTGCCTGTTGGTGTTTTGAGTCTCTCGCAAATGCGTGTAGATCCGGGTGTTGTTCGGACTTTGGAGTCAATCACAGAAAATGTCCCGATACGTAATAATCGGGAATTTAATGACTTCCAAAATAGCAACGCTTCTGAAGGCCTTCATTCAGTACATCTTGTACGGAGCGGTGGAGCACTTAAGCGTGCCCCGCGATGGATGAAAAAAATGTTACGGCATCTTGATTCGCAGAGCGTGCCAGAGGGGTTGCAACCGCAATTTATGGTACTCTCAAAACCTGGTGAAAACAGCCGATTTTTTTATCCTGGTTCTCATTATATACCCGCCTATCAAACTATACCTGCTTATCAAACTGCTCAAAACACTTCTCTCCTTCTTGCGAAAGCATGGGCATCTGCGCTTGACAGGTTCCCTGTTCAAGTGATGAGTGGCATTGGCAAGCATGCACAGTGTACCACAGACTTACTGTATGGTGCGTCTACCTATTTTCGCTTTCATCCTCAGAACATAAAAGAATTCGAATTGTATGCTGCAAAAAAACCGAAAGGCGTACTGCTCTATGTCGATGGAATTGTTGATAACGATGAAAGTGCTGATTCCGCACGCGCTTTTTTTGACACTGTAAATAAGTATAAAGTGCGGCAGCCTATTATTTATGTATGGGGCCAACAATTCCTGCGTTCAGCCCGTTCACGTAGCGTACCTCTCGATGCGCTCCATGAGGCAGGAGTGCTTGATGTTGTTCTCGCTCCACAAGTTGCACAGATAATTACGCGTGAGGATGCTCGACAAAGTCCCAGCAAAGAAGATTATCGAGGGCTTTTCTATAATGTCGAGCGCATTGTTGCAGCGCTCCATGGAGCACATATTGCAAATAGTGCCATCTCTCAAGAGGAGTATACGCCAGATGCAGCGAGAGCGGAATCACGCAGACGAGTTCCATCTGTGTTTTTTGTTAGCCCTCGACAGCGTGCACAAAAACTTGAGGAGGTTGCAGTTAGCGCAGGCTTTAGCAACATTACTGATACCAATATAGCCAAGGGATATACTGCACTTGCTCAGGTTGAGCCTGGAGATATTCTCAGTGCTATCAGGAAAATAAAGCCAAATATAATCTATGTAGATGTTCAGGATGAGAATGGTTTAGGCCTTGTACGTGCGTTGCGCGAAGAAGCACCGCACACATCAATGATTGTGGGATATGACTCTACTAATCTAGTTCCAGAAAGAGCTGAACGAGATATTGGCGGGCTGCAGACCAATGGAGCTTCAATGAAACTAGAGCGATATCCCGTCGAGCCTGTTCTTGAAAAGGCGCTTATTCATGCGTGGAATAATGTGTACGAAAGGCATCGCGCTGGAATCAAAGTCGATGATGCTGAGCGGCAGGTAGCTACTGTTCATGGTGTAACACGAAAAGAAATTCTCGACGCAGATCCTCGTGAATTGACGGCGCTCTTATCGCACCGCTTTGTTTTTAGCAACCAAGAGCCAGAAACAGTTTATTCTGGAGCACCCATATCGCCCGGTGCTGCAAGCGGCAAGATATTTACTAATATTACAAGAGCTATCAAGGCGAAGCGAGCGGGTGAAAAAGTGTTGCTTTATACCCGTGATTTATCAGACGTCGCTGGCAATCTCGAAGGATTCAAGCTTGCAAGTGCAATGGATGGCATCCTGACAGAACAGGTATCGCGTGAAAATCACCTTACCATTGACCTCCAGCGCAGAGGCATTCCTATGGTTCGGTGTGAACGAGACTTTCCGGAAGCTCTCTTGAAGGGTGAATTATCATTTGATGGCGGAACTGGAAAAGTATTTCGAGGAAGATATGCAACTGAAGACCCATTATATACTCCACAAGTGCTTCACGGGACGCAGAATGATGACCAAAAACTTGAATTTTATAGGAGGACTGTTCTTGCTTCTCGTGCACTGTTGAGTCGATTAGGTTTAGATATGATGGTAAATGCTGACACTCTCCGCCATATCGAGAGAGCCCGAGAGTGGGGAGTGCCGTCTGTTGGACTTGTTCGAACGGAGGGCTTAGTAAAGGCGAGCGAAGAAGGATTGCTGGCATATGGCGAACTGATGGCAGTGTGCCTTTCACCAGGTAATGATAGCGCGACGCAGTACGCAATTGGTAGGTTTAGAGATCTTCAGCAAAGCGCTGCCTATGACATCTTATCTGCTCAGATGAATAATAGAACACAGATTCGATTGCTTGATCCACCTCCTTTGCATGAAATTTTTACAGAGGAAGACATTGCCATTGTGGAAAAAAACATTGCAGAACACCATGCAAGTGCTGATGGGCTAAAAAAATCAATAAGAGAAAAAACTTTCAATTACAGAGGGGCTCAGCTTGTGGACGTATGGCCAACAATATATCAGGCACAGCTCAGTGCACTATTCCAAGCCTATGCTCATGTTGAAAAAACAGGTTATAACCCTGATATGCGTATCTTTATCCCGTTTGCTAATAGCCCTGAAAAAGTTCGAAAAGTTAAAGATATGGCGGCAGCGATAAACAAAGAAGATTATGGTGGCACTGTACATTGCAAACTCGGGGTGACATTAGAAGTGCCTCAGGCTTGCCTTCCCGACAGCATTGCAGGTTTCCTTGATTTGGGCGTCAGAGATTTTGCGTTCGGTACAAACGACCTATTAACACTTCTCGGCGGGCATGACCGAACTGGCCAAGGCATTTCATTTGATAGTTATGGCAAAAGACCGCTGTTGAGCCGAGGCCCCGTGAGCTTTATCATGACTGTTGCTAAGCATCTATCAAGAGTGGCAAAAGAAAGAGGCATAGAACTCTCCTTCGGCATGTGCGGTGAAATGAATGATGTCATGCTGGATCCAAAGAACTTGGGCGGTGTTTTGCCCTACCTGAATTATATCTCAGCGAGCAGGGCACAGCAGATCCCTGAATTGATGCTGACAGCCGCTCAAACATACCTAAAATTACATCCTAAAGAAGGCTAATATTCCAAAGAAACCCTTGTGTTCACCATAT
Source organism: Candidatus Nanoarchaeia archaeon (assembly GCA_035289325.1). Lineage (GTDB taxonomy): Archaea > Nanobdellota > Nanobdellia > Woesearchaeales > JAGLXL01 > DATDXM01. The sequence continues at coordinate 15,638 of DATDXM010000026.1, forward strand.
TCAATACGTATTCAAGCATCTGCTCCATATTTACAAGAATTCCTAGCTCTTCTTTTGAAATTTTCTTATGTGCCCTTTGTATCTTATCAAGGATAGCATACCGCTTTCTGTTAATTTCGTACATTTTTTTCATCGAAAAATTATAATGAAGGTCATAATAGATATTAAACGAGCTATGAATCTCTTTATAGATTTCCAACCCTTCACGCGATGCCTTCAACTTATTTTTTAGTATATCTCGTGCATTGTATTTTACAAGATCCATCATCGTGTCGATCATTTCAAGAATGTGATAAAGTGCGTTATTCTTTCTATATTCCTGCGTACCAATCTTGTTCAAGAGGCGCTGAGAATAGCTTACAAACATTGTGATTGTGTCATGCTTGTTTTGGATTGTCTGAAGGAGCGCGGTATTTCCTTTTTCGTAACCCTCAACTAAATCCCCCACTGTTTCAGCTACGAGTAAAAAGATTCGCCTGAGCATCGTATCAAATACTTTTGTGGTATCTTCAGAGATTGTCCGTATAATACAGTGGTTCTCCCTCTGCGTGAATATCTCCATTCCATTCAAGCGAGAGAGCTCGTGCTGAATGACCTGCATCACATTCTCATTTGTGTTATCTCTTATATTTTCACACGTTGGCTGCTTAAAGTTGATTTTAATCTCATCATAGCCATCTTTATAGAGCGCGCGCAGAAAGAACATAATCGAATCCCTGTCCAAGCCGGTAACATCAACTTCAACCATGCCGAGATTAGGTGTGCTCTGTGTGCTGATAAGGAGCTTGTTTCCCTGCTCCGTTACTTCTATCTCATCACCTTTCTTTATCCCGTGCTTCTGCGCCCATTTGCGCGGCAAAGAAATAAGCTGTGTCGAATCTGCTATTTGAATAACCTTTCTCCTCATATTTTATTAAAATGAAGATTCTTATATATAAATTTTGCTTTTTTATAATGATTTCAGCGTGTTTATATCCTTTATATATTATAACCAGAGATTATATATGTTTCATCACTCCCTCTACGTTCAACTCCATAAAGTGCTCCTTTGTGGACAGAGGGTGGTTAAAATGAAAATGCATGAAGTAAAAAAGCCAGAGCAGGTAAAAGACTGGGCAGATGAGGAAGATTTCTACACGGAAGATGCGCGCATTGTGATGATTGATGATGATGAGCTCAGCGCTGAAGAAATTGGCTTTATGGATGGGTATGAGGGGGCATAATGTCCCTGAAAATTCTTTTTGGATTAGAATGCCTTGATATTACAGATACAGAAATAATGGAGCGGATAAAATCTGCAATCGACCGTGATTTGCACGAGCTTGAATTCGTGCGAAACGACGGATCGAAAGTGCTCGTCAAGCTGCCGCATATTGATTTTAGCCAGCACATGGATCCTTGGGATGGCTGGCGGGGCACGCCTAATTGAGCACATTTTATACCTCCTACTTTTCTGTTGTCCCATCGTGCATACGCATTCTTTCGTTTTGGTGGCTCTCGTGAAGAGCTGACTGCTTCGGAGCGCATTTCGAGCTGTGGCTGTTCCTCGTTCACGTCCATCTCGACAAAACACAAGCGCTGATGGCGATTTCGCTCAGCGTATCATCTACCATAATGGGAGTCTAAGAGAGTACTAAATCTTATAAACTCAGCAACATTCTCAATATCATGGCTGTTCGCTATAAACAAAAATGCACACGATGCAGAAAAAATTATGTCTCTGTCACATGGCGCAACAAATTTCCCATCTGCTATGACTGCGAGAAAACGCAGCTTGATGGCGAGATAAAAGATCCAGAAATGAAG
>DATDXM010000027.1:0-11867 GCA_035289325.1 Candidatus Nanoarchaeia archaeon
ATCGCGCTACTTTTATAAATCAGCCACAACTTTTCGCACATAATGCGTCGGTGGTCTAATGGCTATGACTGCGCCCTTCCAAGGCGCGTGTCCGGGTTCGAAAGACGCTTCAAAAAGCTCAGAAATTCCCGGCCGACGCATTTTATCTAAAAATAGAGGAAAAGCATTTGAATTATACTCCACGAAAAAAGAAGTTGATGAGATTAACGATGATCTGTATTCTTGCTACTTCATTTTTTTTTTTAACGATAGACAAGGAGGAATATGTACGACTTGATTCGATATCAAAAGAATATCGATTTAATGATACAACAGTAGATGGTAAAGTGACTCAAGTGGTTACTTACCAATTGAGTCCAGATAAAATTCAGATTGATACTGTTGAAGCAGTCGCGAAGTCGCTTAGGCAGAGATTAGATTATTTCTACGTATGTTTTCGTGATGAAGGAAGTCAGATAAGTCCTGCTTTACTTCGAAGCGATTTGATTGTTACAGCGAGCTATAACAACAAGATTAAGGAGGTCGCTCGCATCATAAATAATGAGAAAACGATTGGTAAATCAGAAGCTTGTTTTAGGAGAGTGAACAACACTATAAAACCATTCTGGTTTTTTGATTCAAGCTTGGTCATAACAAGATCATTTCTAAAAGATTATTCAGGAGCTGTATTGCAACCTCGCGGAACTGTGTATTTAGCACAAACTAATTTGATTTATCTCTATGACTCCATATTATGTTTATTCTATTCAGGACTATTTATTCTATCGATAGAGACCCTAAGAAATTTCTATAAAAAAAGTGAAACCTGAAATTATTAAATGAGCAGACCTGTATTGCTTGTACGACACATGTTTATTTATCGAAGAGGGAGAAGAGATACAAGAATTTTTACAAGAGTAGAAAGATTTATATAGATAGTCAACATTTAATGATTACCATAAAAGGGCGGCCAATACCCATAACGAACAAAGAAGGATGGTCGCTTCAGATGATTTTCAACCACTATGTCGACGAAATAATACAAAGCTACAAAAGATACAAAATGACATTCAAAAAAAAAACGAATAGAAACCTTGAACAGAAAAAATGAAACCAAAAAACAAAAATCTAAAAACGAGAAGACAGGACTTGAATGAGAAAGCAGAAGAGATTAAGGAACTTGTAGATGATATCATAAATGAAAGAATCGATGTTCCGAACAATGCTTTAATTGCAGATTTCGATGCAACACTAAACATATTTACTAAGAAGAGAATCGAATTAATAGACCTGATAAATCTACACAATCCAAAATCAATAAAGGAACTATCAGAGTTGTCAAAAAGGACTAAACAAGCAGTAGATAGGGATTTGTCGATGCTCGAAGAATTTGATGTTGTTGAACGAAAAAAAGTAGGAAAATTTACCATGCCTATCGTAAAAAGAGAGATAATAATACTAAATTTAAGAAGAACTGCACCTGAGAGGAAGGAAATTCTCATTGCAGAGGTATACTGTGATAACAAGAACATTAATGAAATAATAGGTGTGGCACATGAATAAATTTTTAAAAAGAAATGTCAAAAATGTAATTGATGCCGATACAATTGAAATTTCTGAGCCTATAGAGGGTATCAAGATTATTCGATTGGCGCATATGCCAAAAATGTCGCTTAAAGAGAGAGCAAATTGTGCAATTCGATTAAAAGAACTTATTGGAGAAAAAAGTATCATGATTAGACCTCTGAAAAAGATATTTGATAGGATTTGAACAAATGAAACGAGAGATTATAACACTCCGCAATTCTAAGTTATACGAGAGACTGCTTGAATTTGGGCGGAACATCGAAGCATGGGTTCACAAGAGATGATAGAGAATTTTAGGAGTATACGAGTTCTCACAACACCCACACAAGCTTTATAAATCTAAAGAGAAAACCATCTAAAAAGTGTGGGGGGTATTATCATGGCATTTGAAACATTCGCATTACCGTTTGTGTTTATTGTAAGTGTTCTAGCATTAGTATTTTCATACTGGCTTGCACGCAACGTGATGTCCCAGGACACAGGAAATGAACAGATGAAGACTGTTGCCGCAGCAATTAAGGAAGGCGCAGAAGCATTTATCAAGCGCCAATATAAAACAATAGCGATGCTCGCAGTGGTTGCAGCAGCAGTTTTGTTTGTGATGTATGTTTCATTCGATCAATTAAACCTCGCTATATACACAACCATTGCATTTGTTGTCGGCGCATTGCTTTCAGCGATCTCAGGCATTGTTGGTATGGCTATTTCTGTTCGCGCAAATTTGAGAACAGCAGCAGCAGCAAAAACAAGCATGAGTAAAGCATTAACCATCGCATTGCGGGGCGGCGCAGTCTCAGGCTTTTTAGTCGTCGCACTCTCGTTGCTCGGCGTTGCAGGTTTATTTTATCTCTTCGGTGCAGATCCTAAAGAAACACCATTCCTCATTGTCGGATTTGGTTTTGGTGCATCATTTGTAGCATTGTTCGCACAGCTCGGTGGCGGCATTTACACCAAAGCAGCCGACGTCGGCGCAGATTTGGTCGGCAAAGTTGAAGCTGGCATTCCAGAAGACGATCCAAGAAATCCTGCTGTCATTGCAGATTTAGTCGGTGATAATGTTGGCGACTGTGCAGGCAGAGGCGCAGATATTTTCGAAAGTACTGCCGCTGAAAACATTGGTGCAATGATTCTCGGTGTCGCATTATATCCAGTGTTTGGCGTCGCAGGCGTGTTATTCCCGCTCGTCGCACGTGCATTTGGCATTATTGCATCAGCTATAGGAATCATGGCTGTTATTCCAAAAGAAACAGAAGACCCAATGAAAGCATTGAACCGTGGCTACATGGTGACCATCATTCTCTCAATCATAGGGTTTTACATTGCAACAAAGCTGATGCTTGACAACATCTGGTTTTTCTGGGCAGGCATTGTGGGCATTGCGACAAGCTTGGCATTCGTCTACATAACGCAGTATTACACCGAGTACAAATATCGTCCGGTCAAAGAGATTGCAGAAGCATCAAAGACAGGTCCAGCAACAAACATTATTGCAGGATTGGCAGTTGGTCTTGAGACCACAGGTCTTCCAGTTATCGTTATCAGCCTCGCTCTCTTCCTGTCATACACATTCGGCACCGTGAGTGGCGTCCCACATGGCGGCTTGTATGGCACAGCAATCGCAACGATGGGCATGCTTGCAACCGCTGCGTACGTGCTTGCAATGGACACATTTGGACCGATTACAGATAACGCAGGCGGAATAGTTGAAATGTCAAATGCTCCAGCGGCAGTCCGCAAGCGCACAGACCGATTAGATGCAGTCGGCAACACTACAAAAGCGTTGACAAAGGGATACGCAATTGGCAGTGCAGCACTTGCTGCATTCTTGTTATTCTCGGCATATCTTGATGAGGTAACAAAGCTTACCGGTAAAGTGTTTCAGGTTGTTGACATTGCAAAGATTCCCGTTTTTATCGGTGCAATGCTCGGCGGCATGCTTGTGTTTGTGTTTAGCGCATTCGCAATACGTGCAGTCGGCAAAACAGCAGGCTATGTGATTCAAGAAGTCCGCAGGCAATTCCAGAACAAGGGAATTATGGCAGGAACAGTGAAGCCAGACTACGCCAGATGTGTCGATATTACAACACGAGGCGCATTGAAGAACATGATATTGCCCGGCGTGCTCGCAGTTGTCTTTCCAATTATTGTGGGCTTGCTGCTCCGTGCAGAAGCGCTTGCAGCATTTCTGATGGTCGGCACAATTACCGGCATATTAATGGCGCTGCTGCTCAACAATGCGGGTGGCGCATGGGACAATGCAAAAAAATACATTGAAACAGGTGCACTAGGCGGCAAAGGCAGCGAAGCCCACAAAGCAGCGGTTGTTGGAGATACAGTGGGCGATCCCATGAAAGATACCGCTGGACCATCATTGCACGTGTTGATTAAACTGTTGGCTACGATTACACTCGTGCTTGCACCATTGTTTATTTAGTTTTTTTTCTGTTTTTTTCACACAACACATATAAAACACCGCTCATCCGCCGCATAAAATGGATATAACACAAATTCTCGGCTGGACAGCAACAGTTTTATTCTCAATTATGGTAATTCCGCAGATAATAAAGACAATACGCCTCAAAGACACAAATGGTGTGAGCTTGATGCTCTTCATCATTTATTTGATTGCAAACATTATAGCACTCTTCTATGCCGTATTAATTATCCAATTGCCGTTAATCATCAAGTACGTCGTTGCCATCGACACGACGCTTATCTACATTGGCTTGTTCTATGTGTATAGAAAGAGAGCAAATTCACGTGCACGAAGATAACACATACATACATTCTATCAGCAATTTAAATAAGCGCCCTCAGCCCCACAATCACCGTTCCACTAATCAACGGCACGGTAATGTTGTCACTGACGCGCCAGCCAGCAATCGTCACATCAAAGCCTTCAACCAGCATCGCAAGTGCTGCAGCCAAAAAAGATTCAATGGCAGGCACAGCTACAAGTGCGGCTGCACCGCCAGCAAAAATCCCAGCGATGATTCCTTCCCAATTTTTCTTTGGATTGACATAAGGAACACGTCCAAACGCTCCCGCAACAACCGAAACACCGTCCGCCCACGACAATATCAGCATTGCCGCAAGTGCAGCATCCTGAGGGAACAGCCATGCAGCAAGCGTAAATCCTGCAACAAAAAAGATTGCGCCAATGCCCGGAAACGACTTCATATCTTCTTCTCGTTCAACAAGCAGCATGAACTGATGCAGCACAGGAATATTCCAGACAAGATACAAAAGAAACATAAAAATAACCAGTCCCAAAAGAACAAGAAATCGCCCACGAGTCAATATGCCCATTCCATAGAGCAGCGACAGCGCAGTACCAAGGCTGATATGAACAACTTTACGCCGCAGCTCATTCTGAGTGATCATAAAAATAACCTCGTCCACACACCCTGGCCAAACAGGCTTACCGCAGTAACAATGGTCGCAGCAGCCACAACACCAATAATCGACGCAGCAACAACCTGTCGCAGCCGATAGCCGAGCGCATACGCGCCAATGGCAGCGGTATACACACCCGTCCCAGGCAATGGAATGCCAATAAAGACTGCCATGCCTAGTACACCATATTTTTGAATCAACGGCTCAAGCTTTTTCTGCGACCGCAGAACAATATGTTCCCATCCTTTTCTGAATTTTTCAATATGCAGAAACTGCCCAACAACATACTGAAGCACGAGATAAACGGCTGGCCCGACAAGAATGTTAAAGATAACAGCAACAAAAACAACAATCCACACAGAAATATCAGTGGAAAAAATACCATAAGGGATGCTTCCGCGCAGCTCAGCAACAGGCGTGATGCTCAGCAAAATGACCCAGAGAATGTCATTCATGAAAAAAGCGACGATTGAAGGGAATATAAAGGTTTGCCAGAAGATTTTTTAATAGTCTTGCAATAAAGAAGTCAATGAAGCATACTAAGGAAGTCTGGAATGAACAGTATGAAATGGGAAGATGGGATTACTTGAAAGATATATCTGAATCCTTGAGATACTCATTGCTTGGATTCTACTGCAACTGGTTTCATAAATCGCCTACGATATTAGACGTAGGATGTGGATTAGCACTGGTTGCAAAGTATGCTCAATTCACGGAATATATTGGATTAGATATGTCAAAAACAGCTTTAGAGAAAGCAGAGAGAGAGAGAGAGAGAATCTGTGATTTTTAAATGTCTCAGAGCAGAAGAATTTACGACTAATAAGAGATTCAATGTAATTATATTAAGCGAAGTGTTATATTATACAGATGCACATCAGATCTTGGAAAAATACGAAGAGTACCTTGAAGAGAATGGAATTTTTATCATTTCAGTATGGATTCATCCTAAAACAAAGGAATTATGGGAGTGGATAAATACTGTTTATATAAACATAGACTCATTTGAACTACAGAACCATCAAACAAACAACAGGTGGTACATCGGAACATTTAAGCCAAAAACAAAAGAGATGAAAAAAAATAAAAAACTTACGCTCGATTCGCCAATACCCAGACTGAGCGGAGTGCAACAATAACAGCCGCCGGAACAACAAACACAACGATGTTGCTCAGCACATTGCGCAGCCACACACCGACGAAAGGTATCAAGCCAAGATTGACAACGCCTGCCAATATCAGTGCAATTGTCGCCAACAGAAACTCTGATGTCTCCTGAACTTTGACATTCAGCACTCCAACAACCACGCCAAGCACAAACAGTGCAGTCAGCAGCGCAGTATCACCTACTACATCGTTAAAAAACCCGCCTATAATTGCAATAATTGCACCCACAAGAAACGCCCAATGGCCAATTTGTTGAATTGATGGTTTCATTGGTCCAAATGAAGGAACTTGCGGCAACCTTTGTACACGTCGTCGCGCCATATATTTATCACCTCAAAATATTTTTTTATTTTGAGATGCCAGCGATCGCATCGCTCAGCACCTCAATTTTTTTGATGTGCCAGAACTTGTTGCTCAGCACATTAATATCATCACTATCACTCGTCTATCGAACAGAACGATACGAGTGGAGTATTTAAACGTTTTGAATTACCGGGGGTTGGTGCGAAATGTTTTACTGCCTACTTATGCGAGCGAGGCGTTGCAAGCAGTTGTGATTCCTCCGAGGCTGTGCCGAGCGAGGTGCAAGAGCACGCTGTTCTTAGCACGCTGGAATCGATTTCATTCAATGTAAGATGAAAACAGTAAAGTTAATTGGACATCAAGAAATCGACCAGTACGTCTCGATACGAAGCATGAGTAGCTACTATCCGAGCGGCAGTAAACGCTAAGCGAATGCCTCCGAGCATCCGAGGAGGTGCCAGAAGCTCTGAGCATCGCACCAACCCCGAATTACCGAATTCTCAGCCAGCTCTTCACTGTATCGATCAATCCAGGCTGCTCTTCAACACCCGCAAGCTGCTGGGCAACCTTGCGATACATAGCAGATGATTGTGCTCGCGGCTTGAAATGAACTGCTGGCCGTGTCTCCGCAACACTCGCAGGCACATTCACATCATCAGATACAGAGCCAATCACTGGCACGCCTGCAGCATCCTCGATTTCGCTGCGGCTCAGCTCAAATCGCTTGCCACGAACTTTATTCACAACCAAACCAACAATAGGAGTTTTCTGTTGCTGTGCAACACGCACCGCATGCAGTGTTGCATTTAACGTCGGATAGTCTGGACTCGTAATGACCAATAACTGATCACTTGCAAGAATCGTCGAGAGCATCACATCATTCAGCGTTGGCGCTGCATCAATTAAAATAAAATCATAAAATTTGCGAACCGATTGGATTTTTTCTTTCAGCAGCCCAGGATGAACTTTCTCTGTAATCACAGAACAGGGCAGGATATCAAGATTTTCATGATACGATTGAATCGCTTCCTGCGCACTGATTTTGCCTTGGAACACATGATGCAGCGTCTTTTGCGGTGCAACAATGCCAAAATGAAGTGCTAGATTAGGCGACGTGAAATCAGCATCAACCAGCAGCACTTTCCTGCCGAGCTCTGCAAGCGCAGCACCTATATTGATGGTGCTGGTCGTTTTGCCTACACCGCCTTTAATTGAGATTATTCCTATTGTTTTTGCCATAGTGGACCTCTTTGAGCTGTTGTATGATGAGCGAGCGTCGCTGAAGATTCTGAGAGCTAAAAAGATTTTCAATGAAAGCAAATGGCCGCAGTTCAAACGTCCGCTGCCAGAATGGTACAGCAGGCTTTGTCGCAGAAACATTCGCCCGCGATACAAAAACTGATTGTTCCCCAAAAAGTGATTTCATTGCCTGCTTAAGCTCAGCATCACTTTCTGATGTGTGCTCTTTCACTGGTCGCATATAATTAGTGCTCAGCACAATGGGTGCACGACTCACTCGATTGAGCGACGATTGTAATGCTGCAGTTAAACGTTCATGAGTCTGCGTGTTTCGTTTGTTTAGAGGAATAGCCACAGACGACGGAGCAGGAACAGTCTTCTGTGAGTCTCTTAGCGCACCAGCAAATTGCCGTGTAAAGTCTGAATATTTTGAAACATATAACGACGTTTTCTTCTCGACAGGAGCAGGCAGCGCAAGAGGAATATTGACATCACTGATAGAGCGTTTGAGAACATGAATAAATGCACCGCGAGCATCTGTCTGCTGCCGTTGAGTTACCTGTTGCTGAGATGATAACCGTCGAGTACTCACAGGCTGTACAGCACCACGAACCGCAAGACGTGCATCACGATAGCTCAAAGATATCACCTTTTTGATAAGAAAGATATAATATAAGTATTTAAATATTATGATAAACACATGAAGTTGATGAACATCGAGAAAGATGGAAAAAAATACAAAATAGCAATCGACAAAGTCTGCACCTCCACTTGGTCCCAAGTCCATGGATTGATGTTTTCAAAGCCAAAAACACTGTTATTCCCGTTCAAAAGCCCAAGGCGTATACTTATTCATAATTGGTTTGTGTTCTTTCCGATCGATCTTTTTTTCCTAGATAAAAGCAGGAACGTCATCGAAATAAAACGCCGTCTGCTGCCATTTTCATGGTATAAATGTCAAAAGCCAGCAAACTTTCTTATAGAAGTACCGTCAAAAAGTAGTCATGCCAAAGCTATCGTTGTGCATGATAGTAAAGGATGAGCAGGATTTCATAGAGGAATGCCTCCAAAGCGTTAGAGAGCTTGTAGATGAGATTATCATCATAGACACCGGTAGCAAAGACAACACAAAGCTGATATCATCACAGTTCACGACAAAAATCTTCGATTTTCAGTGGAATAACAGCTTCGCTGAGGCTCGAAATGAATCGCTGAAGCGTGCAACAGGCGACTGGATTCTTGTTCTTGATGCCGATGAGCGGATCGCACCTAACGATTTTAAGATACTAAGGAACGCAATGGATGCTGACAGCGCAGTAATGGGTTTTTCCATAGTCCAGCGCAATTATACAAATGACACCCAGCGCGAGGATCTCATAGGAAAACCAGACGCATACAAAGAAAGCCAAGAGTTTTATGGCTGGTCTGAATCTTTGATCTGCCGTTTATTCAGAAATAAAAACATAAGATTTGTTGGCGAGGTTCACGAGCTAATAGAGCCATCCATAAGGAAAGCAGGCGGAAAAATCGAGCTGCTCCCCATTCCAATACATCATTTGAAAGAAAAATGCACGCCAGAAAGGGAAAAAAAGAAATTAGAGCAATATAAAACACTCTGTGCAGCAAAAATAAAAAACGAACCATCAAACGCGCGTGCATATCATGAAATGGGCACAATTCTTCGTGTGCTTGGCGAGCACAAGCAGGCGCTCATTCAGTTTGAGAAGGCATTCAGCCTCAACCCCAGATTTGCAGAAGCAGCATATGGTGCTGGTGTTATGCAGAACGCCATCAAGCAACCAATAGAAGCACTCAAATCGTTCAGCAAAGCATTAGAGATCATGCCAAATTACCAAGACGCTCTTATCAGCATGAGCATTAGTTATGCACAGATGCACGAGCTTGACAATGCCATAAGCAGCAGTAGAGCAGCAGTAGAGCTAGGACCAAGCATAAAAGCACAAATAAATTTGGCTGCATATTACGAAAAAAGCGGAGAGTTGGAAAAAGCAGAATTGCTACTCATAAAAGTTCTTGCTGATTATCCGAATGAAGCTCGTGCACATCACAATCTTGGTGTAGTGTACGAAAAACAAGATAAGCTCAAAGAGGCTATTGAGCAATATTCTATTGCAGCAGCACAACAGCCAAGAAATAAGAAGTGGCAAGAAGATTTGCAGAATGCAAAAATTAACCTGTAGAACCAATCAAAAAAGAGTTTTAAGAATCAAAAGAAAAAATAAATAAAAAAGCCTTACGCTTTTCTTCTTCTGACGAAGTACACAACTGCTGCTACTACTACAACAACTGCCACGACCCACCAGAGTGCTGAACCGCCGCCGGTTTCTTTAACCATAACATCACTGCCCGCAGTTGTTCCTGTGCCCGTTGGTTGAGTATCCGTAGTTGACGCACCAGTCGCCGTTGTTCCTGTCGGCTCAGCTACTGCTGCACCCGACGCAGCTCCTTTCTCTGCAATAGCAAAGAAGCTAAACCCAGGTGTTTGGGCACTATACTTCACATTCGTGCCATCATCTTCGCCAACAGTTGTCACAAGCTCAGTCCATTTCTTTGCAACATCATCGAAGCGCATCAAGACAACATCACTCTTGTCAACACTGTTCTCAGTGAGCCATGTTTTTGCTACCTTGAACTTAATCGTTGTATCTTGAATAATTTCAGGCTTCAAGCTGACTTTGTTTGCAGTTATCTGAATAGTGTCATGCACTTTGCCCGTAAGCTGTGCTGACGCCGCGGCAGGCAATTCAGTCTTGGTGACAGGCTCAACCTTAACCCAAGCGCCATAAACAGTCTCTGCAACTTTGAATTCAACACTTTCAACAGCGAAAGTGTCATCTCTGGACACAACAGCTGCAGTTTCTCCTGCATTGATTGAAGTCCAAACCTTCTTTTCATACGTTGCACCACCTGCTGCACCACCTGAGCCACCAGATGAGGAGCCGCCGCTTGCGCCGCCGCCGCCGCCGCCACCGCTTGAAGCTGATGCCGTAATCCATGAACCCGTTGCTTCTGTGCGTTGACCTGTGTGATCAATTGCAAAACAAACAGAGGATGTTGTTGACTTACCCGCACCAGTCGCAGTTGTACTTTCCGTAAGCAAAATCCCACCAGTAAAGCCAGACGTTTTTACCCCAGAACCTGAATCAGACACAGTACATGTGCAGGTAACTATCGAACCTTCAGTTGGATTTGATGTGCAGCTAACACTAACCGTTGGCACAGTATTATCGACACGGAAAGTTAAAATCTGGCTCTTATTTACATTATCTCTGCTGTCATTTGTCAGTATAGTTACTGTATGCAGCCCTTCTGTGAGCTGCGACGCATTGATCTCAGTAACAAAGAATGTATGCCGATTCGTAACATAACGCGTGATGTTAAGCGGATCATTGCCAGATACATTCATCGTAATGTTAAAGTCTGTGCCAGTCGCATTATCAAAGTTCAATGTTATATTGACACGAGAGTTTGGCATCCCACTATCAATGGCTGCAGTCATACTTGTATTAATCACCGAGAGATTAATGATTAATCTCTGCGATGCAGTCTTCGTACTAATGTTTATAGACTGGTTGTTAAAGATAGTGACATTCAACGGCGAATTGACTGTAAAGTTCCACTGCTTCGTCGTGTTTCTGTTGCCCGCCGTATCATTGACATACGCAAATACAGTCGTGAGGCCAGGCGTCAGTTGTGAAACATTGATGCGTATAGTCCAATTGCCTGAATCATTAACTGCAGTGCGGTTGAACCCATGGTTTTTCGAGCCATTGCTGATAAAAACAACAAGATCATTTAGGCTTAAGTTTGCACCCGACCCAGGTCGCCTATCATCCGCAAACAGCATGATAGTTATCATCGGGCTGCTATTGGTAAAGTTTTGCCCGCCCTGAGTGATTGTCCCATTGCCAGCATTAATTTGTGGCGTAAAATTTAGCATAGGCTTCGTGTTATCAAAAGTCACATTTGCCCAGATGCTATCATTGATGAGAACATTCGTAACTCCTGCTTCTACCGAGTAGTTCCAAACCATAACAGTTATATTATAAATACCTTCAGGGAAACTTGTCGTATCTAGAGTGGTATTCCACTGAGTCTGATTTGTGGTGAAGTTTTGTATAGTAATATTTCGCATGACGCTGCTATTCTTCTTATAATAAAACATAAATGAAACA
>DATDXM010000028.1:0-2423 GCA_035289325.1 Candidatus Nanoarchaeia archaeon
GTTGAGTGCAACACCCCCTGCAAGACAAATGTTGTCCATTCCTGTCTCTTTCTTTGCATGTTTCAGCAGATTGATCATTACTTCTTCGGTTTTGTGCTGCAGGGCGGCGGCGATATCCTTGTGTTGTTGTGTAACTTGTTCGTCAGGCTTTCGTGTTTTACATAGTAATTTGCATAACTTCCTGCTCGGCATCCATGGCTTGTAATGAAAATCAAAATAGCTCATATCCAACGAAAAGCTGCCGTCGCTGTCTGTTTTGATGATTTTGTTGAAATGTGGTTTGTATGTTTTTGAATTTCCATATGGTGAAAGACCCATCACTTTGTACTCTGAGTTATTGACTGAGAAGCCCAACAATGCAGTGATTGTACTGTAGAGTAATCCTATTGAATGAGGGAAATGGATTTCTTTGAGCAGCTTTACAGTATTTTTTTTGCCGATGCCTATCGTCGTGGTTGCCCATTCGCCGACGCCGTCGATCGTGACGATTGCAGCATTCTCGAATGGCGAAGGGAAAAATGCACTTGCAGCGTGTGATGCATGATGCTCCATGAATGAGATTGGTCCAGTATAGCTCAGCTCGTCTCTGATCTTTTTTTCGACGTTCATCTTTTGCGTCCAGGAGATTAATGAATCCTTAAATACGCGGAACGAGCGGGGAGCCATTTGCAGGTGCTGGTTCAGAATTCGCTGAAATTTTAAGACAGGCTTTTCATAGTAGCTGATGTGATTGAGCTGCTGTGCTGTGATGCCTGCTTCCTTTAGGCAATATGCTATTGCTTTTATGGGAAAGCTGCTGTCATGCTTTTTTCGTGTGAAACGCTCTTCTTCTGCTGCAGCAATTATTTTTCCATCCTCAATGATGCAGGCCGCTGCGTCGTGATAATAACATGAAATGCCCATGATATACATTTTATCTCCTCTTCCATTTATCATCTTTATCTAAAAATGGGCCATAAAAAATTCTTAATGCGACGCTCAACGGCGTTAAAATGACGTAGTAGAAAAAACCTAACAAGAGCGTGTGGTAAAAACTAATTATCCTGCCCAGCATTATCTGGTGATGGTATGCGGGTGATTCACCTGCGAGAAACTTTCTTGCTTTTCTAAGAATGGGGGTGATCATATCCTGCGCCGTGCACGGAACGTTTATAAACATTTAGATTTCCGCCGGTGTACAACAGGCGGAAATCTGATGTGCTCAAGAACATGCTACGGACTTTGGTCCGTATGTTCTTGATACATTTCTGCATAAAATTTGAAGATGAACGCGAAGAACGTCGAGAAGATACAGTCGATTGCATCTGCGTGTTCACGCGCTGCGGTCAAGTATCGGTTTATTGACATGCGGTGGAAGCAACGCGGGGATGTTGACATCATTGTTGCACATGACTCTATTCAACGATTTGAACAGATTCTTGATATGCATGGCTTTACACGCAAAGGGCTATGGCCACCGCAGAGCAGGACGTATAAAGCGTTTCTGAATGATGAGCTGCTCTCTATCGGAGCGCATGTCGGCGGCTATTGTGGCGGATTTGGCGGCGGTCTTGGAAGGCTTGGAAAACTGTTTGAGCCGCGTACGGTGATGCCTGCAGAGAAAGCATGTCTTCCCATTGAAGAACAATTGTTTGTTTTATTGTATAAGTACGCGTCTCGCGCTGAGCCCCAGAAATATGAAGCTGCATATCATGAACTTGTTTGCAAACCTGTTGCTCGTGATGTCCTTGTTCGGCTTTGCAGGCTCGCTTTTCGAAACCCTGCGGGAATTGCTGCTGATGTTATTGCAAAAAAACCTTTGCCACAAATTACTTTGCGATTTACTCTTTTCCAGACTATTGCTCTTTCATTTAGAGGCAAACCTAACAAAATTGCCCGGCGAGCTTACCGTGTTTTTTGGCCTGGGCCTGTGATTGCAATTGTTGGCTGCAATGGGACAGGAAAATCAACGATGGTCAAAATGCTGAAAGACAAGCTTGAAGCAGAGAATTTGGATGTCTCAACTGTGTATAGCGGGCGGATATATTTTCAGATGCTGCCCATCAATTGGCTGCTTCGCTTTTTTACGCCAGATACAATAGAAAGCAAGAAAAGCACTGATGGACAGACGAACGTTCGTGAGATTCGCATTTTTCATTCGTCAATTCTCAATCTGGTTGCGCCGTTTGCTTATTACCTTGAATATTTTCTTCGCATGGTCAGGATATATCCGAAACGCGTCTTTCATGATGTTGTGCTGATGGATAGGTCGTTTATTGACGTGTTTTCGTCGCCGAACCTGAATAAAAAAGTTTGTACCATTTTATTTCACCTGATGCCGCAGCCGAAGCATGTTCTCTTGGTGAATGATGCAGCTATTATCGCTCAACGACGGCCAGAATTCATGATGAAGCATATTCAGCAACAGCTTGATGCCTATGACG
>DATDXM010000029.1:0-13194 GCA_035289325.1 Candidatus Nanoarchaeia archaeon
GCTGCTGGTTGCATGATGAGGAATGGATGCGTTGCTGCCTGATGCGACTATAGTTGGAAATGCTGGTGATGCGCCACGCTTTGCCATTTCGTACTCAAGCGCTGCTTTTATGTCCGATTCAGTGCGATAATCAAAATGATCGATAATTTTTTTGTATGATTGATTTGCGATTTGTGCTGCTTTTGCCATCAGCTCAAGCTCGTCTGTGGTTTTTATTGCACGAATTTTTTCTAGCGTTGGACCGATGTCGATAAATTTTGCACGCGGAAATGCTTTTTTTAGATTTTTTATTTGTACGATGGATGTTGCGTTGAATTCTAAGCCTATGCGTTTGGGGTGATATTTTTTCAGCGTGTCAAGCAATGGCTTTTTTTGGACTATTATTGGAATTTTGCTTTTCTTGCCGTAATCCAATGGAGAAACATAGAGGCGCGCGCCGGCTTTTGTTATGCAGACTCCTGCGTGTGTTAGCTGTGCGCCTGTTAGGTAGGTGATGTTACTTGATGCACGCTCGCCTGCTGCAAGAAGGATGAGATCAGTGTTGGTTTTTGCAAGGAGCGCCATGAGGGAAATAAACATTTATAAACTATTAAAATGTTTCTTTTCGTATGAAAAAGTGGGTGTTGAAGAATGGGATGACGCTTATTTACGAGCCAAAGGAAACTGCGTCGGCAGCAATCCAGGTGCTTGTTAATATTGGCAGCGATCATGAAAAACCTGAGCAGCGCGGCATCAGCCACTTTATCGAGCACATGTTATTTGAAGGGACGACGAAACGGCAAAATGCACGTGCAATCACTAATGAAATTGAGAAAATAGGCGGCATTTCAAATGCATACACGACAAATGCACGAACATGCTATCATGCGAAAGTTCCACGAAATCATTTTCATACAGCACTTGAGGTAACTGCGGACATTCTTCAGAATTCACTGCTGCGGCAGTCTGATACAGAACGGCAGAAGCACATTCTGTTTAAAGAAATTGATCTTGTCACGGATGAACCACGATTTCACCAATGGGTGTTGTTCCAGCAAGCATTGTTCTTAAAGCACCCAAGCAGGTTTCCAACGTATGGCTCACGTAAAACGGTTCAACGTATTACTGCACAAGACTTAAAGAAATTTTATCGAGAATATTATCATCCGAAAAACATGTCGATGGCGATTGTCGGTAACGTTGGCGACGTTAAGAGTAAGGTAGAAAAGATGTTTATGCGCGTGCAAAAGCCGCAGCAGAAATGGGCAATTATGACCGAGCCGCCGCAGCGAACTGTTCGCGTAAAAAAAGAATCGCGCAAAGTGACGAGCACCTATATCGTGCTGGGCCATCGAACTGCGCCACGCCTTCACCCGGACAGCTATGTATTAGATATCATTGAAGGCATCCTCGGCCGAGGGCAGAGCGGCTGGATGTTCGATGAGATTCGAAATAAAGAAGGGCTAGCCTATGAAGTCGGCACTGAAATGGCAAGCGAACGTGATTATGGATTTTTTGCGACGTTTGCAAGCATCGATAAGAAAAATAAGAAAAAGACTCAAGATTTAATATTTGCGCAACTCAAAAAATTGCAGCGCGTTGCGAAAGAAGACGTTGAAGAATCAAAGACATATGTTGAAGGAAGCTTTTTATTAGATTATGAAGACACGCAACGGCTTGCTGATGAGCTGCTCTATTGGGAACAGATGGGCGATGTGCAGGGATTCTACAAGTATCTTGATCGGATACGCGCAGTGACGGTTCGCGATGTGCGGCGCGTTGCGAAGAAATATTTTACGAAGCCGTATGCGATGGCGATGATTGAGGGGAAGTAGGTTAATTATCTAGATTAGGGGAGTTCGCTGTATTTTTTTGAAAATGAACATCTATTCCGTATACGCGTCCTTCGCTATCTTCAGCAAGTCTGCACGCTTATCCCTAAACGGCTTGAGCAGCTTGTTTAACTCGTCTGCGACGGCATTCTTTAAGTCGAGCGGGAACAGCTTCTGTGCTGCATAATCTTTTTCAAGCTCGCTGTATGATGAGTAGGATATATTTCCGCCGTACTTTTCCGGGCGCTTGATTAAGAACGGCTCGCTTCTGTCGCCTTTTAAGACCATCAGGACATGCTGTGTAAATGCCAAAACGCCGTTGTCGTTCACGTCGCCTGCGACGCAATGTGCACTGTTGACTTTGTCTTTTACAGTTTTTTCGTCGTCAAGCAAATCTATCTTTGATTTTACATCAGAGCTGGACATTTTTTTACCAACCAAGCCTGGAATTAATGGCGTCATTATTTCAATGCGTGGTTTGTAGCCAACTTTGGGCAAAAATTCTCGTGCGTACATCAGTATTTTTCGCTGATCTACGCCACCATATTGTACATCTGTGTCAAGATACTGCTCGTCGAGCGCCTGCATCAATGGATAGATGATGCCTGAAAGTTTTGGATTGTCGCCGAACTTTACCACTTCGCTCGCTGCACGCTTTGCATCGTTAATTGTCGTGTGCGTTGCGAGACGAAGCATGTCAAGCACATATTCTTTTTTTAGCTGAAAATCTGAGCCTTTGACAAATGTTAGATTCTTTACGTCGACGCCGACTGCAGTGAACAGCAATTTAATGACGGCAGTGTAATAATTGTAGCGCTTTTCAAGCAGATCCCACGGGCAGTTGTCAAGCGCGCCATGCAAATCTGCAAGCAGCACTTTGACGTGAAAGCCGGCACGCAGAAAATCACTGAGCTTGAGCACCCAGACAAAATAGGCAATATGCGGCCTGCCGGTAATTGCGGTGCCGAGATAGACGGTTGGCGACTTTTTTGTTAGAAGTTTTTTTAGTTCGTCTTCTGTAACGATTTCTGCGGTGTTGCGAGTAATCAGCCGAAGTCGCTCATCAATGTTCATTTTATAGCCACAAAGAGGAAAGGTATAAAAAGATTGCTTTGTATGCCTCATGGAATGAAAAAAGTTATCATCTTTGATTTTTGGGGGACATTGGTAGAGCAAGGAGTGACAAGCCCAATTAAGCAGATGAAGCGAATGCTCGGATTGGAAGAAATGGATTACCCGTCATTTGTGGTTCAGCTCGAACAAGTAATGATGACACGCTCATTTGAATCACTTGGAGAAGCGTGTGAATTAGTCTGCGATGCATTTAGCGTCGAGAAGAAACCTGCTCTTATTGAAAGCATGATCGGCATGTGGAACAAGAATTGGCTCCTTGCACGGCCATATGATGAAACGAAGGAAATGCTCGAACATTTCAAGAAAGACTATCGGTTGGTGTTGTTGGCGAATACGGACAACTTTTCTGTTGATCGTGTGCTTGATAAATTTGAGCTGCGCGAGCTGTTCGACGAGCTGTTCCTTTCGTACAAAGAAGGCATGATAAAAACCGATTCCCGCACCTATCAGCTGCTGATGAAAAAGATGCATGTAACACCAAAAGATTGTCTTGCAGTCGGAGACAGCATTGAAAGTGATATGGCTGCTGCACATAATGCGAGCGTGAAAGGAGTGCTTATCGATCGAAGAAACATGAGAGAATTTGAACCTAAGATTACAACACTGAAGGAGCTCACATGGAATTAATTTTTTTGGGCACGAGCTGTATGCAGCCGACAAAACAACGAAACCATCCTGGTGTGCTGCTGATCTATAAAGGCGAAGGACTGCTGTTCGATTGCGGCGAAGGCATACAACGACAGCTGCGCTGCGCAGGAATAAAGCCAACAGTAATTACGAAAATCTTTATTACGCACTGGCATGGTGACCATGTGCTCGGCTTGCCAGGGTTGATACAGACACTTGGTGCTTCTGAATACGCCGGAACGCTTCAGGTCTATGGTCCCGAAGGAACGAAGAAAAATCTTGAGATGCTGAAAAAAATATTTGCAGGAAAAGACACGGTTAGCTGTGAAGTGCATGATGTTGCCCGCGGAGAAATTGTGCACGTTGATGATTATAGTGTGCATGCAGAGGAGCTTAAGCATACAATTACATGTTTAGGATATGCTTTTGTTGAGACGGATAAAAGGAAGATGCTCATGGGAAAAGTAAAGCAGTTGAAGATACCCGAAGGTCCATTGTTAGGAAAATTGCAGCGCGGTGAGAGCATTATGCACAATGGAAAAAAAGTTTCACCGCAGGATGTGAGTACGCTTGTAACTGGACGGCGAATTGCGTATGCAACAGATACACGGCCATGCAGCGCCATTGTGAAGCTTGCACAGCATGCTGATATTCTTATTCTTGAATCAACGTATGCGTCTGATCTTGCAGACAAGGCAAAGGAACATTCTCATCTCACTGCGAAGGAAGCAGCGCAGCTTGCGAATGATGCGCAGGCAAAGAAATTATATTTAATGCATTTTTCGCCGCGATACAAGAATGGACAGCAGCTCGAGGAAGATGCACGCGATATTTTTGATAACACCGAAGCTGCTGAAGATTTTATGAAGGTCAAGCTATAATTGTGATGCATAGTATGTATAGTTGTTTGGTGAATGATGTCACGAAAAAGTAAGGGGATAAACGCTGAACGAGAGCTTATCAAATTATTCTGGGAAACAAAAAGATGGCTTGCGTGCAGAGTAGCAGGTAGCGGCTCATCGCGTTATCCTGCGCCTGATGTTATTGCGGGCACGGCGAACAGGAAAATTGCGATTGAATGCAAAACATCAAAAGACGATATGAAGTACATTCCACGCGATGATATTTTTCAGCTGAAGGAGTTTGCGCTTACGTTCGATGCTGAGCCGTGGGTTGCGGTGAGGTTTAATCGTACTGAATGGTACTTTCTACGACCTGAGCAGCTTGAGGATACAGGCACCTGCAGGCTTGTGTCGAAAGAGCTCGCACAGCAAAAAGGCATCTGTTTTGAGCAGCTTGCGGCTGTGCAGAGAGAGCAAAATGTGGATGTCCGTCGAAACATTTAAAAAGCCTGTTTTATGAGACAAGTGCTTCGGCGATGGTATTACGACTGACGGATAAAAAGGTAGAGGAAGTTGTACGAGGCATTTGCGGTGCAGATGTTGTCGCACTCGTAAACAAGCTTAAAGGCAAGGAAAATGTGTCAGAGTTTAAGCTTGCTGATATTCTCAAAGAAGACATCAAGCGCGTTCGGAACACACTTTATCGGCTCTATGGCGCGAATTTGGTCGAATTTACACGCAAAAAAGACAAGAAAAAAGGGTGGTATATCTATTATTGGACGTTCAAGCAGGAGCATATCAAGTTTATCTACAAAAAGATGAAAACAGAAGAGCTGGATAGGCTGCGGAGCCAAGTACGCGCTGAGACAAGCCAGCAATTTTTTATCTGTGTCAACAGTTGCGTTCGAATGGATTTTGAGCAGGCAATTAATCTTGAGTATCGATGCCCTGAATGCGGTGAATTAGCTGCGCAGGAAGGAAAAGATATGCGTGTTGTTGATATAACGAAGCGGATTACTGAGCTGCAAAAAGAGATTAAAACGCTTTAATTATTTCATTTTTTTCCTAATGATACGCTCTTGCCCAAGAATGGTGTTTGATATCTTTTCAATGTGTTTTTCGATTCGTGCGATGTAGCGCTCAAGGATAATGAGTTTTCTTAGTGAATAGACTATAGCGAACAATGTGCCTAACATGATCGCTAAGAGAAATCCCGTGATTGTTAGTCCATCTGCCATACTGGAAACTGATTACATTATGCTATTTAAATGTTTTGGATTAAGGGTTTTGTGTGACATTTATGGTTTTGTTCGGGGAATGTTGTATGTGTTTGGGAAGAGTTGTTGTGCTAATGTTGTTTTAGTAATACCTGACCCCCTTGCTTCCACTGGAGAATAATTATGGATGGTGTGGGAAGGGTTGGGAAGGTTGTGCGAGTTGGGGTGTGGTATAGTAGTAAATATGTAAGTATAGTGAAACGTGATAGCAACTACAACAACGTACAAGTACTATGCAAACAACATGCAACAAAGCAGAACAACAAACACTAAACGTTTCCACTTACATCAACAGTAAACAACACAAACGAGAAATAAGAAGAGCGTTTATTATTTTTCATTATTGAAAATATTTGTTTGTTGTTTTGTTTTTATCTGTTTTTTAATTTTTGTTTGCTATTTTTTGTTCGTTTCGTTTTTTATACATCTTTCATTTTTTACAATTTAGCTTTTGTAATTTAGCTTTTGATTTGTTTTTTTCCGAAACTTTTTGTTGTATGTTGTGTATTTTGTTGTATGTTGCGTAAAGTAATCACTTGTCATACTTACAGCATTATGCAGGGTTTGTGTGTAACCGGTGCGCCCGTACTGGTCTAGTCGGACATCATTATTCGTTATCCAGTTGTTGTGATCATTTCTTGTGGAAATTATAGCTAAACACTCATCAAACAAAAAGAGAAATCGATTTTTAAATTACTTTATCCTATTAAAATTATGCAAAGCGTTTTCTGCACAACTTTGTGTGTGATGCTTGCGTACACTCATCAACACGTTTCTTTTTCTTTGTGTTTTGTTTTTTGTCGTCGATAAATTAGCTGTTTGCTCTCAAACATAAAAAAAGAACTTTGGAAAGATTACCCTCTCAACGAGATTATGGTGAGAGAAAAACTTACGACAGAATCTACCATGACACATTCTATCTATTTGCGAACACGCATTCTTATATAGAACTACGCGTTATAAAACTCCACTCGAAGCGGAGGTGTCTGGTGGTTTCGCAAGTTCAATCGTTCTTTGAACATTTTCTCAAAGAGAATTTTATTTTTCAGAATAAGAAGTTTCTTCAAGCAAATTATTTACCAGACCTTGTGATGCATCGAGATGACTTTATGCGTGAAATGGCGTCAATCCTTGCGCCTGCGCTTAAAGGTGATCGACCATCAAATCTTTTTATCTACGGGAAAACAGGAACGGGCAAGACTCTTATCACACGACGTGTGACTGATGACATGGAACGGATTGCAAAAGAGAATAATATCCCACTTCGTGTGATTTATGTTAATTGCAAATTGCGTCGCGTTGCGGATACTGAATATAGATTGATCGCACAGCTTGCACGAGAGTTCGGTCGTGTGCTTCCAGCAACAGGACTGCCTACAGACTCTGTTTATTCTATCTTCTACGAACTTCTTGACTCAAAAGAACAACTTGTGCTTCTCGTGCTGGATGAAATCGATCAGCTTGCTAAACGTGCAGGTGACAACCTCTTATATAATCTTACTCGCATCAATACTGAATTGAAGCATGCGCAGCTTTGCTTGATTGGTATTTCAAACGACTTAGTGTTTGTTGACCAGCTTGATGCGCGGGTAAAAAGTAGTTTGTCTGAAGAAGAGCTGTTATTTCCTCCGTATAATGCGGTTCAGATTCATGCTATTCTTCAAGAACGAGCGAACAAGAGCTTCAAAGAAAATGCTCTTCAGCCCGGTGTGCTTGAAAAATGCGCGGCTTATGCGGCTGGTGAGCATGGCGATGCGCGGCGTGCGCTTGAGCTTCTTCGTGTTGCTGGCGAAATTGCTGAACGAAAAAGCTGCCAATACGTCGAAATTAAGCATATTGATGAAGCACAGGAAAAAATTGATCGTGATCGGCTGTACGATCTCACATTGAACCAGCCACGCCAGTACCAGGCGTTAATGTATGCATTGCTCACACTTGGCTTGAAACAGCAATCAATCGTCACCGGTGAACTGTATGGCGTTTATGAGCAAACGTGCCACAGGCTCAAGCTGCGTCCACTTACCCAGCGTCGCATTTCAGATGTTATCGGTGAGTTTGAAATGTTGGGCATAGCACAAACACGTGTTGTATCAAAAGGGAGATATGGCCGGTCGCGTAACATTGTGCTTGCGGTGCCGCGCGTTTCGCTTCCTAAAATGAAAGAATTACTTGTCTCGTCACTTGGACTGAACGAGTTAGAACAAGTATAGGATTACAATGGATTCACCACAAATGAACTCACAAGAGTATGTTCAGGCATGCATTGCACGTGGCATTCTACCAAGCGTTGATACAGTTCGCTCACCTGTTGATCTTACACAGGCAACGTTTCCTGATACAGCGGTTGTGTTATCCCGTGATGCGTTCTCGCTTGTGCAGTCTGGTCATACTGTTGATTGGCTTCAGCTTGACCGGCTTCGCGTTCATTACGAGCGAGGAAAAACTTCTGGCTATGAGCAATATCTGCAGTGTTTCGCCCATGGTCCCCATACGGAAACGGCAGCTGATGATCCGGTACCCGAGCAAAAAGCAATCACTATCGTATCATCTTATGAAGGTGGGTCAGCAAAACATACTGTGAGTGATTTTGCACAACATTTTACGCAGCGATATACGCTTCTTGAACGGATGCTTCGCGTTCGCCCAGAACTGCAGAACAGCATTTCTATTAGTCGTGCGTTGGTAAAACAAGCACGTGAACAAGTTGCTCTTATAGGCATGGTCGTTGAAAAAAGTGAATCGAAAAATGGCAATCTTATGCTCACCGTTGAGGATCGCACAGGATATATCAAAGTTCTCGTCAGCAAATCAAAACCTGAACTGTTCGAGGAAGCACGTGATATCGTCACTGATGAAGTTATTGGCATTGAAGGCGTTTGTGGCAACCGTATTGTCTTTGCAAATAGCCTGTTCTGGCCTGATGTGCCCTACAACCGCGACCTTAAAAAAGTTGCTGACGACGTGTATGCTGTTTTTCTCTCAGATGTTCACGTTGGCTCGAGCTATTTTCTCCACGAAGAATTCGAACGTTTCCTTAAATGGATCAGCGGGGCAAGTGGAACAGAGGCACAGCGCGAGATTGCGCAAAAAGTGAAATACATTATCATCGCAGGAGATGTTGTTGATGGTGTTGGCATCTATCCCGATCAGGATAAAGAATTAGCAATCACCGATATCTATCAGCAGTATGATGAGTTTGCACGGCTTATTAAGAGAATACCAGCGCATCTTCCTATCATTATCTGTGCGGGTAATCATGATGCTTTGCGCTTATCTGAGCCGCAACCGCCGCTTGATAGAGATTTTGCACGTTCACTGTACGCACTTCCTAATGTGACCATTGTCAGCAATCCATCGTTCATTACTCTTCATGCAAATGATCCCAGCGGCGGCATTGATGTACTTATCTACCACGGCTACTCGTTCGATTACTATGTTGCCCACGTCGACAGCATTCGAAATCGCGGCGGTTATCAGCGCGCAGACCTCATTATGAAATATTTGCTGAAACGACGCCATCTGTCGCCTGCACAAGCTTCAACGTTGCGCATCCCAGATGCACAGAAAGACCCGCTTGTAATAACACGTGTGCCTGATATTTTTATCACCGGTCATATTCATTATTCCATTGTTGCAAATTACCGCAATGTCACGATGATCAGCGGCTCGTGCTGGCAGGACACCACTGACTTTCAGCGGAAAATGGGTCATAAACCAGAACCAGCCCGTGCACCTGTCGTTAATCTCCGCACACGTGAAGTAAAAATACTCAAATTCGCATAGCACTCTTACATAGAATATACTATATATACGAACTACGAACTACCATGACCGCAGCATCCCCCAAAATGCAAAAATATTTTGAACACCTTCAGGGTGAAACTGAACGTGCATATATTGTTGCACGTGATGCACGCGCACGCGGCTTTGACCCTGAACAAACAGTTGATATTCCTTTAGCAGCAAACATGGCAGAGCGTGTTGTCGGACTCATTTCTCTTGTTGCACCTCAATTAAAACAATCTTCGATGCCCCAGCGCATCAAAGAACTTGAGGCGGAATATGGATTGCTCGACTGGCGCGTCGGCTTGAAAATCGCAGAAGAAGTTGCATTTGGCAAATTTTGCCCGTTTCCAAATAGAGAAGAAGCGATGACCATTGCTATCCGTGTTGGATTTGCGTATCTCACCCTTGGAATTGTTGCTGCACCTCTTGAAGGATTTATCGGCCTTAAAATAAAAAAACGTGCAGACGGTAAAGAATATCTTGCTGTGTATTATGCGGGGCCAGTTCGCGGCGCAGGCGGAACAGCGGCTGCAACATCAGTCATTCTCGCTGATTATGTCCGCACAGTCATGGGGCTCAGTGCGTATGACCCAACAGAAGACGAAGTCAATCGCACTATCACTGAAGTTCAAGATTATCATGAACGTGTCACCAATCTTCAATATCGTCCGAGTGATGAAGAACTGCGTTTTCTCGTACAACATATTCCTGTTGAGATAAATGGCGACCCCACAGAAGAAATTGAAGTTTCAAATTACAAAGATCTTCCGAGAATCGAAACTAATCGCATCAGGGGCGGCATCTGCCTTGTCATTGCTGAAGGCGTCGCACAAAAAGCAGCAAAAGTGTGGATACGTCTCGGCCAATGGGGAAAAGATTTCCGACTTGAATGGGACTTTCTTGCAAAATTCCTTGAGCTTCAAAAGAAAATAAAAGCACAGGGAAAAGATGACAAGGCTGTCGCTGCAAACATAACTCCTAACTTTACGTTCATCGCTGATCTTGTGGCTGGCAGGCCGGTGTTATGCTATCCGATGCGCAATGGCGGCTTTCGCTTGCGTTATGGGCGGACGCAGGTTTCTGGATTTTCGAGCGCAGGACTCCACCCTGCAACACTTGCTGTTCTTGACAATTATATTGCCATCGGCACACAACTCAAAATGGAGCGGCCAGGAAAAGCTGTTACCGTTACAATTTGTGATTCCATCGAAGGTCCTATCGTCAAGCTTGTCGATGGTTCTGTGCTTCAAATAACTGATCCAAAACAAGTAAAACAGCTTCTGTCACCTGTTGCTGAAATCCTTTATCTCGGTGATATTCTCGTCTCGTATGGCGATTTTTCAGAGAACGGCCACAAGCTTGTGCCTGCGGGCTATTGTGAAGAATGGTGGATGCAGGAAGTTGAGAAAGCATCTGTCAATCTGTTTGGCACAATCGACATTGACAAAATTGCAGCTCATACTGAGGTTGATACAGAAATCATTGGCGCTGTTTTACGCAGCCCTCTTTCAGTCAAGCCGTCGTTTGTATGCGCTTGGCAGATTGCACAAAAATTACAGGTGCCATTACATCCTGCATACACTTATTTCTGGAACAGCATTAGCCATGATGCACTGTTTGCGCTTCGTGACTGGGCATTGAGTGCACGATCTGAATATGCAGATACAACACTGACAAAGCTTGTGCTGCCGCTGACAAAACAAACGCTCGAAGCGAAGCGCGCCCTTGAACTGCTCGGTGTACCGCACTTAGTAGTCAATAATGAGTTTGTTGTTGTCACAGACGAACATGCTGCCTGTATTTCGACATGCTTACAGCTCGGACAGAACCATCAGCGTTCAAATCAAACAGGCACGACTCTCGATGCACTTGCAATTATTTGTCCTGTTAAACTCAGAGACAAGTGCGGCACGTTCATCGGCGCACGCATGGGAAGACCCGAAAAAGCAAAAATGCGCAAACTTACGAGCTCACCTCACATCCTTTTTTCCGTCGGCGATGAAGGGGAGCGCATGCGGAGCTTTCAGTCCGCACTCCAAAATAAAAAGGTAACGGCAGACTTTTCGTTGTTTTATTGCACGGCATGCAAAAGCGACTGCATCTATCCAACATGTCCACGATGCCATGCGGCAGCGATAAAACATTATGTCTGTAAAGACTGCGGACAAAGTGAAAAACCAGTTTGTCATCACGGTCCAAAAATGCAACATAAAAGACAGGAAGTCGATATTGCGCTGTATTTTCATGATGCGCTCGCGGCGATTGGCAACATCGGCTATCCAGACCTCATCAAAGGAGTTCGTGGCACGTCGAATGAAAATCATGTCGTTGAGCATATTGCAAAAGGCATCTTGCGCGCGAAGCATAATATCTACGTCAATAAAGACGGAACGACACGATATGACATGACGGAACTGCCGATGACGCATTTCAAGCCAAAAGAGATTGGAACTTCGGTCGAGAAGCTTCAGGAACTTGGCTATACCCACGATGTTTTTAATAAGCCATTGGAAAATGCTGACCAGATCCTTGAGCTTTTTCCACAAGATGTTGTGCTTCCGTTGAATGAAAATGCGCTCGATGAGTCGTCAAAGAAAGTATTGTATCGCATCTCAAAATTTATTGATGATCTTTTAGTTCACCTCTACAAACTTGAGCCTTATTACAAATTCAAAAAAGAAGAAGAAGTTGTTGGCCATCTTGTTATAGGTTTAGCACCTCACATCTCTGCAGGCATGATCGGCCGTGTTATCGGATTTACGGGAACCCAAGGCTGTTTTGCACACCCTCTTTGGCATGCAGGACTGAGAAGAGATTGCGACGGCGACGAGGCCTGTGTGATGTTGCTGTTAGATGGACTCATTAATTTTTCACGCCAGTATTTGCCAAATCAGCGCGGCGCA
This sequence comes from Candidatus Nanoarchaeia archaeon, assembly GCA_035289325.1. Lineage (GTDB taxonomy): Archaea > Nanobdellota > Nanobdellia > Woesearchaeales > JAGLXL01 > DATDXM01. Next base: position 12,381 of record DATDXM010000029.1, read on the forward strand.
AAGACGATGGACAGCCCGCTTGTGCTCACGTCAAAACTCATCCCCAGTGAAGTTGATGACCAATCACATGGCCTTGATGTGCAATGGAATTATCCTCTTCAATTGTATGAAGCTGCACTACAGTATAAGAGTGCACGAGATGTCAAGATCGACCAGATTAAACATCGACTGAATACTGAAAAACAGTACGAACAATTTGGATTTACGCACCCCCTCAGTAATCTTAACAATGGTGTCAAATGTTCTGCGTATAAGACAATCCTTGCGATGGAAGGGAAACTCAAAGGGCAGATGGCAATTGCAGAAAAAATACGTGCAGTCGATCCACCTGATGTCGCTCGCCTCGTCATAGAAAAACATTTTATTAAAGACATCAAAGGCAATCTACGGCGCTTCTCGACGCAACAATTCCGCTGCATTCAATGCGGTGAAAGCTTTCATCGCCCGCCGCTGAAAGGTGTTTGCCGTTTCTGCAATGGCAAACTGTTGTTTACAGTAACACAAGGCTCAATCATCAAATATCTTCAGCCGAGCCTGTATCTTGCGAAACATTATAATCTTCCTGCATATCTCATACAAACGCTTGAGATTGTTCGACGAAGAATCGAAGGAGTGTTTGGTCGAGATAAAGAGAAGCAGTCTGGGCTGCAGGGATGGGTTCAGGGGGGCGTCTGAGGAAAACGGCTGAGATTTACAAGAGCACTTCTGCATGCGGAATGCTTTTTATGCTGCGGACGTTTTCAGCATCAACAAATCCTTCGTCAATGCCCATTTGCACACTTTCTCTACCGACGAGATGGATGACGTATGCGCC
>DATDXM010000030.1:0-8692 GCA_035289325.1 Candidatus Nanoarchaeia archaeon
ATTTTCTGACATATTTGTCGGCACGGTGTTTGGACAAGAGTATGCTGCAGGATCAATTGCACTTAAAATACTGCTCGTGGGCGTGCTGTTTTTTACCGGAGCAACTATCAACAACAATATTATCGCGAGCATCGGCGACCCAAAAATAGTGACGAAGATAACAGTCTTCAGCATGTTTTTTAATACAGGGCTTGACTTGTTAATCGTTCCGCGATTTGGCATCAATGGAACTGCAACGACGACTGCTGCAAGCTTTCTTCTTGCGCTGTTATGGTCGACATATCATGCAACAAAAGTGCTTGAGACAAAAGCGCCCTATCAGCGATGGCTGCTAACCATTGTGCCGATGCTTGTGTCTGTGGCGGTGACGGCAGTTGTACGCTATTCGATTACGCTGCTGCCGATTGCTGAAATCATTGTTGCAGGGATTGCAGGCGTTGTTGTTTATATTCCACTATTGATTGTGCTGCGCATCGTTGATGTGCCAGAAATGAAAAGGTATGCACGGATTGTGCTGAAACGACATGAACAGTGAGAATATATTTGATGCTAAAGAAATATTTGTGGATTTGGAAGGGATGCAGTACTGCCTGCTGCGCAATTATGAGTTTTTGCTGAATGATGCAGCGGCTGAAAGCCTTGACACAGCGGTTGCAGAAAAAGACATAGAGAAATTTGCTGGTATTCTGCGAAAACATGGATTTACCGAAAGGAAGCCTCATTTTTCTAAAAAGCATCGCGCTTTTTTTCGCGTTGTGGGTTACGGCAAGAAAATCAGCTTTGATGTGCAAGTAGGCGGCGTGTATTGGAACGACATGAGATACATGGGCGAAGATATTTTTGAAAATAAGGTTAAGAAAGATTTTTTTTACACTTTGTCCGATGAAGACACGTGCATGATGCTGATTGCGCACTCGATCCTTGGCAAGCGGATGTTTAAGGAGAAATATCAACGAATTATTGGCAAGCTGATGCCTGCGCATAAAGAATATGTGAGACAGGCAATTGCTTCTATCTTTTCTCCAAAGATTGCACAGCAGATTATTGATCATGCTGAAAAAAGAACGCTGTCGACGATAAAGACTTATCCGCTTGTAGCTTATTTTTTGGTCAAAAAGCCGCAGCAGCTGTTTGGGTTTGCTGCACTTTTCGTTCGATGGGTAAAATGGAAAAAGCCACTTGCGAGCGCGCCGCTGATCAGCATCGTTGGCCCTGATGGTGCAGGCAAGACGTCACTTGCTGATGCGCTTCGTGATTGTTTGAAAAATACGAAAAGGAAAGCTGAAATCATTTATACCGGACGCGGGCGGGGGCATCTGCTGCCGATTTCACGCTTGGGATATAGGTATAAGAAGAATGAGCAAAAAAATGAAAAGATACAGAAGCAAGCGGGGAAGAAAGAAAAAATAAAAATACCCTATATTCTTGCGTTGCCGGTATTTGCGCTTGACCTTTGGTTGAGATATGTTTTTTTTATTTTTCCTCGGCGGCTGCGAAAGACAGTTGTCATCACCGACAGATATTGCACAGACATATTATTGATGAAGCATGTGCCGATGTGGATGAAAAAAGTCGCTGTGTTCTTTTTCCCTCGGCCGACTTTCAGTGTGTTATTATATAATGATGCTGAGGTTTTGCATCAGCGGCGGTCTGAAGAATCAGTTGAAGAGCTGCGGCGGCAGATGGATATTTTGATGCAGCGACCATATACACTTCGTGTGATGACAATGGATAGAGAAAAAGATACGGCACGAATTATTGACGTGGTTGTGACGGAATTGCTACGGACGTGGTGGTAGGGCGATATTGAAAAGTTAGCTTAGTAAGAAGCTAGTCAGCATTGCTATGCTCGACACGTACCTGCACTGCCAGCTCAGTCGGTCAATTTTGTGAAGTGATAAAAGCACAACCCTTTTATGTTTATAGTAAAGTGCATAAATAATGGAACATTTCAAAAGGCACTTTATCTATACTAGCAAATCTCTATAAGTACCATAATTTATGAGATTTGCTATTATATTAAGGAAAATTGATACCGAACGAATCAGAAAATGTGCAACGCCTCCTTCGCACGTTATAGGCAGTGCACCACTTTTCAATATCGCAGGTGGTAGGCACAACTTATTTAAAGCACGGAACTTAAAGAGCATTTGCAGGCTAGGCCGGGAGGTTAGCCCTCTCCTGTGAGCGTGAACGGGCTTCACACGCGGCTGAAGCTGTCGGGCGCTGCACAAAACTCTGAAGCGTCCTGTGTGTGTCTGTCGACGCCCTGTCCTGCAGGATCATAGTCATGTGAACCTGGTCAGGTCGGGAACGAAGCAGCCATCAGCAGGATGTGTGATGTTTGCAGGGCCGCAGGGCTGAGGATGCATCAGGGCTAAACGCTGCTGACTTTGTGTTTGCCACCGATGGCGTGCCTGCTTTCTATTATTTGTAACAGAATTTCTGTTATTAATAACATCATTTCAGCCAGCACTCTGTAAATGTAACTGGGGCTTTATATTTCTTAAAAAATGCTTTGAAAGCAGCTATCCTGTCGGCAGTAACTATCACAGCATTAATTCCAACTCTTGACCCACCAGTAGATTCAAGCATCCCTTGCTTTTTATAAATCTTTTTTTTCTTTGAGGTGTAACCAAATAATTCGCGGAGAAGTGCCATCTTATTTTTCTGTGCAAGTTTATGCAGTTGATATGATACAATGACGTGGTGCCTCGGTGCATCAGGCATTTCAGTATACGTGCCATAGAGAAGCCTGCCGTAACTGAGAATCTCATCGCGGAGAGAGCTCCAGCGCTTATCATGTAGATCACCAACAATTACCTTAAGCGGCGCGTTGATGCCGCGAACATGCCATGTTTTTTCCGCATGCATTTCAAATTTATTGATCTCACGCACTACTGCCTTTTCGACATCTGCTACTTTTGATAAAGGGGCATCAACAAATAGATCAACGTCACTTTCTTCCATCATGTTGCCGCGTGCAGCGCTGCCAAAAAGGATGATGCGTGTAATCACTTGATTTACTGGGCTTTCAAAGAGATGAGATACAAAGTCGTATACATAAGATAGGATTTCAGACTGTTTCACAATTCCTCACCACATTCATTTTCAATGATATTTTTTAGCTCGATTAATGTTGATATCGCTTCCGTAACAGCTTCTTTTTCCTTTGCTTTACCATAGCATAGCTTATCACGGCATTGTTCCTGTTTTATAAGAAGTGCAATTATCTTCTTTTTATGTGGAAAGTCCATATCAATATAACTTTCTGCACGCCTCGCAGATGAAAAATAGCGATGATTAACACGAAATCCCGGGTCAATTAATGATTTTCTATGCAGAAAATATTCCAGAAGATTAGTTGCTGCCTCCGATGCCGCAAATCCTATAATTTTCTGTCTTTCTATTATTAGATCAGCACGGATTTTTTCGTTTATATCATCCATAAACGCGCGAATTGAACTTTTGTGCTCATCTAAAGAGGTCATGCCATGAGTAAAGAACGACCATTTATAAATTTTCCGTTATATGTAACGCTTTTTCTGTTATGTGTAATATATTGCACTGTGTGGCTGGTTTATTTACTGACAAATACAATTTTTGCCCGAGTACACCCTAAATGTTTAAAAGAGATGCATGTTTTTTAGAAGAGGAAGGTGAAATCATGCCCGTTGTTACAATTCAGATGTGGGAAGGACGAACAAAACAGATGAAAGGGAAATTAATCAAATCAGTGTCAAACGCTGTTGCCGATTCGTTAGGGATACCTATTGACAGGGTTGAAGTCGTGTTACAAGAAGTGTCGAAAGATAATTGGGGCAAAGGTGGAGAGCAGGCGTCGGGGATGCGTAAAGATTAAATATAAGTGTACCCTTACATGTAGTATGGTTATAAAATCTTTAACTATAACGGAAAATGCTTATAGCGTTTTAAAATCATGGAAACATGGCGATGAAAGCTTTAGTGACACTATTCTTCGCTTGGGGCGATCTCATGCTGAACATATCAAGAAATTTTGTGGCATACTCAATCGGTCGGAGGCTGAAGTTAAGTCATGTGAAAAAGAGATTAAAGAGGCACGTGTTCAGTCAAATGTTGCATTTAAAGAGAAGCAAAAAAGAATGATGAAGAGTGTTGAGAATGATAGTTGAATCATCAGCAATAATCCATATTCTTAACGGAACGCAAAAAGGGAGAAAAATTACTGAGCTTTATGGAAGTGAGATAACTGCAACAACAGCCATATGCGTTCACGAGGTTTGGGTTGGCGTACGACAGCATGAGCGGCAATTTGTGCATGATTTTTTTCAGGGCTTGGAGATTTTGCCTTTTGAAGCCGAGAGTGCGTACAACAGCGCTGAAATTGAAAAAAGACTTGAGAAAAAGGGAAAGACTATCGGAAAATTGGATGTGTTTACTGCCTCGATCGCACTTGCACATGGAATTCCACTTATCACTACAGATAAAGACTTTCAGCAGGTTGATGGATTGAATGTTATTTTGGTGTGATTACTCAAACATTTTTTTATACGCAGGCATCCAGGTCTCTTCAATCATGATGAGATGCTCGGTGTTGCGGACGACATGCTGGAATTTTTTCCTCAAATCATTAATGATGGCATTGAACTGCTGGTAGTTTTCAACAACAAATTCAAATTCAGCTTCCCACGGCGCAAGGCTTCTGATATAATAGACTGCATTTGGATGTGTTTTCATCCATTCAAACAACGATTTTTCGTCTCGTGTAGAAAGGCTTTTCAGATAAACAATCGCCTTGAAAAATTCGTAGCCAAGCTTGTTCAAATCAACAGAAATACGATAGCCAAGGATGATCTCTTTTTCTTCCAGCTTTCGGATTCTTCCCCGAACAATCTCGATTGTTGAGTTTATATTTCGGGCAAGCTCAGTTAGTGGAATACGTGCATCATTTGCAAGGATGTCAAGTATTTTTTTGTCAAGCTCGTCAATACTATTGAGGATTATATCTCCACCAAAGATTGTCGACGTGCTGTCTTTTTCATTCGTGAAGAATTTTTTGTTGTATTGACGCGTATCGACCATTGTGCCAAGCACTTTGCTCACAATGAGATGCTGCCAGCGGGATAACAGAATGTTTATTTTTTCATAATATTCAGTAGTGCTTTTCGACAAGATAGCAAAGACACAGTCAAATGCGCCATCGGAAATCCCCATCCAATAGATGTCTTTATTTTGCTTCAGCTCGCCAAAAAACTTTTCTCTTTCTTCAGGGATGTTTTCCAACTTAAGGTATACTTTGAACATTGAATAGCCCAGCTTGTTTGGATTTATTGAGGTGATAAACTGCTGAAGGATACCTTTTTTTTTGAGCTGCTGGATGCGATACTTTACTGCTTCTCGTGATTTGTGGACTTTTTTTGCAAGAACTGAATGTGGTGTTCTACAGTTTTTGTCCAGCTCTGCAAGGAGCTTTCGGTCAGTTTGGTTGATTTTCTCCATTAATTAGCCATTATTTGTTTTTATTTATATAATTTTCCATATAACGGTTAAAATTTCATAGGAAAGTTAATATAGTTAGTTTATTGACTACTGATTAGTTGTTAATCCTAACTGATATGGCAAAACGCAAAAAAGAAGGCGACACGCGCATCGAAGAGAAGCGGGACTACCTTAGAGAATGGCTCGAAGGACATGAACCTCGATCACGTGAGGAATCGCTTAAAGTGCTTGATATATTTAGAAGTGAGAGAGTACGCGATGGACGGCTTGCTCCAGTCATTAATGATCTACTTAGGCGACTTGACGGAGATACTAGTTTTACTTATACTCTCGAACATGCAGAATTAGCTCTTGGGGTAAGAAAAACGTTAGGCAGGGATGAGCGAGTTGATGAAGACCAACGCGAAGAAATTGTCAAGGTGTTTTTTGATATATATAATCCCCATTGCGTAAGATTCGCAAAATTACTGGATTCGTACTCTGCTGGCAATTTCACCAGTACTGTAGGAATTCTTGAATATTGTTTTAAACAAACTAAGACACGGTGAAAGAAATGACCTCTCTCAATTTTAAACAGCGCAGAACTGCAAAAGACAGAGAGTTTCCGTATGGGAGAGCTGCGGAAAAGAGAGCTGCTGCAATCACATTTGAAGAGACAATCGAGCAGGCACGACAGCTGAAAGAATTTTTGGGTGTTGACTGGAAGTATTTGCCTGGAAAATTTCCACAGCCGTTTGAGAATTACACTGCAGGATGGAATGCGCCAGCATCTGTGCTGAAAGACGCTGATGAAACTGGAAAACTGTTGTTTCTGAATATTGATCTGGAAGATAATGGATGCACACGGGCTTGCCCCCATTGTTACACGATGGAAGGGCAGATTGATGCAGATAGAGGAAGACATTTACCGGCGACAAAAAGCAAGCTGAAAACATTACCGACATACAACGATAGAAAGCAGCTGCCAAAAGAACGGCTTGTTGAACAAATTGCAGAAGCTACATCATTAGGACTGCGGTCAGTTCGCATTCTTGGGCGTGGCGAGCCGACAGAGAGCCCCTATTTGCTCGATTTTGTCGATGCGATGGATAGCCTTGGAGTGCAGACTCTCATATTCACTCGTGGACACGTGATTGGAAATGATACGCATACAGAACTTGTCTATGGCGGCAGAGGTATCGCGACAGGGGTTGATCTTGCAAAATATTTGTTTGATAAAAATGCAAGCATTATCCTTGGCTATTCTGCGCTTGATGATGTGGTTCATGATGGCATGGTTGGAATTGACGGGCATGCGGCAGAAGCACGAGAAGGTCTGAAAAGACTGATTACTTTAGGTTACCATGAAAGCCATCCAACACGTGTTGGCATTGAAGCTCCTGTTTGTAAATTAAATGTCCGCGAAATGAAAGTAGCATATGCACTTTTCCAAAGCCTCGGCATTAGTCCAGTATTCAATTCATATATGGTTACAGGACGAACGGATGAAAATTTGTTCACTCGATTTACACCAGCGCTTGAAGAGCGGCTTGATTCGCATGCGCAGATTACCCATTCCATGGAAGCCCTTGGCATTACCGCAGACATTGGCGCGTACCAAGGAACAAAAGCGTGCCATGACGTCGAACATGGATTGTATATCCCAAGCACAGGTGAAGTGCGGCCATGTCCAGGCTATCAATCACGGGAATCAATTAAAGGAGACATCGCTACTGAAAGTATTGTGAATATTTGGCAAAAGTCTCGACCTGGGAGAGAACAGCATGTTTGTGAGCCAAAAGTAGCGCACGGATTTCCGCTGAATTATGTGAAGCTCGCAGAAAAGATGCTTGGAAAGGATAGAGAGCATTATGCGCAGGTACATGACAGGATTATTGACGGATTGGGGTTGAAAGAGTGAACATAGTATTAAACAGTTCTCACCATCTTCTCGCGTCAAGCCTGCTTTTATACTATGCCTGCTGCCATGCTGATAAATTTCTGTGCTTTCCGCAGCATTGACTCGTAGTCGGCTTTGCTCACATAGGAGCCACGGTATTCAACTCTTGCTTTCTCTTGAATTACATCTTGAATAATATTTTTATACTGTGCATATTGTGCTCCGATAAGGTTTTCACTAACGAGTTTTTCAAATAAATATTTTGCATCGTCATGTTTACGCGCAGTTACCTGCTTAAATTTAAATGTCAAGGAGTCATTAGCCTTGATAACCGCATGGATGAGCATTGCAAGCGCAACGGCATGACATTGACTTTTATTACAGTCAGCTGTATACTGTGCAGCGTCCAGCCACAGTTTCGCTTAATCAAAATGGACTTTTTCCATAGAGCACCTTGTGGTTTTCCCTAACAGATTGTATAAATTGCTTTTTTTTCTCTTTATTAAACTCTGCTGTGGTCATCACCACGACAGATATTGGTTTTCCAATTTTTACAGACAATTCCCCAGCACTATCTTGTATTTTATTTATATTGGTTTTGTCTTTTACAATAACAAGAATATCAATGTCGCTTTCAGGTGTCATACCTCCACGAACAGTTGAGCCATAAAGAAGTATTATATTAACATACATCTTTATCATGCTGGCAAATTCATCCGCAACTTTTTCAGCAGTAATTTTGTAAACATTCATTGCCCTCTGCAATTCAGTGATAAAAGGAGATCCAATTTCAAGTTTATAGACTATATTTTTTTTACTCACGCGTGTTACATGAAGTACTCTATAATACTGCAAATCCCGAAGCGTCCTGAATACCGTTGGATGGGAAAGCTTGGTCACTTCTTCTAGAGCAGAACAGCTCCACAATCGCTCGGGATATGAAAACAGAGTCTTCACTATCTGTTTTCTTTTCTCCGACGCCAGCGCATACGACAATATATCAGTTCTCATTTTGAACACATTAGTTCATAGAACGAACTAATATTTAAATGTTCTGTCGGCTCGCAGAAAAGATGCTCGGAAAGAATAGAGAGCATTATGCACAGGTGCATGACAGGATTGTTGAAGGATTGAGGTTGAAGTGAGCAATACGACTTTGCCCCACCGTTACACCTGAATTACAATCTTCTTCCTTGTTTCAGGATGAATATGAACCGCTTCTCCCTGTTTCAATCCCATAAATTCAGCGATTTTTTTGTTAATGATTACTGCATAGGAAGAGCCGACACGCGTTATTTTTGCCTGTGCTTCGAGGCCCCATAACCCTTTTCT
>DATDXM010000031.1:0-21861 GCA_035289325.1 Candidatus Nanoarchaeia archaeon
ATTCCCCACCATATCAATGCCGCCGAATGCGTAATTCGTTTCGTTTGTTCTATTATTCGGCAGTTCCTGCAGCGTGTCCGAATCATTCAATTGGATGAAATCCGACGTTGTTTCGTTTAATTTTGTTCTATTCAGTACGCCGCCGATATATCCAACCGTCTGCGGTGTGAAGTTAACAACGGTGGTAAAATTAAGATCCACACTAAAAGAGGAAGTGCTCGTGTTGCGGTTATTGAGCGTGTCATTTGCAATGAACTGAATTGAATAGCTGCCGGATATTGGCAGCGTGTACGAGATATTATACGTGTTCGTGTTGGCTGCCTGAGATAGAATGAGTTGCGTTCTTGTCTGATTTGGATATGTCAGATTCGCAATAACAAGGCTGATATTATCATTATCTGTAGTATTTAAGCTTATTCCAATATCGGATTTATTCAATACTACACCTGATGGTGTCCCATTGTAGACCAGCGGCGGTATGATGTTGGTAACCGTCACCGACACATTGTTGCTGATGAGCGTGCCATTTCGCTTATCATCAGCACCAAATTTAACCCATTCTACTCCGAAGAAATCATCGTCCGGCTCGATGCGGACCGATCCATTCCAATAGAATGTGTAATTGATCCTGGTGCTGCTGCGTTCGGATATGTTGAACGTAATATTGTCGTTGTTTGCGTCCGTCATGTACTCTGAAAGATTGATGATGGTATGACTTGTTTGCGTTATAGTTTGGTTTGGCACATCTACTTGCAGTTCTGGCGCATCATTTGCTTGTAACTGTATTTCTTTCTGGTTGTTTAACGCGATGTTGAATGTTGCAAGGGTGCCTGCAATACTGCTTGTTTGCAGCACATGCTGAATGGAATTGTTCGTAATCTTATACGATGTCAACGAACGCAGTCCGGTGAAATTGTAAAAGCCTATGTTCGTCGTGTTCGTGCTCGTGTCGTTCCAGACTATCAATGCGCTGCTCCAGTTGGTGATTGTTCTATTTATTTGGACGGAATTGTTTATACTGAAATAGGACGACATGTCGACGCCGTTGCCGTTTCCTGGGCAGCTGATGTTGCCGAATGTGTTGCATAAGAAGATGGAGCCGGCGTCGCCCGATTTGCCAACTGTACCTCCACTCACTTTAAACAATCCGCTGAATGTACTCACATTATAGTTTATTGCAATCCTTCCTCCCGCTCCCGATCCTGCGGACGTATGCGCTGCGCTTCCTCCGCTTACATTGAAACTCCCAGTCCCTGCAAATGTGTTTGCATAAACTAAAATCGATCCTCCAGCACCTGCGCCGCTGCCGCCCACCGAATCCGTACCCATCGCGGTGATGAATCCGGTGTTATTGAGTATGGCCGTGACATTCAGGAATACTACTCCTCCACCTGTTCCTCCATCATCGCCTGCTGAATCGCCACCGCCCGAACCTAAATCTCTTGGTTGTGCTATTGAGCCGTATGCAACGCCGCCACGAACACCAGCTGTTCCAGCACCGCCATGCCCGCCATATCCTGCCCCTCCACCGTATTGTGTCGTACTGCCTCCACCGCCTCCCAATCCCGATCCATTTTCTCCATTTAATATCCCGCCTGCGTACCCCCGTGCGTCTGCACTGATTTTTCCGTTGTTAAAAATATTCAACGCAGTCAACGATATGTTGAATTCGTGTGTGTGATTATTTATTCTGTGCTGAAGTATTCCGCTTGATGTTATTGTGACGTTCATGCTCGAATTAAATTCATACATTTTTGATAATTCGAATGTCCCGATGATCGTAAGATTTCTGATGTTCTTTGCAAACAATCCAGCAGTCTGATTGACAAATGTGTTTGCTCCAATCATGACACTTGTCGTCTCGTTATCAAATCCATAACTGATGTTGATGGGCGTTTGCGAACTTGTCGAAACACCTGTCTGAATGATCAATTCTGCAGCGTTCTCCGCATTTGATTTCAAAAAGAGCGTTCCTGCTCCTCCAGTTTTTGGCGTTCCAGCACCACTATCTGTGTTATACATCCCCGTAAATGTTCGTGTTGTATAATAGACCGCGATCCTTCCTCCAGCTCCAGATCCTGCGCTGTTGTCCGTTGCACTTGCTCCGCTTACATTGAAGCTTCCGGTGCCTGTAAATGTATTTGCATAAACTAAAATCGATCCTCCTGAACCAGCACCACCGCCACCTACAGGATTCGATCCTATTGCGGTAATCAGTCCGCTATTGTTGAACGTATTGGTGGCATTGATGAATACTGCTCCCCCTCCATTGCCCCCATTATCGTCTGCTGAATCGCCGCCGCCTGAACCTAAATCTCGTGGTTGTGCTATTGAGCCGTATGCAACGCTTCCGAACAAGGAAGTCGTCATTGTTCCGAACCCTCCAAATCCTGCATGTCCTGCGCCGCTTGCAAATTGAGTAGTGCTGCCCAATCCTCCGCCAGGCCCAGAACCATTTTGACCGTTGACTGTTCCGCCTGCGTAACCCCGTGCGTCTGCACTGATCTTTCCAGTGTTTAGAATATTCGATGCAGTCAACGATATATTGAATTCGTGTGTGTTATTATTTATTCTGTGCTGGAGTATTCCTGTTGATGTTATTGTGACATTCATGCTCGAATTAAATTCATACATTTTCGATAATTCGAATGTTCCGATAATTGTCAGATTTCTTATGTTCTTTGCAAATAATCCTGAAGTCTGATTGACAAATGTGCTTGCTCCAATCATGATGCTCGTCGTATCATTATCAAAGCCATAACTGATGTTGATGGGCGTTTGCGAACTTGTCGAAACACCTGTCTGAATGATCAATTCTGCAGCGTTCTCCGCATTTGATTTCAAAAAGAGCGTTCCTGCTCCGCCTGTTTTTGCAGTTCCAGCGCCGCTGTCTGTAGTATACGTGCCGGTGAATGTGCGAGTCGTATAGTAGACCGCTATCCTTCCGCCAGATCCAGCTCCTGCTGAAGTGTGTGACGCACTTGCTCCGCTGACATCGAAGCTTCCGGTGCCTGTGAACGTATTTGCATACACTAAAATTGATCCTCCTGATCCTGCGCCCCCGCCGCCTGCAGGACTCGACCCGATTGCGGTGATCTGTCCGCTGTTGTTGAATGTACTCGTTGCATTGATGAATATCGCCCCCCCTCCATTACCTCCATTATCGTCTGCTGAATCGCCGCCGCCCGATCCTAAGTCTCTTGGCTGTGCTATTGAGCCGTATGCAACGCTTCCAAACAAGGGGGTCGTCATTGTTCCGAACCCTCCAAATCCTGCATGTCCTGCGCCGCTTGCATATTGAGTAGTACTGCCCAATCCTCCGCCAGGACCTGAACCATTTTGGCCGTTGACTGTTCCGCCAGCATACCCCAACCCATTCGCACTAATACTCGCTCCGCTTGCCACCGTAATATTCGTCGCCTCAATCTTTATCGTCACATTCGAATAATTACTATTCACCGTCAGCGTCGCCGAATTATTCACGATGATCACATAACACGTCTGGTTCGTCGTTATAGTCGTCGACGAAGAAACCGTCCATCGCCCATTCGTCGTATCCGCAGCACAGCCTGCGAAATCCTGGATATACACGTCGCCGAGTGAAGTTACTGTTTCGTTTGGCTGGCTGCTGAATGTTTGGTTAATAGTCGTATTACTCTCGCCGCTCCCATCCGTCTGATTGAACGTCGAGTTATTAGTCACGGTCTCGTTTTCTTCGATCGGCAGTATATTCACTATCTCCTCAACAGGTTCTCCCGTATAATTAAACGCAGTAATAATCAGCAGTACATCGCCCTCAACAACCGCACGCAACGACGTCGCTCCCACAGTAACATCACACGTATTCAAGCAATAATTCTCCAAGGATTCATTTAATGTATTTGTGTCGAGCACTACTCTGTCACCTAAATACAATATAACATCTCCTGTACCGGACACTGAACCTGTGATTCTAAGCGATGTGACATTCTGGCCCAGATCAAATGTGCTGTTTGAATTAATGATTGCGCCGGTGTCGAGAATTGCTGCGCCCGTTATACCAGGACCGAGATATATTCCTAAGCCAAGCAGGAGGATAACTATTGCGATGATGGCTGCATATTTCGGCTTTGTCTCCCGTGCCTGTCGTAAATTCTTTCTGTAATACGCAATGCAGTCATCGTAATATGTTATCAGCGATTCAGGCGTTCTGCCTTTGAGCTTTGTATATAGCTCGTCAGCATACTGCTGCTGAGTTAATTCTCCAGCATTGTATTTTTCCTGCGCTTGCTGGACTATTGAAAATATCTTCTGCTTCTGCTCTTCACATTTCTTGATGTGCCATGCAAGCTCAGCATATTGTGCGCGGCTCATGGGGCACCCCGCGCTTTGTACCTGCGGTAGGTTGTTGAAATTGTGTTGTAATGCTTGTGGAGTGCGGCTGCAATTTGTTTCAACGATAATTTTTCATTTTCTTTGAGGTATGCAACAATTAATTCGAGAACGGCATATCGACGGTCAGAAAAAATATCAACGGGGATGCGAATGGATGAATTGGACAGATCAAGCGGCTGCGGAAATTTCTTTTTTGCGTGCGTGTAGGTGGTGTAGATAGTGGGCAATTTTCTGTTCAGCAGCGATGCAATTTCTTTGAAGGATTTTTTTTCAGCATCTTTTGCGTAGCGGACAACGATTTCTAAGCCGGATAATGTTGAATGGAATGCAGAAATTGGGATGCCATCACGCTTCAACAATCCGAGAACAAGCTGTTTTTCGCGAGCGTCCAATCTTGTAACGAGTTCTGCAATAAGCTGTACAACATCATTCCTCTTTTCCACTGTAGGCAGCTGAATCGGTTTTTAGCTTATAAGCTTTACTATCTTATAGTTTTTTGTTATTATTTAGGAGGTATTTATCATTATTATGTAATTAATTAAAACTATTAGACCTTATTTGAATGTCGCACTAATGTTCAAAAACGTGATATGCACGCGGCGATATTGAAAAGTTCTCGCTTCGCTCGGTGCTGTCGTTCGCTCGGTCGATTTTTTTATGTGCTTTATTCACAAACACCATCAGATTAAGCTGAAGAAAATCGATCCCAACGAATCAGAACATTACCAACGCTTCGCTCACATTAAGACAGCACAAGACTTTTCAATATCGCCATACACGCAGGAAATCGCAGGGTTATGGTACTGGTTGACAAACAGGATATTCTGGCATTTGCAGGACGATGGAAAATCTCAGACGAAGATGCAGATGAGATGAAGAGAGCTATAGCAGTGCTGCGAAAAACGTCGACGCAAGAACTGAAAAGAGATATCGATACACAAACTCGGCAAAAACTTTAAATATTAAAACGTATTTACGTTTTTTTATAGGTGAGCTTATGGTAAGCATAACGTTGTCGGTTCCTGAAAGTGTAAAACAGAAGATGGATCACTTTTCTGAAATAAACTGGTCGGGTTTTGTGCGGAAAGCAGTTGAAGAAAAGACACAGGAGTTGTCATGGAAAGAAAATATGCTCAAAAAACTGAAACAGGACGCTGAATTTGAACAGTGGTGCGTTGAGATGGGGCGAAAAGTTAACGAAGGAGTTGCAAGGCGATTAAAGGCTGAAGGATTGATATGAGAGTTGTCGTTGATGCCAACGTATTGTTTGCGTTAGCCAAGCATTCTTCTGCGGCGAACGACATCTTTTCACGCTTTGGGCTGGAGCTCGTTGCACCTGATTTTTCAATGGTTGAACTCTATAAGTACAGAGAAGCACTGGAAAAAAAATCAGAAAATGGTCCATTCGAGGAAATTATGTCAACACTTAAAAGGAAAGTGACGTTTGTCGACGTTCGGGAATATGGTTTAATGTTAAAAACTGCACAATCATTATTACCCGATATTAAGGATGCTGCGTATTTGGCTCTCGCTCTCAAGTTAAGACTACCCATTTGGTCAAATGATCGTCACTTAAGGGAGCAGTCAGTAACTTTAGTATTTTCCACAGAAGAGCTTATTGATTTGTTGTCTCGTTAATTTACCTTGACACTTCGAGCTCATGCACTGCCCGCTCCGGACTTTTTAACGAATAAATCCGCTTTCTTGAGTCTGAGGGATCCAGACGCATCATGAGCCAACCTGCGCGCTTTAAGCTCGACAAGACGACGCTGGTTAACCCAGGGTTTTTGTCCTGCAATGTGTAAGCAGCGTCATCATGCGAAAACTCGTTTTTTTCGAAGGCACGCAAAAGAATGACATAACGCACCATAAGCCATTTCGGCAGGACTTTGGACATCTTTTGAAAGAATAAGCTTGATTTTAAATAGTTTTTGGTTTATTAGTTATGTTAATCGATGTTTTAAAAAGTATTTAGATATTTATAATAGTTAATTGATTGATATATTAGTCATTTACTAATTTAATGATAAGCTTGAAAGGGAGGATAGGGAGGAATACGACCTCGAAATGTTTATATAAACGTACGTGCACACGTATGTTTATGGCAACAAAGACATTGACGATAACTGAGGATGCGTATGGCTTGTTAAAGCAGCATAAAATGGAGAACGAAAGCTTTTCTGAAGAGATAGCAAGAGTTCTTTCGCCGCGACCGTTCAAACTGAGCGACTTTTTTGGGATATTGTCAGACGAGTCAGCTGATGCGCTTGAGAAAAATATAAAAGACATGCGAAAGGAACATTTGCGGCTGCGGCTGGAGAGATTACATGATACTTGATACTTCGTTTGTGATAGATATCATGAGGAAAAATAATGTTGCAGCACAGGCTAAAGCCCGAGAAATGGAGAATATGTTTACACATTATGCGCTTTCTGCTGCCTCAATAATTGAACTATGGAGAGGGGCGCTATTAAGCCTTCAGAAAGAAACAGAAAAGCAGCGCGTCAATAGTTTTCTCCATCGATGTATGCTATATAATTTTGGAGAATTGGAAGCACGGAAAACTGCGGAAATAGAAACTTTGCTGAAGAAAGAAGGCAATGTTATCGAGCTTGAAGATATTATGATTGCGGCGACTGCGTGTGCGCGAGATGAACCGTTGCTCACAAGAAATACTAAACATTTTAGACGAATACCTGAACTAAAAATTGAAACCTACTGATCTTTATTCTTTTTTGCAACCGCATCCAATTCCAAATGCAGCTCTTTCAAGTATTTATCGTCCCATGCGCTTGGAGAACCGTCCATCGGGTTTTCACCAGCTTTTGTTTTAGGGAATGCAATGACTTCGCGAATATCGTGCAGCCCGCACAAGAGCGCACATAATCTGTCCAACCCAAATGCCAAGCCGCCATGAGGAGGAGCGCCGTATTTTAATGCTTCTAACAAAAAGCCAAACTTCTGCTCCTGTTCTTCTTTATTATAGCCGAGCAGGCCAAGCACTTCACGCTGTATTTCAGGATTGCTTATTCTAATCGAGCCGCCGCCTATTTCAATGCCGTTGAGCACTAGATCATATGCACGGGCTTTGACACGACCCGGATCTTTACTCATATACGGGCGATGTTCTGGTTTTGGGCTGGTGAATGGATGATGCATTGCATCCCAGCGCTTTTCTTCTTCATTGTAATCGAACATCGGGAAGTCAACCACCCAGACAAAATGAAGTGCGTCATGGTCAATTAATTTCAGGTCTTCGCCGAGCTTGAGACGCAAGCGGCTTAAAACGTCGTTGCAGCGTTTTGGTTTTTCTGCGACAAATAAAAGCACATCGTTTGGCTTGGAATTGGTTTGTTTTATCAATTGCTTCTGGATGGCTGCACTGAAGAATTTTGCAATGTTGCTTTCTAATCCTTTATCGGTTACTTTCATCCACGCCAATCCAGCGGCGCCATGCTTTTTTGCGAATTCAATACATTCTTCAATCTGCGTTCTTGTGAAATTTGCTTTTTGTGCGTTGAGGCATTTGACGATGCCATTTTTTGCAACAACATCACGGAATACTTTGAAATCTGAGTCTTTGACAATAGAAGTAACGTCGCTTAATTCGAGCCCAAAACGCATGTCTGGACGGTCAATGCCGTATTTCAGCACTGCTTCGTCGTACGTGATACGTGGAAATGGCGTTTTGAGCATTTTGTTTGCAGCCTTTTTCCAGATGTGCTTGATTAAGCCTTCGCACATCGTAATGATATCTTCTTCTTCAACAAAGGACATTTCAATATCTATCTGGGTAAATTCGGGCTGACGATCTTCTCTGAGGTCTTCGTCTCTCAAGCAGCGGGCTAATTGATAGTATCGGTCGAAACCTGCAATCATTAATGTCTGTTTGTATAATTGTGGCGATTGCGGCAGTGAGTAGACTTTGCCGGGATGGACACGGCTGGGCACGATATAATCACGCGCGCCTTCGGGCGTGTGCTTGAGAAGCATAGGAGTTTCTATCTCGATAAAATTATGTGAATTGAAATATTCCCGTGTTGCCTGCGCTGTAGTATGACGAGTTAACAAGCGCTGCTGCATCGCAGGACGGCGCAGATCAAGATAACGGTATTTTAATCTGGTTGCTTCTGATGGGACTTTACGATCGTCCACTTCCATCGGCGGCATTTCTGCGCTGTTCAGAATATTTAATGTTGAAATAAACACTTCAATGTCACCAGTTGCAAGATTGGCGTTTTTCATGCCTTTGGCCCGCTCTTTGATGGTGCCTGTGACTTGGAGAACGTCTTCTCGCCTGAGCTTTGCTGCAGCTGTATGTGTTGCTTTATCAAAATCAGGATGAAAAACGATTTGTGTCAGCCCATAACGGTCGCGCAAGTCAATGAAGATTATGCCGCCGTGGTCTCTTCTGCTATCGACCCAGCCACATAATGTTGTTGTTTTGCCGATGTCGGATGAGCGCAGATCGTTGTTTGTGTGTGTGCGGAGCATGGGCTGCTAAAAAAAGAGGCGGTTTATAAAGATTTGTGGTGCTCTTAACGGTGTTCGCTCAGATATGATTTTAATGCTGGCTCAAGGTTTTGGTCTGCTGAATATACAACTCTTGCTGAGAACAGGGTTCCATCAAAAGATTTTGCGCTCAATCCGATAATTCGCGCACGTTCATTTCTTGCTACTATACTTGTTATTGCAGTTATTCCATCGAGATGGTCAATGTCAATAACTGCGATTTCAAGACCATCAATAACTTCTGAAGGAATGGAATCTGTAACCAAAGGAGGATTATATCTTGGATCACTTTCAAGCGCTTCGACAACACTTGCCCGCGCTGGACAGTCAGGCATGACGACAACTGATGGATATTTAGACCAGTTTGAAGGGTCAGCGTCAGTAATCATAGGATTATGTTTTTACGGTTTGCTTATAAACATTGCGTCGAAATGCTTATATACAAGTTATAACTGCTATATAATAGCAGAACGCATTAATAATAAAACATTTGTGCGTTCTGCTGGAATATCAAATCTCATAAAAAATGTTCGAAAAATAATGAGATTTGCTATAACTATGGAAAAGACAACGATTCAAGTGAGCAAGCCCACTCTTGAACGATTGAAGATGTTCAGGCATGGCAGAGAATCTTATGATGAGCTTCTCAATAAAGTATTTGATGAAGTAGAGCATGAAACACTGAGCTCAGAAGAGATCGAGGGGATTAAGCAAGGTCTCGAGGATATTAAAGCTGGCAGAGTTTTTTCGATTGAGCAGGTGGCCCGAGAGCTGCGCATAAAACTGTGACTTATATTATCGAGCTGACGGATACTGCACGGACATTTTTGCATACAGTAGAGAAAAATGATGCTGAGATGATATTGAGAAAGATTTATTCGCTGCGTGAAAATCCATTTCGTTTTCTGAAACGATTACAAGGAAATAAACTTTGGCGGCTGAGGATTGCTGATTACAGAGCTTTTGTTGATGTTATTGTTTCACTTGAGAAGATTATTGTTGTTCGGATTGGTCATCGGAAGAATATTTACGACTAACATTGCGTCGCCAAGACTATAAAATCGATAGCTATGCTTGATTGCTTCGCTGTAGGCGTTGAGAATTCTCTCTGTCTCGCCAAACGCGCAGACTAACATTAACAGCGAGGAGTTTGGAAGATGAAAGTTGGTGATGAGTGCTGCAATATTTGATTTGAACACGTAGCCAGGCTTGATGAAGATGTCAGAATAACCGCTGTAGGGCTGGATTTTTCCATGCTTTGCAGCGGTTTCGAGTGATTTAACTGACGTTGTGCCGACAGCGATGATACGCTTTGCATTGTTGATGATGTCCGCGCTTTCTTTTGTTATTTCAATATATTCTGGCTCGGTTTTGTAGGTGGCGATATCGCGAACGGGCAGGAATGTGCCGAAGCCGATGTGGAGGGTGACGGGCGCGAAATTTATTCCTTTGGATTTGAGCTGTTTGATGAGCTTCGGAGTGAAATGCAGGCCAGCGGTTGGGGCAGCTAATGAGCCGTTGATTTTAGCGAACGAGGTTTGGTAATCTTTTTCTGGGACAGATTTTTTGATATAAGGAGGAGTTGGGATGATCAGGTCAGATTGTGAGAGTTTAGTGAATTTTATTGTATAGATATCGTTGACTTTGGTTACCACTTTTGCGGTTGAATTTTTGAACATTAATTCCGCACTTTCTTTTACATTTGTTCCTTTAATGCGACATTCATAGGTTTTTTCTTTTATTTTCTTAGTGAGGATGACTTCGACTTTCGCGCCTGTTGATTTTTTGCCGAGCAATTTTGCTGGAATGACTTTGGTTTGGTTGACGACGAGGACGTCGCCCGGTTTCAGGTAATTGATGATATCTTTGAAGAGCTTGTGCTCAATTGTGTGCTTGTTCTTTTTATTAAGAATCATTAATTTGCAGCTGTCAGTGGGATGGACTGCGGACTGAGCGATGAGGTGCTTGGGGAGGGGGTAGGTGAATTTTGGGGGATTCATGGAGTGCTCATTCATATTGGTAAAAATCCCACGCTTCGTCTGCTTTATTATCACATAACTCTTTCATTTTAGGCTTCTGTATATTATGCAAAAAATTAACCCATTCGTTGCGCTTTTTTGATTTCTCTGATAGATGGGTCATTATTTCACAAACTCAACATTCGGCAGATGCTCAAATTGTTGATCTCCTGTAAGAAATTTCATATTGTTTTTGAGTGCATAAATATAGCCGATGCAGTCTGTATATGATAGGTTTTTCTTTTTATGCAGCTTTCTGAATTTTATTGCTTCTTTAAGAATGTCATCTGGAATAGAAACAACGCAGGAAGCATATTTTTCATAAATAAGATTTGCTTCTGATTCGCTCAGCGTATGTGTTACAGTCCAATAAATCTCGGCGAGATTGAAAATAGTAATTGTTGGATATTCTTGACTAAAGCGTGCATACGAGGGATTGCCTTCCAATTGTGCTATGACGGCATAACTATCAAAGAAATAAGCCAAATCAATCCCATCCTTTTCTCATATCATCCTTGATTTGTTGAGCTGTTTTGCCGCCTTTAATTCTTGGAAATTTTCCAAATAAATCTTTTACTAAAAGCCTATTTTTAATTTCAACAATTACTTTGTCGTTCTCTTTAATGTGCCGTTCGTCAACAATAGCTTTAGGAATAACGACACCCAGCGAGCTTCCCCATTTTTTTGCGGTGCAGATTACTTCGGACATGAAGGATAGTTAGATTTAGTTATATTTAATACTTTTGCTCACCGCAACCACTTCTTCTTTAATTTTGAAAAAATATCTTCTTCAATCGATGTTCGTATGTTTTCCATCAGATTGTTGAAGAATGAAAGATTATGGTAGCTTGCCAAGGTGTATGAGAGAAGCTCATTTGATTTGAATAAGTGATAGAGATATGCACGGGTGAAATTTTTACAAACGTAGCAATCACAGTTTTCGTCCAACGGAGAAAAATCAGACTTGAACTTTGTGTTGGTAACACGGTAACGCCATTTTGTTGCTTCTTTGCATTGTGAACTGAAAATGTAGCCGACGCGCCCTAATCGAGTGGGGAGAACACAGTCAAATGTGTCGACGCCGAGCTCGACACCTGCAAAAATGTCGTCAACTGCACCAATACCGAGAAAATGAATTGGCTTTTTTTCGGGCAATGCTTCAACTGAGTGTTTTAATGCTGTGTAACTTTCGACTTTGGGTTCGCCAAAAATGCTGCCAACACCGTAGCCCGGGAAGTTTAATTTTGATAAAAATTCTGCGCTTTGTTTTCGTAAATCTTTAAATTGACCGCCCTGGACGATGCCGTATAACGCCTGCGACTGTTTTGATTTTTTTGTTTGTGCTTGTTGGCATAGCTCTGCCCACCTGTGCGTGCGTTTGAGTGATTCTTGTATGTAATCTTTTGGCGCGTCAAATTTTGTGCATTCGTCAAACGCAAACATGATGTCAGCGCCTAACTGTTCTTGTATTGCGATAGATTTTTCTGGCGTGAAGAAATGCTTCGAATGATCGAGATGTGAACGAAATTCTACACCGTTATCTGTTATTTTAACGAGATTTGGCTCATTTAGGCTGAATGCCTGGAAGCCGCCACTGTCCGTCATGATCGGCTTGTCCCATGACATGAACTTATGCAGACCGCCAGCTGCTTTGATGATATCTGGACCAGGGCGAAGATAGCAATGATAGGTGTTGACCATGAGCATTTGTGTCTGAGATGCAGATGCTTGGATTGTGGTAAGAGCTTTTACCGCAGCTTGGGTTGCACAGGGAATGAAAGCAGGTGTGTTAAGGCTCCCATGGGAAGTTTTGAGAATGCCGGTGCGGGCACGGGTGCGCTTGTCGGCTGATTTTATTTTGAATGAGAACATGTGGTTAGTTTAATTTCAAGTCTTTTAAAGATATTCTTTTAAGCTCTTTTATTTTGTCGAAATGTGTGTCTTCCGAAGAGATTTCAGTTATGCCATTACACAGCGCAGAAGCCGCGTGAATTGCATCGCGTGGATGAATACCGTATGTTTCCATAAGTTCATGCGCGCGCCCAATGATATTTGGACTGATGTCCAAGAAAATAAGATTGGGAAATAGAAGAAAATTTTTGCTCTCTAGAATTATTTGGTCTTTATTTAGATATTTTCTTAATGCCCATATAAATTCATCCCATGAGAGCAATGATGTTGAAGCTTTTAACTTGCCAGTTATAACCTGCGTAATTAAGCTTTTCGTTTGATGATCACCTGTAATCGCAGAAACGAAAATATTTGCATCAATGTATATCATTTGTGCCCAAGCCTTTCTTCATATTTTTCTTCGATGAGATCTCTCCAATCTTTCATAGTAAGCTTTTTTTTAATGTTCTTTCCAGGGGCACAGAATTCTTCAACGAATTTTATCGGGTCTACTGCCGGCTGGATTTTAATTGTGTTGCCTTCAACAATGAACATTATTTCAGAGCCTTCTTGGAAATTAAACTGATCACGAATGTCTTTAGGAAGCACGATTTGCCCCTTCGGACCTATTGTTCGCTTTATCTGAAGCATGGATGGATAATGGAGAAGCTTCTATTTAAGTCTTACCTTGAGTAGGAATAAGTAGGAATAGATGGTTGGAATTAAGTCCAATGAACGGAATTTATAATGCCTGTTCTTGCTCTAGAGTGCTTATCTTCCTGTTTGAGTTTAAGCGAAAATGAGCTTGTTGGACATCATAAAAACAGCAAGATTTTAATACTGGTGCATAAATTAAGCGTGTATTAACTAGTTAGGAGGACTACAATGGGCGAATTCAGAGGCGGCGGCGGCGGCGGTTTCAGACGAGATTTTGGACCCCGCGAAATGCACAAAGCAACCTGTTCTGAATGTGGCAATGAATGTGAAGTTCCATTCAAGCCAAGCGGAGACAGGCCAGTTTACTGCAAAGAATGCTACTCAAAGAAAAAGCGAATGTAAAAATTCCACTCACTGAGTAACTTGGTTTTCTTTTTGTTGTTTTTTATTTTATTGGTGTGTATTATTTATTCTGAGATTTCTTAATAATCCAAGAAGTTTATGATGCATCGATGCATTTTATTGTAGAAATCAAGCTCTGGCTTAATTTTCTTTGACTCGAATAAGATGATGTTCAAGCCTTCCCAGAACAAGAACCAACCGCCAGGCTCTAATAAGACAAGCATAAAGTTCTGGAACAATGTGGTTGGCTGGAGCGTGTGAAGAATGTATACAGCGCCTAACATGCACGCGATGCCTGTGAATGTGAACAATGCCCCATGAGTAAGCATTTTCTTATATTTTTGCTCGATTTTCTGCGCGTGCTTTTTGAAATGAGTCTTGAGACGCTTTCTGATCATGCGCTCTTTGGGCGCACTGCGCAGTTTTTTGGGGATGAGAAGGTTAAGATCGAAGTCATCTTTGTCTTTGCTTGCACGCTCGGCTTCGCGTAGAAAGTCAACAGACAATGAGCGCTGTGCATAACTTCGCGGATCGAAATCTGAGAAAATATCGTCATAGCTATCTAAAAGAAGACTGATTTCTGAGATCTGCAGTAGATTCTTCATAAGAAAAAGGAAGGAAATGAAGGTTATAAACTTACTTTTCCAATCCCAATCCCGCGTCAACCCATGCTTTCTTGCCGCCTTTGAAGTCAGCGACATTTTTGTAGCCTAATGTGAGAAGCTCACGAGTGACATTCGTGCTTGCATGACAGCCATAACCTGCACAATACACGATGATCCGATCAGATTTTTTGAGCACCTGAGGTGCACGCTCTGCTACTTTATCTGGCTGCAGATGTACTGCACCTGGAATATGGCCGTCGTTGTATGATTTTTCTCCTAATGCCTCAACAAGAACAACAGGTTCATTGTTTTCTTTAAGCTCTAATACGGTTTCTAGCGGTACGAATTTTATTTTTTTCATGCTGCCTCCAAGAAAAGGAAAAGATTACACGAAAAAATCCATTGCTGGATTTTTTGTGTCTCAGAAATCTGTTGATTTCTAAGACTCTTTTCCTACTTCTTTAATTCTTTCATTTACTCCCTGAAGCTCCTTTTCAAGAGACTCGCGGTACTCGTTGAGCATCTCAACTTTTTCCTCACGCGTCAGAAAGCTTCTTGGTCCACATGTTGTTCCACAACAGCTCATTTTTGCCTCCGCTTCTTGCTCGACAATATTCGACGGCTTGAAGCTCATATCGGATGAGCGATACATCTATATAAATATATCGGTTAGGCGATATGAATGAGCAGTTTTATATACAGCGATGCAGTTATAGTGTGTATGAAAGAATGCTGCGACATGCGAGGGTTTCTCAGCTTTACCGTGTTACGGCTCATATCAAAGAAACCGATGTCGGGTGATGAGATACGTGATGAATTAGAGATGAGGAAAGGAACGCGGCCGAGCCCAGGGACAATTTATCCTGTGTTGAAATCATTGTGTGAGCAAGGATGGATTGTAGAGATGGAAAAGTCAGGGAAAGAAAAAAAATATTGCATCACTATGCGCGGAAAAAAAGAAGTTGTGGCTGCAACCGAACGGTTTGTTGCGCTGTTTTGTGATATGAAAGAGGATTTTAGGTGATTATACAGTAAATCTCCCATTCTTGTAAATTACTTTTGTTGCGCCGTTGCTTAAATATGCAGTTACTGTCCGGTCCTCTGTTGAGATTATATCTGTATGCTCATCTGAATCGTTAAAGCCCATGGCTGCCCACTTTTTCTTTGACGGCTTTGAGTAGTCACCAGTAAAACTATCTTTATATGACATGCCTAATGCAAGATGCGTGTTGCCGTATTTGCCGCCGATGTTTTCATCAAATAATGTATTTGCCATAAAGTGGGTGATTCTTGAGAGACGGGCATCTGTTAAGGAGTATTCGCCGAGCTTGTCTGCATTGCGGCGCTTGATGAACGAATGAACCACATCCTGGCCTTTTGACGCTTTGGCTTTGATGACTTTACCATTCTTGAACCAGAGCTCGACATCACGGATAATGTTTCCATAACGGTATAACGGCTGGTTAAACTTGATATACCCATTTGTGCCACGCCAATCTGGAGAGATAAATAACTCGAAGCTTGGGATGTTTCTGCCAGAGCCACCGAGCCATTTACGATTTTTGCCGAGCTTTATTGTGATGTCACAATGTTCGCCTGTCATATGAACATGATCGATTTTTAGCGCGTTTAATTTTTTCTTTGTTTTTTCTTGGATGGCGAACAATCGCTTCCATTCTTTGACGGGATCTTTTTTATCAAGATAACAGCCTTTGATGATGACATCCCAATACTGCTTTAACGTGAGACCTGCTTCTTTTGCCATCGCTTTTGTGCCATATAACGCAAGCGTCCAGGTAAATTTTCCTTTGTATTCTTTTTCATCGAGCCATTGCCGAGCTTCTTTGCGGGCATCAGCTGACTTCATCATCTTCTGCGGCGGAATGCCTTTGAGCTCCTGTGGATCTGCGTCAGAGAGAATGCCAATCTGATGATCAATAAGATTGCATTGCGCTTTTGTGTAATCTCTTGGGAAGAATGTCAACTGCTTGTCATTTGCAATCTCGTAAAAGGTACGATCAATGCCTGAGGGGATCATGCGAAGCATTGGGTGAGCGCGAGCTTCGAGGATTTTTTTGTGCAGTGAGAGCAGGAGCAGCTTTGCGTCGTCGTCAGCGATGCACATGACGACTTCACCTGGCTTAACGCCTTTGCCTGAGTTTAATGCGAACTTGACGAGGACTTCTGCATATTTTTCGAGAATTGTTTTTGAAGGCTGATACATATGTTTAGAAATTGTTTTGAAGGTTAAAAATGTTTGGATTGAATACAACTTTATTTTTTCCTGCATTTCGCAGCAGCTGTAAACAAAATAATCATCCATAAAATGGCCCAATGCAAGCTCGGAGCTATGAAGATGCCCAAAAGCCCAAGTAATACGAGAAGCCATCCGATGAAGCTTAGCTTTGATAGTTTATCTTGTTTGGAATGCACTTTTTTAATGTGAGCTTTGGTGTATTTTGCATCATCGGTTACAAAAAATGTCCCAACATAACCGCAATCGCGGCATTCATACATACTGTTAACCATGGTGTAAATGTTGATTGCACCTTCGGCGGGCTTTAGAGAATTGGGAAACTTCCAATTTTCGCTTCCACATTTTGGACAGATATAATGGTCGTTTTTCATAATAGGCATTTAGAGCTCATGGATAAAAAAGTTAGAAGAATAAAAAAATCAACTCTGCGCAAGCGCACTCTCGATGGCAGCTTGGAAAACAGCAAACGGCTGTGCGCCGCTGATCAGCTCGCCATTGACAATGAATCCAGGTGTTCCTTGAATGCCTGCACGCTGGCCTTCGACTAAATCCGCACGTACTGCTGCAAGATGGCGGCGCGTGTCCAGGCAGTTATTGAACTCGTCTGCGTTTAGGCTGAATTCTAGCGCCCACTTCTTGTAATTTGCATTGCTGAGCTGCTGCTGGTTCTGGAACAACTTGTCATGCATCTCCCAGTATTTGCCCTGGTCGCCTGCACATCGTGCTGCAAGCGCTGCAGGCGTTGCTTCCGGATGAATGCTGTCTAATGGGAAGTCGTTGAATACAAGCTTGACTTTGCCTGTCTTGATGTATGTCTCTTCTATTTCGGGCAAGGTTGTGCTGAAAAAGCGCCCGCAAAATGGACATTGATAGTCGCTGAACTCATAGATTGTTACAGGGGCATCTTCATCGCCCTTGACATAGTTGCCATCCTCGCTGGCTGATGCAGTGCCGCGTGGAGCACTATCGCCGACTGCCGCTGCACTCGGGGCACTGCCTGAATCGCGCACCCATACAAGCGCAAGCACGACAAGTGCAGTCGCTAGAACAACGATAACATAATTTTTTAGCTGGTTAGAATCCATTTATATCACCACAGGACATTTTTGTTGGGAACACATAGCATTAGTTTATATACATTTAGGTTGTTAGTTTAGTAATGAATATCTCTGATCGAAACATCGAGCAAAATGTTAAATTTTTTGATCAGTGGGCGAAAAACTATGATATTGGATTATTTCAATTTTGGATGAGGCGATTCTATCAGCCGGTGTTTCAGCTGATTGGTAAGGGAAGTAAATGTATCCTTGATGTCAGCTGCGGAACTGGGGAGTTTTTACAGGAGATGAAACAGAAACGCCCAAATGCTGAACTCTACGGCGTTGATATCTCAGAAAAGATGATTGAAGTTGCGCGCAAGAAACTGCCGAACGTGCGTTTTTCTGTTGGCAATGTTCACGACTTGAGGTATAAATCAAATTACTTTGATTGCGTCATTACGACCGAAGCATTTCATCATTATTACGACCAGCAGAAAGCATTGGGCGAAATGGCGCGCGTTGCTAAAAATGGCGGTAAAGTCATTGTTTCTGACATTAACTTTTATTCGCGCATTATCCATTGGCTGTTTGAGCATCTTGAGCCAGGGTGTGTGCGGATAAATAGCAAGCATGAGATGAAACGGCTGTTTGAATACGCAGGATTACATGTTACTTATCAAAAAAGAAGCTGGCTGTTTGCGATTGTGACGGTTGGGGTGAAATAGCTCACTTCATATTCTCCAGCACAGCAAGATATGTGTTTCTTCGGCTGCCACAACGCTCGTAAGATGTAATTTTCCAGGATGTTTTTGCTATAAGCTCTGAGAGGTTGTAATCTTTTCCAGAGCCAATCAGCAGTTTGTATGGAGAATGATGCGGAGAATTTTGCTTTTTCCATTAAATTGGTCGAGAATGACAATTTTGCCTCGTGGTTTAATGACGCGCTGAAGCTCTTGAAGAACATGGTACGGCTTGGGGGAAACGCGCAAGACATATGTTGCAATGCCGCTGTCAAAATAATTTTCAGGATTGGAATATGACGCGCATCTGCCTGCTTTAACTAGACTGACGCAGGAGAATTTTTTGCCGGGCTTTGGCAAGCATTGATTGTGAGAAATCGATGCCCACGACATGACACCCTGCAGGATAGTAAGATTAAGTCCCGTGCCAACACCTATTTCGAGGACATTGTTATTCAGCGAAAATGGGTATAATACCCCAGAGCTTCGCTCTGATTTCCCATTTTCTGGAGTAAAAATCCCATTATGAAAGCCCCACAGCTTGTCGCCAAGTGAAACGAGCGCGACTAGCAAAGCACACTTTGCGTTGCTGTGACTGGGATTTTTACTTTTTAATTCTAAAGTGCTAATAACTTTCTGCCGGTCAAATTGATAGACTGAGTCAATATATTTGTCGTATATTTTTGACCAGAGAGAATAAATGAATTTATACTAAGAGTAATTAATTTTCGTACAAATTAATTACTCTTGTATATACAAAAGCACATTAATAATCTCCGATTATTAAGTGCTTTTAGTATAAGATAGCCATCGTCACTCGTTTAATCCATAGGAATCGACGAAATTTTTAATGAGCGTGTAATCGCGCAGAAAATTGATTCCTTTTTCAGCAAGCGAGTATGTACGCTGCCCTTTCTTGTCTTTTTTTTCGATGATAAAGTTTTTTGCGAGCAGTTCGTTCATATATTGGCTCAGCATCTCATGTGAAAGATTTGCTTTATACATGATTTGTGTTGGCTTTGCGTCACGGGAGCTGATGAGATGGAGAATGTCATTGATGATTTCAAGCCTGTCGCGCTTTTTCATTTTTTCAGCACCAGATAAAGGTTTACTGTGATAAGGATGTATGCAAGGAGATCGAGTGCATAGCCTATAAAATAAAAAATCTCATGATTGACGGACATGAACACATGAAAACTGCCGAAAAAAAGAAAGATGAACGCAAGTGCGACAAGAAGCGCTGTTGTTTGGCGGTGCACAAGATAATTTTGGATATAATGCCAGCTGATGACGACAAGAAACACAGATGAAATCAGATAATACGCAAGAAGCGTGTTGCTGAACAAGAGGAGAAATGCAAGTGTGATTGCGAGCAGTGCACAGAGCGCTTTCTTTTGCTTGAGCGTCATTGACACCAGAATAGCTAATCCTGAGAGGAATAATACGATATGTGCATAAAGTGATATTGTGGCTGATGGAACTGAACGTGCAACATATGATAGTGAGATAAGGAGAAATGCAAAACTCAGCGATTTTACTGAACGCTGGTCACTTTTTGTATAAATCCAGTATGCAAAAGAAGCAATTGTGAGTGAAATGAGCGCGAAGAACAGCTCAAACAAGATGTCAAAGCCGGAAAACCATTCTGGTGAATAAAGCGCGGGCATGCATAAGCTATTGTTTTTCAGTTTATAAAATTTCTGGAGCTATCCTCTTGTGGAAGGCTTCATTTGGTTTAAATAGTCGCTCGATTTATTTGGCTTCATGATAGGATTCATATTCATGATACTGTTTTGGGCTGCAGTGATTTGGCTGGTGATTTGGCTGATAAAGCAGAATAAGAGTAAGGCATCTATTCGAAGGTGATACACATGGTATACAGTTGTTTCGGCGGAACGGGATATGGCATGATGGGCTGGGCAGGATGGGGAGGCATATTTGGATTACTTTACCTGCTTATCGTTGTTGGGTTGGTCGTACTGCTGTATTTATGGATTGTAAAATTATGGCGAGAAACGCATGTAAGAAAGAAAAAATAGGCGAGGACACATGAAGACACTTTATCTCAAAATCAGCGGCATGACGTGCACCAGCTGTGAAGTGCTGATCGAGCGAACGATGAAGTCAGTTGGCGGTATAACAGCAGTGCAGGTTAACCACGCAAAAGGATATGCACGAGTGGATTGCCATGACCATGTTACAGTGGAGCAGCTTAGGAATGCTGTTGACCCGAAATACACAATTGAATTGTATAAAGAACAGCATACTGCGCAGGATGTACCCCACACCAAAGAAAGAAGCTGGGCTGAAATTGGAGCAGCTCTGGTTGTTATTGCAGGCATTTATTTTGTTTTGAAGCAATTTAATGTTATTCCGCAAAATTTTGGCATCACGGACAACATGAGCTATGGGTTTGTGTTTGTGCTGGGATTGATCGCTGCGACATCAACCTGTTTAGCGGTTGCTGGCGGATTGCTGCTTTCAATTGCAGCAAAATACCATGAAAAATATCCATATTTGACAAGAACACAGAAGTTTGTCCCTCACATTTATTTTAACATTGGACGGATTGTATCGTATACCTTGTTTGGCGCGTTGATTGGCGTTGTTGGGTCTGCGCTTACATTATCACCGCAGACTACAGGATTTATCACGCTTGCTGCAAGCATACTGATGATTGTGATAGGATTACAGATGCTGAAAATAGTTCCTGGGTTGGACAGCATACGCATCAAAATGCCGAAATTTATTGCACATAAGATATATGATAAAAACGAAACAGCTGCGCCAAGCACAATGGGTTCGTTCCTTTTTGGCGCAGCAACATTCTTTTTGCCGTGCGGGTTTACGCAGGCATTGCAGCTCTATGTGCTTGGACAAGGAAGCCCAGCCGTTGGCGCATTAACCATGCTTGCATTTTCGCTTGGAACAATGCCGTCGCTGATGTCGATCGGTGCATTATCGAGCTTTGCTCAAGGACGAACGCAACGGCATGTGATGACATTTGCTGCGGTGCTGATTATTATGCTTGGCATGTTTAATATTCAGGCGGGATTAGCGTTGACTGGGGTGGCACAGCTTTCGAATGGCGATGAACGAGCGCAGCCAGCAGCTTTAACAGGTGACTTCCAGCGTGTATCTATGGCTGTTGATGGCCTGGATTATGTGCCTGCTGCATTTGCTGTGGAAAAGGGAGTTCCTGTCGAATGGACTATTGATGGATCAAAAGCACAAGGATGTGCACAAATCATTTCAATACCTTCAATGAGGATAACACAGCGCCTGAACAGAGGAGAGCCAACGGTTATTCAGTTTACGCCAGAGAAATCAGGAAAAATATTGTTTACCTGTGGCATGGGCATGGC
>DATDXM010000032.1:0-3714 GCA_035289325.1 Candidatus Nanoarchaeia archaeon
TAAAGCATGCGTATTATTTTATTAGAAATATTCTCCGATAACTATACTAAGAGTAATTAATTTTCGTACAAATTAATTACTCTTGTATATACAAAAGCACATTAATAATCTCCGATTATTAAGTGCTTTTAGTATAGATGACCTGAAACAACAAATAAGATGTTTCTCCAACACTAACATTCGAAATAAGAATATTGTCAGTAATCTGCTCATACAGCATTTCTTTTTTCATCGCACAAGACACATCAGCACAGGGATAGAAATCATCAGTATAGAGGACATACATAGCAGATGAAAGAAACGCAGGATACAGCTGCAGCGCAACATCAGGGTTGTCATAGATGGGTAAAAATAAGTGGTTGCTATATGCAGCAGGAAGCGGTGTCGTCGTTATCGTCGTTCCATCGAGCGAGCTGAATGAGGTAAAGAACGAAACAAGCCGCACATCTGTCCACGATTCATAAGATATCTGCATAATGACAGGCGCCTGAATAACGATGCACAGAAAAACAAAAGCAGCGACATGCGTCCAATGTTTTTTCAGACGACCGACAACACGCCACAGCCCATAACTGCTTAATATGACAGCAAACGGAAGAAAATCAAGGATGAAGCGCGATTGCTTGTTCGGTATAACTGAAAAATAAAGGAGATAGGCAAAAAACAGAAGCGAGATTGTACGCATCCGCCGAAAAAATAATCCAAAACACGCAAAAATAAAAAGAGGATTTTGCCAAAGTAATTCACTCACATAAAAAAAAGGTGATCCTGCATGAAATGGATTTGATTGGTGTGCGAACGCGAAGATAACAGGCCGAAAAGCAGCATCGAACAGTGTCGCAGTAATGGTATGATAAAGCACAACATTGAACGCAAAAAACGGAACAAGCAACGCCAAAAAACCAATAATCACCAGCACACATTCTTTATACTTCTTTCCGAAAAAGTAAACAAAAAAAAATACAGCCACCGCAATTCCATGCGGAAAGCGAAAAAGAAACGCTGCGCCAAGTGATAGACCAACAAAAACAGGATGCTCAGCAAAAAGATAGTACGCAAGCAATACAAAAGTGACCGCTGGAACATGCGTCATCACAAGGTGAGCCTGAGAAAAAAAAAGTGGTGTAACACCATACAAAAGAACAGCTACAAGCGCCATCAGAGGAGATATTTTCCGTACAATAAGATAAACAAGAACCATGCTTGCAGCCGCAAAAGACAGCATCAGCCAATCCGAAAAACCCGCTGGAATAATACTAAGCAGCAGCGGCAGCCCGATTGGCCGAATATCTTCCCATAATCCTTGTGTTCCATTAGAAGCAATATATTTCCCCATTCCGATATAAACAGACTCATCCCAGCCAAATACACGAGCCTCGTCAACAGACATCCCTTGCGCTAAAAGAAATAAGAGCAGCACAGCAGCAAACACTTTATCCTGCCACATTTGTGCACTCATCGATAGACAGGTTGAGGCTTGGGCAGATATGGTCAAGAATTTCTTTTCTCGTCGTAAATCCAGTGAAAGTCTTTCCATTTATAACAAGCGAGGGATATGTTTCAACATGATAGACTTCTTTAAGCAGTGTGATAAGCGGCTCTTTTTCATATTCACCGTCAAATACAAAATTAAGAAGTTTTACATCAAGCTTGTGTTTCAGCCATGTAAGAACGATTGCCTGCTCTTCACAGGTATCGCAGTGCTCTTCATCTGCAAAAAAATAAAGCACGGTCGCAGCCTCAAGATCGCAAACTTTTTTTGAGCGTGAATACAGCAGCCAATAATTCACCTGTGCGAGCACGTATTCACGCTTTAAGATGTCAAATTCGCGTGCATTGACCGACGCATCTTTTCCATAATTTTCAATGCGTTCACGCGTGCGTTCCAGATTGAGCAGGTTTGTATCAAATGTCTTTAGCAGTGCTTCACAATTTTTCTGTTCGGTAAACTGGTCTGAGAACTGATAGTGCAGCTGCAGCGACTGGAGGTCAAGCCGCTGCTCCTGATCGCTGAAAATGACATAATCCAGGCGTTCACTTTCAATAAAAAGACCGAGCACCATGCCAAGGATAAATACACCGAGTGAAATGAAAAAAGCAACAATGTATTTCTGCTTGCTTAATGTGCGCTCTACCATTTCTGCACCTTGCCGCGAAGCATCTCAACGCCAATCATCACCCAGACAACAGAAAGTAAGAACGAATAAAGAAACATATAATAGACGAGTGAAAAAAAAGTCTTTCCATAGCGAGTAATTTTCTCCTGCGAATAGCGAAATGACGCAATCATCACGCCGATGCCCATTGCAATTACGCACACTGCAACAAACAGTTCCACAAACCTAAGGTCAAGAATGTGGAAATTAAATGTCCAATTTTGCAGCAGTGTAAAAATATCAAAATCAACCGCACGAAGCTGAAGATATTTTCTCCACAGATAAGTAACAAGATCATATCCCAGCGTCGCAATCACAATAATAGACAACGCCCCGCCCACGATAACCGTAGGCAATCGCATAAAGCCAAAATCGCCGTATTTTCTGTCAAACATGATGTGCTTGTATTTCAACGAGTTTAACACAGATCCTTTATACCAGCGATTGCGCTGCCGATACAAGCCGCCGATAGTAGCGGGCGGAATCGTGTACACAGCTGCTTCACCCGTCTGAACAATTTGGTAATGGTGCTGCTGCAGCCGTAATGCAATCTCTAAATCTTCAGTGATATTATGCTCGTCATAGCCGCCTATTTTTTTTATGACGTCTGTCCTATATACACTGAACGGCCCAGGTGTCACATGAACGCAGTCGAGCTTTGAATTGAGCATCTTATAGAACATATTGATGATGTACTCATACCGTTGAATGCGTTGCAGGATATTTTTTGGATCTTTTATTTTTAACAGCGGCAACACACTTGCAACTTGTTCATCTGCAAAGTACGGCATCAGCTTCTCAAGCAGCAGGGGCTCAACGGTTGAATCGGCATCAAGCGTCGCATAGAATTCAGTCGTCGCTTCACGTAATGCATGATTCAATGCTGCTCCTTTGCCTTTGTTCGGCTGCTGCAGGAACTGAAAAGGAATCGTTGCGGCAGCCTGAACAGTTTTCACAATCGCTGCTGTCTTGTCCGTGCTTCCATCGTCAACCACAATCACGTGAAGGTCTGGATACTTCATCGCCAAAACTGAGTCCAAGCATGTTTTGATGGTGCGCTCTTCATTATATGCAGGAATGATCACTGAAACGGATGGATGCACATGAAATTGTTTTTTCCGAACAACAAACGGATCGAGCAACGCAAGCAGCCAGAAGATGCTGAAGTACAAGATAAGAAAATAGGTGATTGCCAGAATAATGTCTGTCGCTGAAAGATTCATAAAAATAAGCGTCATGAAGCAGTTTTTATAGATTTCGAGGGTGGAGGAGCATAAAAGAGAATATCAGCCGTAATTCACTGGTAACCTTTATTAGTCACCTTCCTCCCTACACATTTTTTATGGTGAATGCACGATTAATTCTCGAAAATGGCATGGTCTTTGAAGGCACATCATTCGGTGCAGCAACCGGGCGTTCAGGCGAAGTTGTGTTTAACACAGGCATGGTCGGCTACCCAGAATCATTGACTGATCCGAGCTACGAAGGGCAGATTATTGTGTTAACATACCCGCTCGTTGGCAATTATGGCGTCCCAGAAAACAAAGTGACCAACAGC
>DATDXM010000033.1:0-10890 GCA_035289325.1 Candidatus Nanoarchaeia archaeon
CTTGCCGCTTAATGCGGCTGAGAGATTCTGTACGGTTGATGATGCAGGCACATGTGGGTCATATGCGGCGACGCTTGCACCTGACTTCTTGAGAATTTCGATGATGACCAACGCTGGACTTTCTCTTATGTCATCGATTTCTGCTTTGTATGCGATTCCGAGAACAGCAATTTTCGCTCCATTGAGACGTTTTCCCTGAAGCTTTAATGCGTCCGCTGTACGCTGCACCGTGTATTCAGGCATCTCTTCGTTAATTGTCCGCGCCATCGACAGAAATCGGTGAGTAAACCCATTTTCCCGTGAGCGCTCAATGAGATAGTATGGGTCGACCCCAATGCAGTGTCCGCCAACACCGCAGCCGGGATAATGGGGAAGAAATGCAAACGGCTTTGTTGATGCGCCCCGAATGACATCCATAATATCAATGTCCATTGCATCAAATGCACGTGCAAGCTCGTTGACTAATGCGATATTCACATCCCTAAATGTGTTTTCAACGATTTTTGCTGTTTCTGCTGCTTTTATTGTATTTAAACGTGTAATTTTTGCATCGATAATCTTTTCGTACATTTTTGCTGCACGTTCTGTGCATTCTTTTGTGATGCCGCCGATAACTCGAGGGATTGTTGTGAGCGTATATTTTTTGTTTCCAATGTCAATACGCTCAGGGCAATGTGCAAGGTTGAAGTGTTGTCCGCATTTTTTTCCGTTGTTTTCAAGAATAGGCAGGATGACATCTTCCATCGTGCCGGGAGAAATCGTCGATTCAACGACAATGAGCTGGCCGTCATGCATATTTTCTGCTACTGCTTTACTTGCGCCGATTAAAGGATGAAGATCGGGCTTATGATGCTCGTCAACCGGTGTTGGAACACAAATAATTGCTGCATCTGCTTTTGTGATGACTCGTGGATCGGTGCTCCACTCGATACTGGTGTGAAGCCGCGCTACTTTTTCATTGATGTCTTGACTGCGAAAATGGGTTGTGCCTGCACTCAGTCTCGTGATGTGCTCGCTGTTAATGTCGATTCCTATTACTTGGAAGCCGCGCTCTGCTGCTGTTAATGCAAGCGGCAAGCCTACATATCCCAAACCAACGATTGCAATTGATTTTATTCCATTACTCATTTTTCATAACCCTTTGGATATGCTCTGTTTCAGCTACTTCTCGCTGAACATCAGCAAGCCGCTTCTGTTTATGAGCGATGATACGTGCTATTCCTTGATCCACACTTATCTTTGCTTCGAAGCCAAGCAGCTGCTTTGCTTTTTCTGTTGATGGAATGCGTTTGAATATTTCCCGCTGATGGCTCCTGTCGGATTTTTCAAGCGGCACATATTCAAGTGATGAGCTTGTTCCTGCTGCCGCAATTGCCTTGTGCGCAAGCTCCTTCATTGTTATCGGCTCGCTACTATTGCCGATGTTAAAGATATTATTGTTTGCGGTGTCGCTCATCAGTGCGATGACGGTGGCTTCAGCGGCGTCACTTACATGGCAGAATGTGCGTACTTGTGAGCCATCACCAAAAATCTGGAGCGGCTTGCGAAGCAGCGCATTGTTGACGAACTTCGGCATCACCCAGGAGTTCGCCTGCAACTCGCCGTACACATTAAAGTAGCGAACAATCGTGTAGTCGAGATCATGCTGCTTTTTGTATGCTTTAATATATTCTTCACAGACTGATTTGCTGACACCATATTCTGATTTCGGCTGCAGCACTGTATCTTCAGTTACTGGAATTTTTGCTGGCTCGCCGTACACCTCTGATGATGACGGGAATACTATCTTTTTTACCTGATGAATGACGCAGCATTTCAGCACGTTTCGCGTGCCAAGCACGTTGACATCAAGGCATTCAACAGGCGCATATGATGATTTTGACACGCCAAGGATTGCAGCCATGTGGATTACGTATTGACAATTGTGCATCGCTTTTGAGATAATCTCTTGATCGAGCACTGATCCCTGGAAAAATGTGATGCCAGGAATATCGACGTTGAACAGATCAAGTACGTTTACTTGAAATCCTTTTTTAATGAGCGCTTGTACTATTTCACGCCCGATAAATCCTGAACCACCTGTTACCAACACTTTTGCCACAACACACCTCCTGTAATCTCTTTATCGTTTATGCCTTCGCTGTTTTCTTTTCGTCCTGCTTTTGACGAAATACTTCGCCTTTCATGTCGCCTTTTACCCGTTGGCGCAGGTCGCCTTTGTCAATGCCTTCACGGATGTACTGCAGCGCTGCTTTACATGCGTCAAGCGTTTTCTCTATATCTTCTTCACTATGTGAATATGTGAAAAGAATGACGTTGCCCACTAAAATTCCACGGGCAATTGTTTCCTGCAGGAACAATGTGTATATTTCATTCGGCGTAAATCCTTTTTCTTCCTTGAAGATGATATTCTGCCGCGGCGGGTAGCCAATGCTTTCCGTTTGCAGATTGAACTCTTTTGCGAGAACATTGTAGCCGTCTTTGAATTTTTTTCCGACATGCCAGATGTGCTCAATAACATTTTTCTCTTTGATTTCTTTGAGGGTTGCAAGCGCTGCTGCCAATGAAATCGCTTCTCCCCCATATGTTATTGATAAAAAAATGTTATCACATTCGCTCATTATCTCTTTTTTTCCGCAGACAAGCGAAAGCGGAAGGCCGTTTGCGATACACTTGCCGAAACATGCCAGATCTGGTGTAATTCCAAAGTATTTCTGCGCTCCACCTAAACCGAAACGGAAGCCCGTGACAATTTCATCAAAAATCAAAACTGCGCCGTGCTCCTTTGCAAGCGACTGCACCTGCTGAAGGAAATTATCTTTAGGCTCCTGATTTACCGTCGCTTCAAGTATGACTGCTGCTATCTGGTCTGGGTTTTCCGTGAGAATCTTTTTCAGTGACTCAATATTGTTGTATTCAAATCGGAGCGTGTACTGCTCGAGCATTTTCGGAATGCCTTTCTTCTTTTCGGTGCTGATAATATACCAATCCTGCCAGCCGTGGTAGCCGCAGGCAGCTATCTTTTCCCTGCTCGTGTATGCTCTGGCGATGCGCACTGCTGCACTGGTTGCATCTGAGCCGTTTTTCACAAATCGTATTTTTTCTGCGCATGGAATTTCTTTTGCGAGAAATTCTGCGACTTCAACTTCAAACGGGTGCATGAGCGAATAAATTGTGCCGTCACGCGCCTGATGCTCGATCGCCTGTACAACACGCGGATATGCATGCCCGAGAATGTTCACGCCGAGCGAGCATGGGTAATCAATATATTCGTTGCCGTCGACGTCCCAGACATGCGAGCCTTTGCCGCGCTGGATATATTTTGGATAAATACGGTTCACAAACTGGTTGGGCGCTTTTGATGCAGTCTGCGTGCCGCTGGGAATGAGCTTTATTGCTCGCTGCCAGAGCTCATTCGACTTTGTTATTGTAGGGAATCGTGCATCTTCAGGATTTATCATTCCGTAGATGAGTGTATCATTGTATGCGTCATCAATCAATAAGTTCTGTTTTAATGTCGCTTCGTGCGTGAATCCTGCTTTTTTGAATGATTTTGCGGAACTTTGGTTGATGGATGCAATATGCGCATATATTTTGTGGAGTTTTCTCTCTTCGAATGCGTACGCTGCTGCGAGTGCGATCGCTTCCGAGCCATATCCTTTACCCCAATAATTTTTATCGCCGATCATGATGCCCATAGCGGCAGTATTATTATGCGTATTGACTGGACCTGTTTTTACGTTTCCGATGTGCTTTTCTTTGTCTTTTGCAATAATTGCGAAGAACATCGTGCTTTTATCGCTTGTTGCCTGTTTAATGAAATTTTTTACCGACTCAATCGTGTGCTGCTGGAAACGGCTTTCCAGATATTTTTTGACTTCGCTGTCGTTCAGCCATGCAACATACTCTTCAGCTGCGTCTTGCTCTGTCAATTCACGCAGGTAGATATGCTCGTTTTCTTTCACGCCTTTTTTGAAGTATCCTGCAAATTTTTCTTGCGCTGTGTTTTCGTCTGCGAGCGATTTTTTAAATCCTTCATTACGGCTTATCATGCTGTTTATCTTTTCCATTTCAGGCTTTCTTTTATGGAGCTCGAGCACGCTCTGCATACTAAACAGTGAGCCGCCATTGTACAGCTCTTTGTACACTGCACGGACGAATTCCAGGTCAGCAGGTTCGTCAACGCACCATCGCAAGTGTGACAGATCAACGCTGTTTTTTACTGATGCCTTTCGAAATTCATTGTGCTCGACAATAAATGGCGTCACATGCTCTTTCTGGTATTGTGTCGCTGCTGCTTTCCATGCACGCTCCAGCGTGCCAAACGAAAATACTTCGGTGTCCAAGCCGTCGGGCAATGTTGGAGGATTTGCGTTTGTGACGTAGTCCACGCTGTCTCTTTTGTCAAGGTAATATTGAATCGTTGCGTCGGTCGCCTGTGGATCAATCAATGGGCTGTCGCCCGTAATACGTATGATAATGTCTGCGCGTGCGCTGCGAGCTGCTTGATAATACCTATCAAGCACATTGTCCTTGCTGCCGCGGAAGCAGGCGATGCCATGCTTTTCACAAAAATCTGCAATTGCGTCGTCGCTTCTTTCATGGCTTGTTGCGATGACAATTTTGCTGATGTTCCTGCATGCTTTCAGTCTCGTTACGATATGCCAGAGCATTGTCTTGTTTTCTATCAGCTCGAGCACCTTTCCTGGAAATCTGCGTGAATCCATCCTTGCTTGTATGATTGCGACGCTATTCATTGTGTTTGTCATTGCTTAAAATTTATGACCTGCTGCTTTTCTGCACTCTCAAGCGCTGCAAGAGCGAGAGCAACATCATCACGCGCCTCTTCGCCTGTCACAACCGGCTTTTCTTTACCTTCGATGCATTTCACGAAATGCTCTTCTTCTGCTCTGTAGGTTGTGTTGAAGTCAAAATTGTCCATCCGTGTACTGCTCCATGTTTTTGTTGCAGCGTCGTAATGCTTAACACGATGGTCGGTGAAGTTCCAGATAACCGTGCCGTGTTCGCCAATGATCTTGCAGCTTCTGCTGTATGCCCGCTGCAGGTAATCAAGCTGGATGTGAGAAATTGTGCCGCTTTGATGCTCTGCAATGATGCTGCCAAAATCCTCAGTGTCAATCTCAAGATTGCTCAATTTGTTTGCGAAGCATGACACTTTTTTTACTGGACCAAGCAGCCATTTGGTGTAGTTTAATTCGTGAATTGAATCGAGAATTATGCCGCCGCCTTGTGCCTTTATTGCGCCGTAGTTCTTTCGGTAATCAATCGTCGGCCGCCAGTCAGGCAGATAATACCCTGCATGGATCTGTGCGCCGTATATTTTTCCAAGGGCGCCGCTCTCTATGAGTTGCTTTACCCTCTTTAAAGGCTCGTAAAAGCGCAGCATATAGCCGCAGGTGACGATGAGATTCTTTGCTTTTGCTTTGTTTAATAGGATGTCAACGTTTTCAAGGGTGTGCGATAGAGGCTTTTCGATCAATACATGGCAATTGTTGTCGACTGCTTTGAGTGCCAATGGCACATGAAGATGGTTTGGCGTTGCAATGACCGCTGCATCTGCTTCTTTGAGCGCTGCGTCAATGTCTGTTGTTGTTCGAACGCCTATTTCTTTTTCAACGATCGCAAGCGCGTCTTTGCTCACGTCAAATGCAATCACTTCGCCTCGCGTGCCGAGAATA
This sequence comes from Candidatus Nanoarchaeia archaeon, assembly GCA_035289325.1. Classification (GTDB taxonomy): domain Archaea; phylum Nanobdellota; class Nanobdellia; order Woesearchaeales; family JAGLXL01; genus DATDXM01. The sequence continues at coordinate 5,700 of DATDXM010000033.1, forward strand.
TCTTTGAAATTACGGATGTGCCGCTTGCCTATTGAGCCTGAGCCAATTACTGCGATTTTTAAATTGTTTCCTTTCATGGTGCCTCCGCGATTGTTAATTCTTTTACTGAATCCTGTACCGCGGCGATAACATAATTGATGTCGCTGTCCGTCATGGTTGGGTATAACGGTAAAGTGAGTATCTTTTTGCTAACATCGTCTGCTTTTGGGCATGGCTGCTGTGCAGGATTGTGCGTGCTCTTGTAATAATCATGGCTGTACACAGGAATGTAATGGACATTTGCACCGATGTTTTTTTCTTTTAATCTTTTGTAGAGATCGTTTCTGTCAATCTTCTCGCAGAGGATAACGAATAAATGCCAGGCGTGGCTGGCGTGCTTGATTATAGGGAGTGATATTTGCGGCATTTTGCTGAATGCATTTGTGTACTGCTGCGCTATCTGCTGGCGGCGTTTGTTGTATCTTTCAAGTTTTTTTAACTGAGAAATGCCCAATGCACATTGGAAATCAGTCAGACGGTAGTTGCGGCCGAGCAGTTTCATGTTAAATGCCCAGTCACCGCCAAAAGATTTGTCGGATTTATCTATGCCATGGTGGCGCAGCATGAGGCAGCGGTCATAGTAGTCTTTGTTATTCATTGTAATCATGCCGCCCTCGCCTGTGGTGATATTTTTTACCGGATGAAAGCTAAATGCAGTGATGTCTGCGATGCTTCCTATCATTTTTTCATCAACAGACGCACCCAGTGCGTGTGCTGCGTCGTCAATTATCTTGAGATTATGCTTTTGCGCTATTTTTCTTAATTCTGCATGGCTGCACGGTTGGCCTGCAAAATCAACAATCATTATCGCTCTTGTTTTTTTTGTGATTGCTGCTTCTATTTTGCTTGTGTCGATATTTAGTGTATCGTCAATGTCAACAAATACGGGTGTTAGTTTGTTGTAGAGCAACGCGTTGGCTGTTGCCACAAATGTCATTGGTGTTGTAATCACTTCTGCGCCTGGCTCTAGCTGCAGGGCAGCGACCGCAAGCTCTAATGCTGCGGTTCCTGAGCTTACTGCAACCGCATATGTACAGTCAATGTATTTCGCGAATGCCTGCTCGAATTCAGCGACTTTTGGGCCGGTGGTGAGCCAGTCTGAGCGCAAGACATCGGCGACTGCTGCAATGTCATCTTCATCAATGCATGGTTTGCCATACGGCAGGAATTTATGCATTTTTTCCCTCGCTTTCTTCTTTATTGTTCTGCACATTCTGTAACTTGAGCAGATCGTACTCTTCGAATTTGTGCGCCTGCAGCGTGATTGATTCTGACCATTCATTGATAATTGTGCCAAACCTGTTGCGTATCTCCTGCTTGACCATCGATAAGTCGCGGTTGTCCTTCGAGATAAAAACGAGCGAGACATCCCATTCACCAGAAATTGTGAATAATTCTGCAACGCGCGGGTGGTTTGTAAGATAAGATATGAACTCCTGCTGTGATTGTGCTGTGGTGTTGTGGAGCTTTATCTTGACATCCACGATATGTTTGTATCCGAAATTACGCGGACGAAGCTGGATGCGCGGGTGGAAAATGTCTTGTTTTATCATTGCGCTTATTCTCTTTTTAACGGAGTCTACAGATAAATTCACGTGCTGCGCAATCTTTGTCAATGACATGCGGCAGTTCTTCTGCAGCAGATTCAGAATGTGGCAATTTTTTTCGTCGAGCATCAAACGCGGAAAAATATGGTCTGTTTTTAAATATTTGGAGATTTCAGTGTATTGTTTGGAGTTTGTCTTAAAATTTAAGATAGCGTTCATTTATTTCCTGTTTTCTAAAGCTTACTCTTAAGCGTTCTTAATAAAACAAAGAAAAAGATCAAAAAAATTAGCGGACTTTTGCCTGCACTTCGATAGTCGTACCACTAAGGAAGACAAGCAGCACAGCTCCCACCGCAATCAACACCATTCTCATACCTATCGTGCAAGCCATTGCTACACGAAGGTTCTGGTAAGCACTTTCCATCTTGGCAATATTCTCCTCTGCTGGTATCACAAAGGATATTCTGATACACACCCATTCCTTGGTCATTGCATTTTGCTTCATAAATGCTATTAGTATCTGCACAGTAATCGGTCTTTGATAATCCATTAACATCGGTTACAGTACCTTTTATGTATACATTTAATCCACTATTTATTTGAAACACGGGACTAGTTTCGTCAACATCTGAATCTCTACAGGATAATGGTATTGTACACGAGTTACTACACGCATCTTTATCAATCGTATTCCCGTCATCACATTGTTCTGTGCCTTCGATGACAGAGTTGCCGCAGACGGCTGTCGGAGCAACAATATCAATACATGCTGCGTTATTTATTACATTGTTTTGTTCATTCGATTCAGATAATACATTTGTTGTGTCCAACTCAAGATCAACACAATATCTTCCTGCTGGTATTGATGTTACACCTTCACTTAGTTTTATTGGTTCCATAGCTCCTGGACTTTTTTGTCCGGGTGCCAATGGGCCGCTATCGTACTCTAAAATTAGTGTGTAATATGTTTCTACTGATCCATCTTTCTTCAGTGTTACTTTTGAATTTACTCCTGCTGGTTCGATTGTACGTTCTCCTGCATTTTCATAATTCCATACCAGTTGAGGTTTCGAATCTGATGTTGCCGATGTTACTGGCGTTGTATCTGGGTAATTTCTCCAATGCACATCTGCAAAACGGAAATCAGGTTGTTGAATCACACATGAATTTGAACAAGCGTCAGTATCAACCGTATTCCCATCATCACATTGTTCTGTGCCTTCGATTACACTGTTGCCGCAAACCTGCAGTTTCAGTAATTCAATTTTCATATTGTTATTGCCGGTGTTTGCGAACTTTGCATATCTGTATTGTCCTGAAAAACCATATCTTAAACAGGCTGCTTGACCTGTACTGAGACTAGCCGATGTACTCCAATAACGAGTAGATGCACACGTCTTGTAATTAAAACTTTCGAATGTAGATGTTGCGGAGGTGTAAAAACTAACTGCTGCGATTTGTCTGGCATTAATTTTACCTGATGACGCCACTGCTGAAAACTCAACTCCTGCAAAATTTGCAGATTCATATTGAATTGGATTGCCTAAATCAAAGTATTTCTTCTGCACCACATTAATATCTTGACCTGTGGTCGCAAACGCCTCCCCCGCGAGATCACCTGAAGAGAAATAATTCGAAACAACCAACCACCCAAACAGCGCAACCACAAAAATACCAGCAACAACACCATAATTAACTTGACGTGCCATGAATATCACCTTTTTTTTTGAAATTAATACAAACAAGCAAACAAAAGCCATTTATAAGAATTACCCCCCCCCCCAATATGGAGATTGGAGAATATTGGTAATTATCAATACCTGCATAATTGACACAATTGTATCAATCAACTGATACACCTGTAACCAATATGTTTATATACAAAGGTATCATTACAAAGATACAGATGTATCATGAAAGCAGAAGAGCACTATAATGCGGTTAGAGAAAGCCTTGAAGTAATTGAGGAATCTGTACAGATAGGCATAGAGCAGCGACAAAGAACTATCGGATTTCATTGTTCTGCAGCAGCAGTTGACATGCTTGAGCTCTTTCTCCATAAGCAGAACTCAATCAACCCGGGTAAGATTGTAAAGCATGATTTTTTCTCATCGGAGAAAAAGGCACATCGGATGCTTCCCGAAAAGTTCAGAGACAGAGAAATTATCATTCCAATTCTAGTCCAGCTTGAAACTAAGCGAAACCAGCTTTGTTATGGTAAAATAAAGCCTACGAAAGACATAGAGGATTACCTTGCTGTTTTTCACAAAGTGCGCTCATTTTTCGATTCAAGAGGTTTAACCTATGAAGAATAAATATTTTGGATACGCATCGCAATATGTTTCATTTATCCTTCATAACATAGACAACAGCATACAAGAAATAATCCTTTTTGGCTCTGCTGCCCGAGGAGAAGCTACTCGCTCAAGTGACATTGACATTTTTTTTAGTGTGCAACAAGAAAATAAAACAATTACCAAGCGCGTTCTTGAATTAACAAAAAAGTTCTATGCAACAGAGTTTTGCCGCATATGGAAGAACATGGGTATAGATAATGAAATAAAGCCGATTGTGGGTGTTATAGAGGATTGGAACCTCAAGCAGTCCATTATCGCAAATGGAATAACACTCTTTGGAAAATACAGAGCATCAATTAAGGAAGGCAGTCCAATGGTAATAATCTACTGGGAGCCCGTCAAAAACCAATCTAAGCGCGTGCTGCTGAGCAAGAATTTGTACGGCTATTCCTACAAAAAAAAGCAATACAAAGGCTTGCTTGAAAAAGACGCAAAGCTTGGTGCAAATTGCATTGCGGTTACATTGGAAAAAGCTCAGCCAATAATCAATATTTTCAATAAAATGAAAATACATTTTAAATCCATGTATGTTGGAAAAATGGATTGAGGACAAACGGCATTAAGTATCTGTCTCCTTCTATGCGTGCAGTTCAAGTTCTGCTATCTCAATACACTACCTAATCAATAATACCTCTTTAAACAGAGCAAAGTGATGGTCTCCTGTTACAATTTTTAACTTCTGCTCACGTGCGACTGCAAGCAAAACAGAATCAACTAATCCAAAATTAGGTGTTTTTTTCCTTACTTCAGCATGTATAAGCCCTGCATCGCGTGCACTCTCTGGTGATATATCTATAACTCTTGAATTTGATGTTATTGCATGATAGGCTATCTGTTCATTAAGCCCTTTTCTTTTTACTTTGCTTATGACTTCTGCAACTGTGATAGAAAGCGTGAGCACGTCATTGTTGGCTATTATCTCTTGTATCTTCTTACCTGCCAAACTCCCTTCAAAATATTCAATCCATGCATATGCATCGATAATATATTTCATTCAAGCTGCCATTTAAGCTCATCTTCTTCAGTAAAATGACCTACTCCTCTTAATGCGCCAAAAAAATCACGCTTCGTTCGTTTCACTTCTATCTCAACCAACTCATTTTCCTGAATCATTTCTTCTCTTACTATCTCTTTAGGTATTGTTACCACTAATGAACCGCCTATACTCCTTGTTCGAGCCACAGTTTTCATATAACCTCAGTTATATTAAATAGCATCTGTGTTATATAAATCTTGCGTTTCATCGGG
>DATDXM010000034.1:0-13151 GCA_035289325.1 Candidatus Nanoarchaeia archaeon
ACCAGTTCTGCGCTGTGTTCTAGTCCGAGTGCATGGCCTACTTCGTGACAGATCGCTGTTGCGTATGTATTTATTCGTTCTTGGTCATCTTGTATGTTTTCTTGTGGAAACACTCGTGCTTTATGTGCATACTTACTTGCAATTCCTGTCAGCTTGCTTGATAATTTGCTCTTTATAGAATCGCAAAATTCTTGTAACAGATCTTTCTCTGCAGTTTCATAATCGGTCCCTGTTTCTTCCATTCTTTGCGCAACTAATCCCTTAGCCCTCTCAACTAAATCAGGGCCACCGAGCTCGAATACCCTGTCCCAGCTTGGGAGGCCAAATATTCTATCAAGTGTCGTGTATTCAACTGCAATATGATCATTTCTCAGAGCGGTTTGCTCGCCGTCTTTTTTGAAGCGAACTCTAATGTCAATGTCGTGCTCCGAGTAAAATTCTTTGACCCTGTCAAAAATCTGTGGCCATTGCCCATGACCCGCTGAATTGTACGACTCGCTGACCTTATCGCCGGGCAGATCGGAGACGTATACGTCAAGGATTACTTCTAAACGGTCATCTGCAAAAACACTCTTTGGGATGGCGGTGGCAACTGCGCCTGCCACCAATGTTTTTAACGCTTGCCTTCTGCTTAATCTCATGATATACCTCGCTTAAGAGGCACATTATAAATCTTTCTATTTTAGTCATCTTTTAGTAGTGATATTTCTGCGTTGTGCTTTGTCGGTTAATAGCTATCCCATTAAAAACGTGTAAGAAGAAAAAACCCTGTGGTCCCGTGAGGGACCGGCAGGGGCACATCTTGCCCGTTTTGGGGGTGGTTTTCTTGGGAGAAAATATGGGCAAGACTTGAGCATAAATAATAAAAAAAGCTGCCTACAGCAGCTCAATACCCAGTTCTTTGCTCATTGCACGCGCATGTGCACTTGGCTTGCGTGGGTCCGCTTTGCCTAATATCCATGGTGATGTTACACCGGTAATAATGGTCATCACGGTCAGCTTGCCTTTCATGCCGTCATCTATACGCGCGCCCCAGATGACATTCGCATCATCATCGAGGCTTTCTGTGACGAGCTCGCCAATCCTGTTGACTTCGTCCAATGTCATGTCGGGTCCGCCGGTAATATGCAATAATGCACCGGTTGCACCTTCATAGGTAATATCTAACAATGGATTGCTCAACGCGCCCTTGACAGCTTCTTCAACACGGTTGTTTGTGTCTGAGCTGCCAACGCCGATTGCTGCAACGCCTCCATTAGTCATAATTGCCTTGACATCTGCGTAGTCTAGGTTAACCAAGCTTGGTATTGCAATCGTTTCGACAATTCCCTTGATCATCGTTGAAACAAGCTCGTTTGCAACTGCAAATGCCTGTTGAATGGGCAAATTGCCTGCGATCTGGACAAGCCTGTTGTTGTCAACAACAATCACTGTATCAGAAACCTGACGCAGCTGTTGTAAACCCCACTCTGCTTTGTCACAACGTGCACGCTCAATCTTGAATGGCATTGTTACTGTGCCAATAACAATTGCACCTGCATCGCGTGCGACCTGCGCAACAACTGGGGCAGCGCCTGTTCCTGTTCCGCCGCCCATGCCTGCACAAACAAATACCATGTCTGCACCGCGCAATGTCTCTTTAAGCTGCTGCATGCTTTCCTGTGCTGCTTCTGCGCCTCGCTCAGGGTAGCCACCACAGCCAAGACCACGTGTTGTGTCGCGGCCAATTAAAAATTTCTTGTCCGCTTCGGTTATGTTGATGTGCTGCTGGTCTGTATTACACGCTATAATCTCGGCACCTCTAATTCCCTTCCGGTATAACCATGATACCATATTGTTGCCCGCACCGCCTGCACCAACTACCTTAATATTTGCTTGACGTACCTCTTCTTCCTGAAAACGGCTCTCGTCCGTCTTCAACGCATTCTCGACGATAAATTCCATGCTCCCACCTCAGATATTTTCACCAGCCCCCACATGATCATTTCATTATTCGAAATATTTATATATGGGGTTACCATTTCTTTCATTAGGAAAAGTTATCCAGTTGCTTACGCCAATAAGTGGTTGGTTGAGAAAACTTTTTCATCTACCTGAAGTCGTACAGAACTAAACTCGTGTTATCCGTGTTATCTTTCGGTCGCCAAACCGATTGAAACCGCCTTCGAGTTGATCGCCAAATCAACTTGAAACAATTTCTTTTGTGTTACTAGCAAAAAAAAAGAATTTATATACATTTTGAGTTTGAGATATCTATTTTTTAATGTGTATATCCAAGTATACTATACGTTTTTTATTACAAAAAATATATTTTTTATTATTTTGCCGACGTGAAAATTGTTTTTGCTGATGTTGTGTTGAACAAATTTCTTAATGATTGCAGAATTCTATTCATTTTACTTCTTTCTCTTTACTTATTTTTCCTTCTCTTCTTCATCCCAGCCTTCTTCGGGCTGCTGCTCTTCCTGCTCTTTTGTATGCTGCGTGTGCACTTCTACTGGTGGCTCTTCTTTCTCCATCGCTTCTTTCCGCTTTTTCAGTTTCTCTTTGATTTTTTCAGCTGCATCTTTCAGCGCTTGCTTCCCTTTGGCAAACTCACGCTGCCAGATGAGTGCATAATCTCTGAAGTATGCAAGTGGATCTCGGACAACGCCACGCCAGCGCTCGAAGTTTGTGACAACATTCATCGGCATTTTTGGCGGCTTCGGAGGAATTTCTGCTGGATAGCCAACGGTAACAATCGCCTGCGGACGAATGTTTTCTTCTGCACCTAATGACCGCTTGAGCATGTCTTCATCAAATGCCCCTATCCAACAGGCGCCAAGACCGAGAGAATGCGCCTCCAATAGGATATTTTCAACGGCTGCTGCGCAGTTTTGAACAGTGTATAAACGCTCGCCTCTTACGCCATAATAGCGTTCTGCCATCTCTGGCATTGCACACACAATAATATGGACGGGTGCGGAAATCATCCAGTACTGCTGAATGGCAGCTTCTGCAATTGCTTTGCGCTTCTCCGGGCTTAAGACAACAATAAATTTCCAGTTCTGCACGTTCCCACAGCTTGGTGCGTGGCGGGCAGCATCAACAATTCGTGATACATATTCCCAAGGAATTGCTTTTGGAAGATATTTTGTGATGCTTCTTCTTGATTTGATAAGCTCGAGAATGTCGTTGATCTTTTCCATAACTGTTATAAGAGTGTGGTTTTATTTAAACATTTAGAATTTCACCAAAATGAAATTCTTAATGTGCTCAAAAACCACTTATTTATTTAATCTAGGTGGTTTTTGACAAAATTATGGATTATGCTACGCTTGCTGCATTATATGATCTGCTTGAACAAACACCGCAACGGCTCAAAAAAACTGAACATATCGCTGAGTTTCTGCGGGCATGCAGTGATACTGATATTGTGCCGGTTGTACTGCTTCTTCAGGGAATTGTTTACCCTATTTGGGATAGGCGAAAACTGGGGTTTAGCTCCCGTTCTGTGGTTAAAGCAATCGCACGCGCATCAGGCGTCGGTGAATGGGACGTAGAAAATACCTGGCGAAGCACGGGTGATTTAGGCGAATGTGCCCGAAAAATGCTCGCTCTTAAACGGCAACGAACACTTTTCTCTGAAAAATTAACTGTGACAAAAGTTTTTGCGACGTTACGCAAGCTTGCATCAACTGAAGGCGAAAGCAGTGTAGATGCGAAAGTCGGATTGGTCAGCGAGCTGTTGACCTCTGCTGAATTGCGGGAAGCGACATTTATTGTTCGTACGGTGCTCGATGAACTGCGCATTGGATTGGGTGATGGCACGCTGAGAGATGCGTTGCTTGCAGCATTTGCTGCTGTATCGCGCGAGGATCGTGAAGCTTATACAGAAGCGATTGACAAGATTCAACGTGCACTTGACATCTGCAATGATTTTGGGATTGTTGCAGCTGCTTTAAAGAAAGGGGGGCTTGCTGGGCTTCAGGATATTGCGCTTGCTGTAGGCGTTCCACTTCAGGTGATGCTTGCGCTTAAAGAACGGACAATGGCAGACGCGTTTGAGCGAGTCGGCACGCCAGCGGTACTTGAGTACAAACTTGATGGCTTCCGGCTTCAGATCCATAAAAAAAGGAATGAGGTTACGCTGTTTACACGACGCCTTGAGAACGTCACCGAACAGTTTCCTGATGTTGTCCGGGCAATGTCTGCGATTGATGCGGTGGATTGCATACTTGACTGTGAGGTTGTTGGTGTTGATGCAGCGGGAAAATTTCTTTCGTTTCAACATATTTCACAGCGGATTAAGAGAAAACATGACATCGCTGAAGTTGCGCTCACGATACCTGTCCAGGTGCATGTATTTGATATTCTTTATAATGATGGCAGCCTGCTTGAAAAACCCTTTTCTGAGCGGCGGGCCATCCTCGAACGCGTTGTACGGGAGAATTCTGTTGTACAGCTGATGAAACATGTGCGCTGTGACACTGAGGAGGCTGCGCAAGCATTCTATCAGCAATCCCTCGCACTGGGCAATGAAGGCATTATGTTCAAGAAGTTAGACGCAGCATATCAGCCGGGTGCGCGTGTTGGCTCAATGGTAAAAATGAAGCCTATTCTTGAGACGCTTGACTTGGTCATTGTCGGGGCAGAATGGGGCGAAGGTAAAAGAAGTGCGTGGCTGAGCAGTTATACTGTTGGCTGTCGCAATGGTGACTTGCTCGGTGATGGGCTGCTTGATGCTCATGGACTGCTTGAGATTGGGCGCGTTTCAACTGGATTAAAAGAAAAGCCTGAAGAAGGGCTTAGTTTCGGACAAGTAAGCGAGCTGTTAAAGCCGTTGGTTACTTCTACAACCGGAAAGAATGTTGTTGTTACACCACGGCTTGTTATTGAAGTCGCATTTGAAGAAATCCAGAAAAGCAGCAGTTATGGCAGTGGTTATGCACTCCGATTTCCACGGGTTGTCCGGCTGCGAGAGGATAGAGATGAGAAAAGTTGCAGCACGATTACCGATGTGAAACGAATTTTCGAAGAGCAATAAGCTTATATATCGTCATTTGCGCTGCTGCTTGATGTCTGACTCATTTATTATCCCTGATTGTTATGGAGAGATCCAGCGACAGCGGATGCAAGGTCCTTCAGGCTGGCTTCTTTTTGTCGCATGCAATGACGGATTAGAGCTTGCACGCGACGTGAAGCGTGACTATGATGCATTACTTGAAGCTGCCGGTGAAAAGCGTAAAGTGACTCTTCTCAACGATACTGCTCAAGATACGCTCACTAAAATATGCCCTGACACGGAAACTATTCCCAATCTGCGGCATCACGTCGGCGGATCGAATGCGTATGTCTTTCAGAACGTTCATAATTTGCGGAGCGCTCACAGCGTCAACGATAACTTGATGCAACTCTGTCAGATGATTCGTACATTGAAGGAAAATGGCGCTCAGACTGTAACTATCGTTATGCCTTATCATCCGTATGCACGGCAAGACAAGCCAACGTTGCTTGAGCGTGAAGCTATTCTTGCTAAGCTTGCTGCCGACCTTCTTGTTGAATCGGGAACTGATAAAATTATCACGTATCATCCCCATTCTGATGCAGTTCGTGGATGGTATGTCCCCCGTGCACAGGTAACAGTGCTGACAGGACTTGATTTTCAGGCAGCTCTTGCTGAGCGCATCTTTCATGAAAAAGGAATCGACCGTTCAACAGTATGTTGCTGCTCGACTGACGCAGGTGGTGCAAAATATGTCATCAAATTGGCAATGCAGCTTGGCATCAGCCATGCAATCGGCAATAAGTATCGCTCCGGTTCTGACAAAAGTGAGACACTGGGCATTGTTGGAAATATCACTGGAAAGCAGATTGCACTCATCGCTGATGATGAAACTGTTACTTTTGGCTCGCTACTCGACACAAGTAGGGCATTGCATGATACAGGTATCAAAGATATTTACATCTTATGCTCACATAACAAGCTTCGGCCCACTTATACTTCTCGGCTTATCGAAGCGCATGAGAAATATGGAGTTCGTGAAGTTCACGTGACTAACTCTGTGCCAGCAACAGATGATGTAGTTACGCTTCCTTTTGTTCGCGTTCATTCACTCGCACGTCACTTCGCACAGACAATCAATCGGCATCATTACAATCTGAGTGTCAGCGAACTATTTCACCGTGGATAGTTCGTTGGGTTGTAGTTGCTCAATTCTTTTTATCAATTCATTTTTTCTTGAATAATTGGAACCTATTGCTATCTTGTAATGTTCGATTGCTTTTTCGTTCTGCTGCATCTTTTCGTAGATGACACCAAGGTTATAATGTGCACGTGCATGAGTCGGTGAGAGTGAAAGTGCTTTGCGCAATAATTGTTCTGCGGGTTCAAAGTTGCTGAGCTTTTCAAGGATTGCTCCAAGGTTGATATATGCGTCTATGAAATAGGGATTATATTGGAGAGCGAGTGCAAAATATTGCGCTGCTTTTTTCATGCTGTTCTTTCTGTACCAACAGAAGCCAAGACCAAAATAGGCGTCTGGATGTTGGCTTTTTTTAATTACTTCGGCGTAATTTTCAATCGCTGCATCAAGCTTACTCTGTTTTTGCTGGACAATTGCAAGATTCAACCGTTGTATAACTGATTTTTCTTCGATAGCAAGCGACTGTGTGAATGCTCTTTCTGCCTCTGCAAAGTTGCCTGCTTCTTTGAACTGAATGCCCAATTCGAAGTATGCTTTTGCATCATTGGGGTTCGCTTCTATCTTTTTATTTGTTCGTGCAATTGCTGCATTTTTTTCTTCTGCAGTTTTTTTATTGAGCGTTCCGTAATGATGAATTGGGATGTTGAGCATTTTGATCTTTCCCACTGCACGAATCGAATCATCAACCATTTCGTGCATCTCGCCTGCGAACTTGACGTGCGGCAACCGCTGAAAAAGGCGGACTTTCAATGATGGATACCATCCTGCTGGCTTTTTTTGCTGTGGATCCAATTCAAGCGTTGGAAGCCATCCCATCGTTGAAGATTCTTCAGTGTAGTTTCTCGTCAGCATTTGGTATCCCTGCACCTGCCAATCATGGATTGCTTCTTTTATTTTCTCAATGTCTTTTACTGCAAGCATTTCATCAGCATCCAGCAACAATATCCAATCTCCTGTTGCATGCTTGAGCGTTTCATTGCGTGCAACAGCAAAATCATCATTCCATCTAATATCAAAAACCTTTTTTGTAAATTGCTGTGCAATTTGCTTTGTCTTGTCAGTGCTGCCAGTGTCGCCGATGATGATTTCGTCTGCAAGTTCCTTTACGCTTGCAAGGCATGTATGAAGTGTTTGCTCTTCGTCTTTTACAATCATACAGAGCGATAATGTTGGTTTCCTTAGAAGTTTTGTAAATTCGTCTTTTGTTGTGTTGCGGAAGATGGGCTGGCGTGCGTATTCATACGGCGTTTTATCAAATCCGCGGCGTGTTGTGACTGCGGTTGTGCAACGATAACTCACTTCAGCAATAACCTCGTTGTTGTACGCCCCAAACGGATATGCAATATGCCGTGGATTGACCAGCAGTTTCTTCTTGAGTGTTTCATTTGCATTGTCAAGCTCTGCTTTAAGCTGCTCTTTTGTTAATTTTGGGAGCGATTGGTGTGTCTGCGTATGACTGCCTATCTCCCATCCTGCGGTGCTAAGCATGCTCAACTGTTCCCATGATGCAAATAACGAATATGATTCTTGTTCAGGTGCTTTGCCATCAATCCATGCGGGTACGACGAAAACGACTGCGCTGAAATTGTATTTTTTCAGTATAGGGAATGCGTGTGTAACTACCCCTTTTCGTGCGTCATCAAATGTTATCACACAATATTTTTCTTTTGTTTCTTTTTTGTTTTTGAGTAACATATCTAACTGAGAAAGTGTTATTGTCTTGAAGCCCTGCTGATATAAAAATGACATCTGCTGTTCAAATGCTGCCGGAGAAACACACCATTGGCTGTCGGTGTCAGAGATATCGTGATACATTAAAATCGGGATGTCATTTGGATTCATATTCCAGATAGACGTCATCCTTTTATATTTAATAACTTCGTTTCTTTTATGATTGAACGTTGTTTCCAATTTCTTGAAGGCATTGGAAAGAGGAAAGAAGAACAATTTCAAGAGGCAGGCATCCTAACTTGGGATGATTTTATTCATGTTGCGTCTGTTTCGGGCGTAGGTGCAGCACGAAAATCTCATTATGATCGTGTACTTCTGCACGCGAAAGAGGCGCTTGCTTCGCGTGATTCAGGTTATTTTGCAAAACTTCCACAGCGTGAGATGTGGCGATTATATTCTCATTTCAAGGACAACTGCTGCTTTCTTGACTGTGAAGCTAATCGGCGCGGCCTTATTGTCGTGACGCTTTTTGACAGATTTGAGAGCAAGACTTTTGTCCGCGGCATGCATCTTGATAGAGATGCGCTTCAACGCGAGCTCGAAAAGTATCAATTGATTGTGACCTATAACGGCAGCGCTTTTGATTTGGTTAAACTGAGGCAATTCGGGGTGCTTGTCTCGATGCCGCACATTGATTTAAAACCACTTTGTGAACGGTTGGGGTTTGTTGGAGGATTGAAAGAGATTGAGCGTCAGGTTGGCATTGTGCGCCCTGCGCATCTGCGCGGTAGCGCAGCTGATGCATGGCGTGCGTTTTTGGCGTCGGGTGACCGAGAATGGCTTGAATTGCTGGTTGCGTACAACGAGCAGGATGCGGTAAGCCTGTACCAGCTGATGGAATGGTGTGTGAAATCGATGCAAGAACGTAATTTTTAAATAGGCATTTATTCTTTCATTGCTTATTATCAAAAAGAGGTGTAGATGATGAAAGACAATCTTATTGGAAGTTGGGCATTTATTATCGGTATGGTTGCCGCTGTTATTCTCGGTATTGGTATTCCTGCAGACTACAAAGCAGTGCTTGTGTGGATACTGTTCCTGCTTGGAGTCGTTGTCGGTCTGCTGAATGTGACTGCAAAGGAAACACAATCATTTCTTACTGCAGGAAGCATTCTTGCGCTGATGGCATTTTTAGGACTGCAAGTTGGTGTGTTTTCAGCAGCGCCGTTGGTCACTAATGTGCTCAATGGCATATTAACGCTGTTTGTTCCTGCGACAATTGTTGTTGCGCTGAAAGCAGTGTATATGCTGGCACAGGAGTAAGCTCATATTATTTTTTTGTTTTTCTCTCTTTGTTTTATATAATTCTTAATGGGATAGTTTAAATCCTTTTAAAACAATGGATGCAGTGGGGTGGTGGGTATGCAAGTTCACGATATTATGCATCATGTTGTTCGTGTTCCCGGCAATTTTACGGTGACGGAGGCGGCACGGCTGATGGAGAAAGAGGGTGTTGATTCTGTTCTTGTTGAGCATGTTGATGCTGTTGGTATCTGCACCGAGCGTGATATTTTGCGCAAAATTGTCGCCCGTGGTCTCGATCCAATTACAACAAAAGTTTCTGAAATTATGAGTTTTCCGCTGCATAGCATCTCTTGGGATGATAGTGTCGAGGAAGCGAGCGAACGGATGAATGAGCTTAACGTGCGCAGGCTGGTTGTAGTTGATAAGAACACTCTTATTGGTGTGATCAGTGCTACGTGTATCGCTAAAAACATGAAATACATTACTGCACGGCGGCTTGCATCTCATGGATGGCTTGAAGAAGTTTTATAAATAAATAGTCTTTTTTCTTTTTCATGGCTGATCCTGCACTCTTAGAACAGCTTTTACAAAACGTTTCTTTAGGGCTGCCTGTGGAGCAACTGTTAGAGCCGCTCTTAACTCAAGTTCAGCAGGTTGTGGCGGTCGCGTCTATCGTTGCGGGCGGCATTTTTGGGCTGTCGCTGATAAGTTTTTTCATCCGTTTTTATCATGATAGGAAGATACTCAAAGAGCTTCGGCAGCTGAGAAAAGATGTTGCTGAGCTGCGTGGCAAAAAATGAAAATCTCTATAGACAAGGCGGTGTTTGCGTCTCATGAACATTTTATGGTCGGCTGCTTGGCATATAGCGGCTTGAATATTTCAAAAGCATCCTTAGAAATCCCTGAAATGCTGAGAGATATTGAAGAATATGTGCGGCTTAATTTTAATGAAGATGCAGTACAAAGCCATCATCTTATTTCAGCATGGAAAGCTGCAGTTGCACATTATGGAGAGAAATTTCATCATTATCAAACGAATGTTGAGCAACTCATGAAAGTTGTTCTTACTGGTGGGGAGATCAAAAGCGAAAACAAGCTGGTAGATCTGGTTCATTTCTTTACTCTTAAGTTTCTCGTGCCAATGAATGTAATTGATCTGAAGAAAGTATCTGGTAAATTGCTTTTTACGCTCGCTGAAGGCGGTGAACTTGTCTTTAAAGATGACAAGCATGTTCTTGCGCGCAAGCTCAATTATGAATTGAATTCAAAAGTTGTTGTAACTGATAAGACGACTGATGCACTGGTGTATATTGAAGCGTTGCCACCCCTGAACGTGCAGCAGCTTGATAACATTCTCCAGGAAGCTGCGGGGCTTGTCAAAGCGTTTTGCGGCGGGAAAGTGAAGCGTTTTATATTAACTAAAGAAAAGCTGTCGGCGGAGATTTGAAATACACTCTGTTTGAGCAATCAAATCTAAATGTTTTTAAACTCATGTTCTGTTTTGCTCTACATGTTCCGCGACAGTATCGTTCGGGCAGTTGCAAAAGAAACAAAGCTTTCTCCAGCTGAAATTGACCAGCTTCTAGAGGTTCCCAGGAAAGAGCTCGGTGATTTTGCCTTTCCTTGCTATGTGCTTGCGAAAGTGCAGAAAAAAAGCCCTGTCCAGATTGCACAACAGCTTGCGTCAATGGCATTGCCTGCTGGTATTCGTGAAATTAAAGCAGTTGGGCCATATATCAATTTTTTTGTTGATAATGCTGCATTTGCGGCTGAAGTGTTGCCTGCGGTACGAAAGCAAACAGACAAGTACGGTGCAGGACGTGAATCCTCAACCATCCTCATTGAATATTGCGGGCCTAATACAAACAAGCCATTGCATTTAGGGCATCTGCGGAACATGGCAATCGGTGGCGCGCTATGTCGTTTGCATTCCTTTCTTGGCAATGATGTTAAACCGGTGAACATTGTTAATGATCGTGGCGTTCATATCTGCCAATCGATGCTCGCATATGACAAATGGGGAAAAGGAAAAAAGCCTGATAAGAAAAGCGATCATTTCGTTGGAGATTATTACGTGCTGTTTGCACAGCAGCTGCAGAAAAATCCTGAGCTGGAGAAAGACGTGCAAGACCTGCTGTTGAAATGGGAGCGCGGCGATAAAGAAGTTCGTGCGCTTTGGAAAAAAATGAATGGATGGGTGCTAAAAGGGTTTGCCGAGACGTACAAGCGATTTGGCGTTTCCTTTGATAAAGAATATTTTGAATCAAACCTGTACGAACAAGGCAAAGAAGTTGCATTTGAAGGATTGAAGAACGGCGTTTTCATCAAAGATGATAAGAAATCTATTGTTGCGCCGCTGGAGAGTTATGGCCTTTCAAACAAAGTGGTGCTTCGCGGTGATGGAACGAGCGTTTATATCACGCAAGACATGTATCTTGCAGAAGAACGATTTAAAGATTTTGCGTACGACAAGATGCTCTATGTTGTTGCGTCTGAGCAAAAATTGCATTTCCAGCAGCTGTTTAAAATTCTTGAACTGCTGCAACGACCGTTTGCGAAGCGGTTAGTGCATGTAAGCTATGGGCTTGTTAATCTGCCATCAGGCAGAATGAAATCCCGTGAAGGAACTGTTGTTGATGCGGATGATATCATCGATGAAGTTGTTGCACTTGCACGAAAAGAAGTAGATTCACGCTATCCTGCGCTCGCTGCGAAGGTGAGAAGCTACCGAGCTGAGGCGATCGGGTTAGCGGCAATTAAATTCTATTTACTTAAGACAGATGCAGTACGGGACATTGTGTACAATCCAGAAGAAAGCTTGCATTTTGAAGGTGAAACAGGTCCATATCTGCAATATACTCATGCTCGTGCATGCTCGATATTACGAAAGGCTGGCAATGCGGGGAAGAAATTGAAGTTTGAGCTGCTGCATGAAGCGCAGGAACAATTGCTTGTGCAGCTCATATCATCGTTTCCTGAAGCAGTGGGCAATGCAGCTCACGAATACAAACCACACCTATTATGCAGACATCTGCTTGATATTGCGCAGGCGTTTAACGACTTTTATCATCACCATACTGTCATCTCAGAGAATAAAGAGCTGATGGGTGTGCGGCTGGTGCTTGTTGATTGTGTACGGCAAGTGCTCAAGAATGGATTGAAACTGTTGGGGATTGAAGCGCTGGAGGAGATGTGAGTATGGCGCTTGATGACGTTCTGTTAGAAGTGCATCGTTCCTATAATAGAAGACCTAATTATTTGATATAATTTGTTAGGTCTTCTAGTACATAATAGAGGACAATAAATATGCACAGAAATGGTTTTCACATTTCTGGCATGCTAAAAATCTTTTGATTTTTATCATTTATGTCCTCTAGTATAGGATTATGTTTTTGCTACTATTTTCTTCGGGATAGTACTCTTCTGAACAAGCGCAGAACATTTATGCATCAGGAAATTCAACTTCATTCACTGCAGAAGATGTTCAGCATTTTCTTGATGAGTACAAAGAACGTTTGCGTGACGATGCGCGCTATGCACTTGGACAGTAATACTATCTTAATCGTATCGTTTATACCCCCGAAAACCGAACTCTTTAAATAAAGCATTTCACATACAAGCAGTTATGGAAATAGTCCCTCAAAAATATGCAGGACAATATGTTGCATGGGTTGATGGCAATATTGTTTCCTCAGGAAAAACGCAGTTAGAGGTTTTCAACTCTGCAAAGAAACTCTGTCCAGAGAAAGAAATAATAGTTGAGTACGCCCCTACGAAAAAAGAACTCATCACTTTTCTATGAAAATTCTGTATAGGTTTCATGATGGAAAGCATTTGCCTATTGTTGATATTAAACTAAAGTCATGTGATGGCTGGTATAATACGCGTGCATACGTTGACAGTGGCGCAAGTTACAGTCTGTTTCATGCTGACGTAGCAGAAATTCTCGGTCTTGTTTTGGAAAGTGGCGAATTAATTGAAATGACTGTT
>DATDXM010000035.1:0-4968 GCA_035289325.1 Candidatus Nanoarchaeia archaeon
AATTTGAATCTGATTTTAGCAAATACTGCAATGTAAAGCACGGCATTGCCTGCTCGAATGGCACAACTGCGCTGCATCTGGCGATTGAAGCGCTGGGCATTGGCAAAGGCGATGAAATTATCATTCCGACGTTTACTATGATAGCGAGCTGCAATGCAGTCATCTATGCAGGCGCAACTCCTGTTCTGGTTGATTCAGAGCTTACAACCTGGAACATGGACATTTCGAAGATTGAAGAAAAAATCACAAACAAAACAAAAGCGATCATGGTCGTCCACACCTATGGTCATCCGGTGGATATGGATAAAGTCAATGCAATAGCAAAAAAGCATAATCTGTTTGTCATCGAAGATGCAGCCGAGGCGCACGGTGCAGAATACAAAGGAAAAAAGACTGGCAGCTTGAGCGATATCGCATGCTTCAGCTTTTATGCAAATAAAATTTTATGTGCTGGCGAAGGCGGCATGGTTCTCACAAACAATGACGTCTGGGCAGAACGAGCAAAAAACCTACGCAACCATTTTTTTGGAAAAAAGCGTTTTATGCATGAAGACATCGGCTACAATTACCGTCTTACAAATGTACAGGCAGCAATTGGCTGTGCACAGGTTGAAAAAGTAGACGAGCTTGTCGAATCACGCCGAAAAAACGCACAATTATACAGTTCGCTTCTCAAAAATGTTCGCGGTTTAACTCTTCCACCCGAAGCGTCCTGGGCAAAAAACGTGTACTGGATGTACGGCATTCTCGTCCAGCCAGAATTTGGCATGTCCATGCCCGAGCTCATGGAAGAATTAAAAAAGCGCGGCATCGAAACACGGACATTTTTCATTGGCATGCATAAGCAGCCTTGCTATAAAAGACCAAATCCACAGTTCCATAAATTATCCGGCAATTACCCAATCTCCGACGAGCTTGAATCAAAAGGCTTATATTTGCCTTCATCAAGCCATCTCACAAAAGATCAAATCACTCATATTGCAGAAAAAATACAAGAGATCCATGGCAACCAAAACTGAATTCGTCTCCGTCGTTCTTCCATCGTACAACGAAAAAGGCAACATCGCCGAAGCAATCGCTCGAGTAGAAAAAAGCCTTGGTGACAGGCTTCTTGAAATCATTGTTGTTGACGACAACAGCCCGGACTTAACATGGCAAGTAGTCCAAGATCTTAACAACAAAAAAGTTCGTCTCATTCGCCGCATCAACGAAAAAGGCCTTGCATCCGCATTGTCCCGCGGCGTCACAGAAGCCAAGGGCAGCGTCGTTGTCTGGATGGACTGCGATCTCGGTTTGCCGCCAGAAGATGTTCCTCGTCTTGTTGCAGCCATCGAACAGGGTGCAGATGTTGCCATCGGCTCACGATATGTCGCGGGCGGCGCAGACAAGCGTGCATGGTTGCGCGGTTTTCTTAGTACAATAATGAATTACTTTGCCATGGCTGTATTGAGCACAAAAGTGCATGATTACACTTCGGGCTTTGCCGCGGCAAAAAAAACAGTGATGGACGATATCGGCATCAATCCGCATGGGTTTGGCGAATACTTTGTTGAATTTGCATATCGATGCATTAAAAAAGGCTACAATGTTACTGAAGTAGGCTACCATTACAGCTATAGAAAAAGCGGCGTATCACAGACAGATAAAGTTAATGGAAGATTGCTCAAGTACGGCATTCAGTACGGATTGAATATCATCAAGTTAAGGTTTCGCGTGAAATAGTAAAAGAGCAGGTTGCCGCTGTAAAAGTGAGGTTGATATGGAGACGTTATGGCTTTTTGACATTGATGGTACGTTAGTGAACATCAACCCTGTCCATATTGCAGCCTACAAAAATTTGTACAAAGATTTTCTTCATGTCGATGTCCCAAAAGAGCTTATTGTGAGCACGTTTGGCATGTCTGAAACCGATATGCATCAAGTCATTTTTCGTGCAATCAGCAAGCCCTACGATAAAACGCTTGTAAACAGGATCCTCAAAAATCATCCTCTCTATTTTAAAAATGCGTTAAAAAACACCTCTGTGCTGCCATTGCCTGGCGTTCTAAAATTTCTTAATCAATTAAAAAACAAGCATCAGCATATCGGCATCGTCACCGGCAACCTCAAAAAAAATGCAGAACTGATACTTGAGCGTTCAAACCTCAAAAAATATTTTTCATTTCTGGCAACCGACAATGGCCATCTGGAGCGCTGGCAGATTGTGAGAAACGGAATAAAAAAAGCAAGTAGTCTGAAATACAATTATGATGCAATTGTCGTTATCGGCGATACGGATAAAGACATTGCAGCAGCGCGAAAAGCCGCAGCAGTCACAAAAAAAAGAATAATCGCCACAGCCGTTGCAACAGGAACTTGCTCATTTGCATTCCTTAAGAAACACAAGCCTGATGCGCTGCTGAAGACAATGAAAGAGTACGAAAAAATTATTGAGTATGTATCTTCTTCAGTGTAATAAAATATACTAGAGGACATAAATGATAAAAATCAAAAGATTTTTAGCATGCCAGAAATGTGAAAACCATTTCTGTGCATATTTGATATTTATTGTCCTCTTGTATATACTAGAAGACCTAACAATTTAGATCAAATAATTAGGTCTTCTATTATATATCTCAACCACTTCTGAATGTGGATTCAATCATCTCTTAACAAATTCAACATTTTCCAGCTTCTCAAATTCTTTATCGCCGGTAACGAATTTAAATCCATTTCTCAGTGCAAAAACATAGCCTGCTGCATCAAAGAAAGATATTCCCAGCTTCCTGTGTTTGTATCTGAATTTTACAGCTTCAATAAGTAATCTCATTAGTACTGGCTGTGTATATGTAACTAATTTATTGTACCATAAATCAGCAGTATTTTCATCTTTATCCCTTAACAAAACGCTGTAGAACTCTGCCAACGTTAAATCAGCAATGACAAATGGACTTTCGAGATACTTTATAAATTTCTGATTGCCTTCATAAATTTCTGCAAGTGCATAAGTATCTAAGCATTTTACATCCATTTGCTCTTCAACTCTTCACGAACTTCTTTAATCAGCTGATCAATAGGCTTGCTAAATTTTCCTGCCCCAAACAATTCTTTAAGAACATTCTCTTTTTTCTTTATCTCAATTACCATTTTTTCTTCCGGCTTAATATGCAATTCATGGACTGTTTCACCCGGTATTATAACCCCTATCGAATTCCCCCATTTTTTAGTAATAACTTCTATCATGTATAACTATAAAGTATAACCTATTTAAATATGTTTCGCTAAATCTGTCGTGAGGAAATCGTTTCGGGATAAAACTACAATTAACATCACCATAATCTTTATTAACAACAAGGGAGCGTTGAACCTATGGAAATTCCACAAGTAACAACACGTTCAACCTGCCGCGTCTGTTATTCCGACAAGCTCTCGCCAATTTTCTCGTTAGGCGATCTCTACGTCAGCAATTTCATCAACAAGGAAGATTTGCACAAAGCGGTCAAAGCACCATTAGAGCTCATCTTCTGTGAAAATTGCTCTTTATTACAGCTCAAGCATACCGCTCCTCAAGAGCTTCTCTACACAGGCTTTTACTGGTATCGTTCTGGTGTTACTGAAACAATGAAGCGCGCGTTGCGCAACATCACCGCAAAAATAGAAAAAAAATGCAAGCTCAAGCCCAATGACATAGTTCTCGACATCGGCTCAAATGACGGCACTCTTCTCCGCTCATACGCAATCCCCCTCACCACCATCGGCGTCGAGCCCGCAAAGAATCTCGCAGATGAAGGCAAAAAAGGATTATCGCATTTTATCAACGATTTCTGGACGATTCAGAACTACAACAAAGCGATGAACGGCAAGCGTGCGAAAGTTATCACCGCGGTTGGCATGTTCTACGACATGGAAGATCCGAACCAGTTCATCGCAGATATTGCGACCGCATTGCGGGACGACGGTATTTTCATCGCGCAATTGATGTGTTTGAAAAACATGATCGATACCAACGACATTGGAAATTTATGTCACGAGCATTTGGAATATTATTCATTTACATCATTAGAATTTTTGTTCAACAAGCACGGCTTGGACATTTTCGACATTGAAATCAACACTATCAATGGCGGCAGCTATCGTGTGTATGTACGAAGAAAAGACAGCGCAGTCAAGCAGTCCGCATCAGCAGGAAAAAGAATTGCAAAAGTCAAGGAATCTGAAAAAGACTTGAGCACCAAAGAAGCATTCCTCGCATTTTACAGCCGCCTCGAAGAAAACAAAAACAAGTGCGTCAGCTTCATAAAGAGCGAAGTCGCCAAAGGCAAGAAAGTCTGGGTATACGGTGCATCAACCAAAGGCAACACAATCTTGCAATATTATGGCTTGGACAGCACGCTTCTTCCTGCAGCGTCTGAGCGTTCGCCAGAAAAATGGGGTAAATACACCGTTGGCTCAATGATTAAGTGCGTGTCAGAAGAAGACGCACGGAAAGCCAATCCAGATTATTTCCTCGTCTTGCCCTACGCATTCTTTAATGAAATGTACGAGCGCGAAGCAGAATGGCGTGCAAAAGGCGGAAAATTCATTGTGCCGCTGCCGAAGTTTAGAGTGGTGAAGTAGGGGTTTACATTCGTTTAGCGTTCTGCCTGCTTTTCTCAAGCTGTTCTGCTGCCGCACCCAATCTAATCCCATGCTTCTCAGCAATTCTATGGATATCGTAGATGCTTACGCCGAGCATTTCTGACGCTTTTCCAATTGAAATTCTCCCGTTTGATACGAGTTGGGTTATGTTGAAATCTTCTTTTTTCTTCATTATTATTCCCTAATCTTGAACATTATTTAAACATTCTTCGATTTTCTGTTTCCATCATAGAAAAGCTTTTTAAGCACGTGGCGTCATGGGCTTTTGAGATCATTTATAATGTCAGACAAGAAAAAAGCACTCGTGCTCGGTTGCACGGGCCAAGACGGGAGTTATGCCTGCGAATTATT
>DATDXM010000036.1:0-3821 GCA_035289325.1 Candidatus Nanoarchaeia archaeon
AAGATTGAAAAGATTGCTGCACATGGCAAGAAATGCGTGAAGTGCGGCAAAGACATGGTATTGCGGCGAAGCTTTTATGGGCAGTTCTGGGGATGTTCTGGTTATCCAAACTGCAGGAGCATTGAGAAATTGGAGAGTGGGAAGAAAGAGGAGAAACCGTCACAGCCCACTCGGAAATAATTCAAATTTTACCTGTTCTTTAATCATAAAATAATATTGATGATCGATTATATCTGAAAAGTTTTTGCGCAACTGCCGTGTCAATTTATCAATGCCGTCTGCTGTTTTGAACGCGCATGAAAAAATGAGTGATTGTGTTAACACATCAAATGTTGCATAGGTCACACTATCTTCTGCTGCAATCCGCTTTTTCAGTGTGTCTGCATTTTTCCGCACTTTGAGTACATAAAAGAATTCTTGATATCCGATTTTTGACAGTGAAACATCGACCGTAAACGCCAGAATGCTCTCTAGCTTCTTCATCCTATATCGCACAACATCAATGCTTGTTCCGAGATGAGCTGCAATTGCAATGAATGAAATGCTTGAGTCATTAACGAGAATGCGCAGTAATCTCTTATCAGTTTCATCGAGATTAAATTTTTCTGGCATTCTTGGCTTCATGGGTTGTGGCAGCTTCAAATCGGCATAGATATCTGCAACCAGATGAGCAACGCGTAGCGGCTGGAAACTAAAGAAAATCTCGTGCTTGTTTAATAAATCACCAAAATGGTGATAGATCTCTGTCACTATCTGTTGCATATGTGCAAAATCCCGAACAATGAATTCAGTGATGAGGTCCCATTCACCTGACAATGTTGCGACCCAATTCGTAAAAGGATGTGCTTTGAAATGTTCGATAATGTCATTTTTCCCGTAGATGTCTTCGTTAAATTTCATTAGCAACATGCAGGTTTCGTACCCCAAAGAGCTGAGATTAACAACTGCAGTACATTTCAGGATTTGCTCGCGTCGAAGACGTTCAATACGATACTTGACTGCGTTCTTGCTCAATGATATTTTCTTTGCAAGCCGTGTATCGGATTCCCGAGAATTCTGTGCAAGATAGTACAACAGCTTTCGGTCTTTTTTGTCTATTTTAATCATAATTAATGGTAAAAAGAGGTATTTATTTATAAAATTTTCCCGTGAATCGCAATAATTTAAAGAATAGTTTGATATAGATGGCAAAGTAACCACTATCAAGTGTAACTTAGGAGGAATCATGGAACTCGCAAAAATGATGGAAAATGTGCTGATTGGGTCTGCAATAAGCATTATCGACACAGTAATTGGAACATCGAACACGCATGATGCTGACGATCCTAAATTCAGACACTTATAGGAGACTATAATGGATCAAAAACAACCAGATGCTAAACAGATTGAAGATGTACTAAATGCAAATTGCCACATAAAAGATGCGCGACGTGCAACCAAGGAGAAACATGCTCTTGAATATTATAGCAGGGGATGGGATGATTTGGATGCAACACATGGAGTAGGCAATCCATTTACCACAAAATCAGTAGCTGAATATATGAAAACACCTTATCCAGAAGCAGATGATGCCTATGATTATCGAAGAATCCAAATGATGAGAAATTCGTTTGTCCTTAGGAGAACTGGTTTTTCTCAAGAAGAAAGACTTGCACTTCTTGCGTTCGATTTATATCATCGCAAGCACCCATAAGCATTATAACCCCCTCAATTATTTCACCATCATGGTGATTGGCGACATTTTACTTCAGTTTGTGACAAACATATTCAAGATACTCATTGCGCCCATTACGCACCTTGACATGTTGTGGATCATCATTCCCGTGTATCTTAACTGGGTGCTGAGTGAGATCTATCAAGAAAAAAAAGGGACATCGTTCGGCAACGCAATTGCAAACGGCTTTGTTGCACTCTGGGTCGGTGTTGACTGGATGAGAATAACGGTTGATCTGTTGTCAGCAAAAGGAGTCAAACTGGCTGCAGTATTGCCAAAAGCACTGCCGAAGATGGGATTTGCTGCACTGATGGGTGTGTATGGCTTAGGTATCATTATTATGGGCATGAAAGGGAGTAAATTTGTGAGCTATCTCGGGCGAGTGAGAGAAGTGACATATCTGACGATCATGATTACGCCTATTTTTTATGGCATTGTTGAGCCGACACTTGGCGTGCTGCTGAGCATTGCAGCGTTCTTTCCGCTGTTTTATGGTATCGTGGAGCTGCTGCTGTACATGATTCCGACGCCGAGAGTGTATGAAGAAGAGAAGAACCAGAATGAGAATAGTATGCCGCTGTTTGATCGGCCGAGCTTTCCACCGCGGAGCAGAGAGCAGTCGCATCTTGAGTATAGAGAGTAGAGGTCAGATTGGCAGAGGAACTTCAATGTCCTGCACTTGTTTTCGCTTTTGAACATTAAAGAATGCGTAGCCTTTAACCTCACCAGTACTATTATCCCGGCGCTCAAACACATCATTTCCGAGATTGTCATAAGTTGATGGTGTTGGCTTTCCAAAGCGTACTTCTAAGAAGTCGCCTTCTGCATCGAAGTGAATAAACATAGTTTGGCTCATTTTAGGTTGCGCACGTGATACGCTGTAATTATAAAGCCGTCGCCGTTTAAATACCTTATGGCGACGAGATAAAGTCTACTAAACGTCATCTTTAAAAACAAGTTCTTCTTTCTCTCTTTCGAGAGGTGATTATAATGCTTATATGCGAACTCTGTGGGTCAAATAATGTAGCAAAGAAAGGGATGAGGCACAATGCCTCTGGTTCAAAGCAAAAATATTTCTGCCACTCCTGTGGCAAATGGTATGTACATGATGATGGATTCAAACGAATGAGAATAAAACCTGAACACATTGTCCGTGCTTTGCACGAATATGGAGATGGCGCATCATTAAAAAAAGTGAGAGAACATCTTAAACAACATGATAATGTAAAAGTAACTCGATGGGCAATACGAAAATGGTTAGTGAAGTATGCTCACCTCCTAAAAAAAACGAGCAGAAACTTGGTACTCCAACGATTAAGGGGCGTATCCACTTCGATGAAAAATATACACGTGTCAAAGACCATTGGGAGTATCGATTAACTGCCATCGATAGCAAAACAAAATTTGTTCTTGCTGAAATTGTCGTCGTAGAAAGAACAAAGGAAGCATGTATTGCTTTTCTTCGGCAAATAAAAAGTTGGAGCTATAAGCAAATGTTAGAACAATACAAAAAAGAAAGAAAAAAACCAGTGAAGAAAAGAAAATTAATAGTCTTTGTATCTGATAAATTCGAGAATTACAAAGTTGCATGGAAAAAATTATTTTATAGAATTACCAAACTGAAGTTTGGTGTGCCAATTGCATGTAAAAAATTTGGATTAAAGCATAACAATAACAGTGTTGAACGACATAATCGAGAATTGAGCAGACGATTTGATGCTCTCAATGTGTTTCAAACACATGAAGGTGCTGAAGCAACATCGACATTCTGCAAAATACTTCATAATTATGTCAATCCGCATAGTATGCTTCAGGGAAAAACGCCTGCTGAGAAAGCAGAGTTTATTCTACCACTGGGAACAAATAAACTGCTGGACATGATAAAATTAGCCAGAAAAGAAGAGATGACGATAAGTTGACTTGATCTGGCGACGAGGAGATATTTTCTTTCAATTTTATTGTATCCATAATAATAGCAAATCTCATAAATTATGGTACTTATAGAGATTTGCTAGTATAGATAAAGTGCCTTTTGAAATGTTCCATTATTTATGCACTTTACTATAATAGCAAACATTTTCTGGATTGTAACTGCTCGGGGTTATTA
>DATDXM010000037.1:0-12572 GCA_035289325.1 Candidatus Nanoarchaeia archaeon
CATATTCCATCTGCTTTTGATATTATTGACATCACAAGCACGGATTCTGATGTTAAAAAGTCCGGCACAACAGTAACCTGGACAGGCACACTGACAAAAAATGTGCCGTTAAATACAACAATCCAGCTGCGTGCCACCCGCCCGGGCAGCCATGTCATACCCATAGAGCAGCGCTATACTGAAGGCTCATTCATCCGCGACATAACAAATGAAGTGCCCGTGCCCGTCGCATGTAATTGTCCAATAATTGAATCCGCATCTTTCAGCGCAGTTGCAGGCACAGAAATCCCATTCAGAGTTTCACTTTCCAATCCAAGCAAAACACAAAAGTATAAGATCATAACATTCAATCTTAATACAAATATCCCCAACATTCTTCAAATTAATTCAATCGATGAATTTCTGCCGCGCGAGTCTATATTGTTGACAAACATAAAATTCATCGTTCCAGAAACAGAAATGTACTATTATAATCTTACTGCGGAATACGAAACTGCATTCAAGCAGAAGCTGACGGTGAATAAGCAGATAGTGATAACGCCGAAAGCGGTCACAGCCAGCATAGTAGAAAACGAAACATCTGAAGTGGTCCAAAATGTTACCGATCAAGCACCACAAGAAAATACCACGCTTGACGCAAATCAAACTGCCGAGCTCGCCCCACCTGAGCCAGAAAAAGAGCCCACCACAAAAAAATTAGCGATAATCGCAGGAATTATTGTATTCCTCATTGTACAGGTATTCATTATTGTTCGGCTGATGAAGAGATAATCTTTTAAGCAAGTTAACGCAACAGAATTCATGGATTTAGCCGGCTGTGCAATCATTGAAAACAATGCAATTCTCCTGCTGCACCGCATGTCAAAGGATTGGTACGAATTGCCGGGCGGCAAAGTTAATCCGAATGAATCAGCAGAAAACGCAGCAGTCCGCGAGCTGAAAGAAGAATTGAATATCGATGTCAAGCTGCTCAAGAAACTTGGTGAAAAAGAATTCGCCGACAACATGCGCTATACATGGTTTCTCGCGTCAATTACTAGTGGAAACTTAAAAATCGGCGAAACAAAAACCCACGACCACTTTAAATTCATCCCTTTGTCGGATTTAAATAGATATAATCTCTCTCCCAACATGAAGAATTGTGCTGAAATGCTACCCAACCTTTAAATAACCGCTCCAACAAAAAGCCTTCATGCTCATCTTTTATCCCTTCGATATCACCTACAAGATAAAGAACGATCATGCTATAATCTACCTGTACGGCAAAACCGCAGACAACAGCCGTGTTTGCGTAACATACACCAAATTTCAGCCCTATTTTTACGCCCAGACAGACGCATCGCCTATCGACATAAAAAAAATTCGTGTGCCATATGCTCAAGGCACTGCAGAAATTGTTGATATCCAACAGGTAGAAAAAAACTTCACCGGGAAAAGCGTCCGCCTCCTAAAAATCTTCACAAAGCTGCCGCAGCACGTTCCTATAATCAAAAAAGAGCTCGAACGCAGCCGTACAACCTGTTATGAGGCAGACATTTTATTCACGCGTCGTTTCCTCATAGACCACCGCCTTACACCTCTTTCAGCAGTCCAAGCAACTGGTTCATTTACCAACGAGCGCTCAAAAGTTCCCGTCTTTGAAGCAACCGAATTAGTTTCAACAGAAACGCAGCGGCAGCCTGAGTCACGTATTCTTGCTGTCGACATTGAAACATACAATCCAGGCAAAGGAATGAACATGGAAAAATACCCTATCATTATGATAGCATTTTACGGTCTTGAAAACAGTCAACCGTTCAAAAAAGTGCTCACCTGGAAAAAATTCCCCGTAACAAACGATTACACTGAATTCGTGCAGGGCGAGTTTGAGATGCTGCAGCGCTTCAAGGAAATCATTGACGAATACAAGCCTGACATTCTGACCGGCTACTACAGCGACGGCTTCGACCTGCCCTATATCATCACACGTGCACGCAAATACCAGCTGCAGCTCGATATTAGCCTTGATTACACGGTATTGGATAATGATAAGCGCGATATAAAAGAGATAAAAATAAATGGCATTGTTCATCTCGATATATTTCAGTTTGTCAAGCATGTTATTGGCCGCTCGTTAAAGACGGGCAGCTTCAAGTTGGACGATGTCGCTGCAGAAATTCTCGGCGAGCGCAAGCATGTTGTTGATATGGACGCGCTTGCATCTGTTTGGGATAGCCAGTCAGACGCGCTGGCAGCATACGCCGAATACAATCTGCAGGATGCAAAAATTACGTTTGATCTCTGCAAAAAGCTTCTTCCTAATATCGAGGAGCTCGCAAAAATTATTGGTTTGCCGTTGTTCGACGTGAGCCGAATGAGCTTTTCGCGTCTTGTTGAAAGTTATATTATGACACAAACATCTGTTCATAACGAATTAATTCCCAACAAGCCTGATGATTCATCAATGACAAATCACCGGGCAAAAACGTATGTCGGTGGCTTTGTTTATCAGCCAACGCCTGGGCTGTACGAAAACGTTGCAGTGTTTGATTTCCGTTCACTCTACCCGACAATTATTATCTCGCATAATATATCTCCAAGCTCTCTTCGCTGCGGCTGTTGTAATGATGTGATTGCTGAAACGAAAGATTGGTTTTGCAAAAAAAAGAAAGGCTTTCTTCCGTTAGTCCTCGAAGACATTGTCACGCGCCGTGCACGGATTAAAGAGTTGATGAAAGCAGGAAGCAATCTTATGCTCGAATCGCGCAGCAATGCACTGAAGCTGCTTGCCAACAGCTTTTACGGCTACCTTGGTTTTGCGCCTGCGCGCTGGTACAGCTTTGAAAGCGCAGAAAACGTCACTGCACTTGGTCGGCAATACATTCAGCAAGTCATCGCTGCTGCACAATCTTCAAATTTTTCAGTCATCTACAGTGATACAGATTCTATCTTCATGCGGCTCGGCGAAAAAAGTACGGCAGATGCACGATCATTTGTCGAGAAGATCAATGCAACATTGCCGGGCGTCATGGAGCTTGATTATGAAGGCTTTTATCCTGCAGCATTATTTGTCAGCGCAAAGGCAAGCAGCGCAGGAGCAAAAAAGAAATATGCAATGCTGAATGAGCATGGCAAGTTAAAGATTCGCGGCTTCGAAACAGTCCGCAGGAACTGGAGTGTTGTCGCAAAGCAGATGCAGCTGCGCGTGCTTGAAATTATCTTAAAAGAAAAAGACACAAAAAAAGCAGTCGCATACACGAAAGAATTGATCCGCAGCATCCGCGAGCACAAAATCCCTGTCGAGCAGATGCTCATCTCAACACAGCTTACCCGTCCTATCGAATCATATGGCAGCATTGGCCCTCATGTTGCAGTCGCACGAAGAATTGTCCAGCGCGGCACACCAGTGCCCCCTGGCACTATTATCCATTTTGTTGTCGCCGAAGGCAGCGGCGTTGTGCGTGACCGTGCGTTCGCGCCAGACGAGCTTGGCCAGCGAAAATACGACGCCGATTACTATATCAACAATCAGATTCTGCCGTCTGTTGACCGCATTCTTGAGGTTTTTGGCGTTGACATAAAGAATGAGTCTGCGCTGCACCAGCAGAAGTCGCTCAGCGCTTTTTTTGGCTAATGCAACAGCTTCAACTAATTCCGTGCCGACTGAAAAACAAACGACTTTCTTTTCTCTAACTCCATCAAGTGCTTCCTCCTATGTTTGTCAAAGCTTTTCAGGTTAAAATCCTCAAGCAAAAAAGCGAAATGTTCGCCGCTGACATGGTGCGGCACGATGACATAATGCGCCCCTTTTTTATACAATTCATTTGCATCATCAATGTCCTGTGCAGTAAAAACAGCAGTTATTTTTTTGTTGATGCTCTGTAGCCGCCGCAGCAAATACAAATTATCGTCAAGTGTTGCAATGGTCGACACACACAGCTGTGCATGCTTCAGCTGCATCCTTTCGATAACATCATGATCGCTCACATCGCCGTAAATGCACGGCACTTTCATTGTGATAAGATGCCTAATCACATCTGGATTGTAATCAACCACGAGCACATTTTTCTTCATCGCATGTACTTTTTTCAAAATTGAATAGCCCATCCTGCTATATCCGCACAGCACGACATCAGCTTTCTTCTCAGCATTATACTCTAAATCTTCTTGCCGCCGTGCATGCCACCGTAAAAATGGCTGCGCAATTTGGTAGAGGCTCTTGCTGTACATGATAAAATAGGTCGAAATGCCCAGTGTTATTGTCGCAACCGCAGCAATGATTGAAACAACTTGTGCAGGAATATGCCCAAGCGATGCGCCGAGCGCAACAATCACCAATGAAAACTCACTGACCTGTGCAAGTGCAGTGCTTGTCAAAAACGCTGTGCGCCGATGATAGCCATACAGTGCAGTAATTACAAGCATGATAAACGGATTTCCAATAATCACAACAAGTGACAATACAATGATTGGGACAATAAATGTGCTCACGGGCCCTGCAACAATCTGCATGCCAAGTGCAACAAAAAAGATGGTGACAAAAAAATCTCTCAATGGCTTCAGCCTGCTGCTCAGCTCGAGTGAATAAGGTGTGCTAGCCAACGTCACGCCGGCGACAAATGCCCCTATCACCGCTGAAAAATCAAGTGCTTTTGCAATGAGTGCAAGCCCAAACGCCCATGACAGACCTGTCAGAAAGAGTAGCTCGACTGATTTTGAGACTTTTTCAAGAACGCGTGGTATAACAAAAACAGACGCAGCAACCGCAAGTACAAAAAACGCCACCATTTTTCCGCTTCCCGCAAGAAACGATCCAAGCGAGAAGTTGCCGATGCTTGAAAAAAAGATGAGCGCAAAAATCGCGACAATATCCTGCACCAGCAGCACGCCCAGCGCAATGCGTGCATGCAATGTTTCTATTTCTTTCTTGTCCATCAATAACTTAACCACAACAACCGTGCTTGACAACGACAACGCAATCGCGATATAGAGCGATGGCAAGTATTCAAACCAGATGCGCGCGATAAAAAACCCGATCGACGATGTAAATGCAATTTGACCAAGCCCGATCACGATTGCAGGTATGCCGACTGTTTTTAGTTTCTTAATGTCGAGCTGTATTCCAACAATGAAAAGGAGAAAGATAATTCCCAATTCAGAAAACAACTGAATCACCGACATGTTTTTAATCAGCCCAAATCCCAGTGGTCCGATAATGATGCCTGCCAGAATATACGCAATGATACTGGGCTGTTTCAAGCAGCGGCCAATATATGCAAGCAGCGTGGCAACTATGATAATTAGCCCTATCTCAACAAATACGTCTATCATGCCTCAATGGTATGAAACAAATGCAGTTTTTAAGCATTGCGCTACAGCTTCCTAAAAATAAATTTTGATACAACATGATCGATCTTATGCTCGACGCGCTTGAAGAAAAATGCGATAGTGACAGCAACAACAATAAATACATATATTTGGCTGCCTCCATGCTGAAATCCAAAAATTCCGCCAATGGCCTCTCCTGCAATCTCTTCTCCAGCTTCAAACATCGCAAAAACAAATGTGGATATAAGTGCAAGCGACACTGACTTATGCAGCATCCCGCGCACATTGCTCATCGCAGCCCAATTCTGGAATTGGATGCTTGTCTCATGCTCATCCTTGACATCGATTGAGCTTAAAAATATTTCAAGCTCCCTGCTGGGCTGCACAATCTGCCGTATCGCGCTTTTCAGCGCTGTCGCAAAGTGCCGTGCGCGCTGTTTGTCATGAAAATGTGCATTGATTGCGATAGGCGCTTGCCCTGATATTTCTAAAAATCCGGAGCCCTGGAACATAAATTCCTGAAAGCTTTTGCCTTCGATGATTTCGCTGCCCAGATGGTAAATCTTTTCCCCAAAGCGCCGCTGCAATATCTTCACAAACCGTTCAATCTCATCTTTCAACCGCTTGTGATCTTTGAGCGTTTCCTCAAGGCCTGCACTCTCTTTCGGCACAAACGGCAGAATTTCACCTGCATCGAGCAGTGAAACGAACGTGTGCTTTGTAATCATGCGTAAAAGGAGTTATTTGGAGTATTTAATCGTTTTGCCGACTTATCTCTTCCACCATATCACTCGCAATAAAAGAATAACCCTTTTTCTTCGTAAGCAGCAGTTCGCCGATCTTCTTGTTAATGTGCGCCGCAGCTTCAGCACTTTCAAATATCTGCCGTGATTGTGCAAGAAACCCAGCGCACAATCCTGCAAGCACGTCCCCTGTGCCCGCTTTTGACATGCCTGGATTGCCGCCTTTTACTTTTGTTACTTTATCGCCTGAAATAATCTGGTCAATCCAGCCTTTGAGAAGAATAACGTTCGAGCCAACATAATCTTTTGCTTCATCTCGCACAACTCCCGAATTCTCCAGCAGCATCTCAAATTCGCGCGCATGCGGCGTTATAATAGCATTGCTTATATCCTGCAATCTCAGCATCTTAATTGCATCTGCGTCAATTACTTTCAGCTTTTCAGGGTATTTTTTCATCAGCGCACTGCAAAATTCCCGCGTTTCAGCATGCACGCCCATTCCATTGCCGACCAGCAGCACATCGCTTCTCTCAATCAATGGCTCTAATTGCAGAAGATGCTTCTTTTGAATATGCTTTCCAGATAATTTCTTTGTTATCAAGTCAGCGTACAAGCAGTTCACCGCCCATGCTACTTTTTCAGGCGCAGCAACAGTAACCACATCACAGCCTGCGCGTAGCGCAGCAATGCCTGCAAGTGCAACTGCTCCAACATAATTTTCTGAGCCGCCGATGGCCAACACTCTGCCGGAATCGCCTTTGTGGGCGGTTTTCTTTCGATAGGTTATTTTTTTGATGCTAAGCAAGATACTCCCCCAGTTTCCGAAACGCCGCCGCCCGATGGCTTATCTTATTTTTCTCCACCCGTGTCAGCGCACTTATCGTCTTTTTCATCCCTTTCGGAACAAATATCCGCTCATACGGCATGACATCCTTTCTTAAGTCAGCAGGCTTCTTCGTAATTTTTCCATCAAGCCGCCCTTCAAACAACACTGGCTTTTTTCCGGGCATGCAGCATGCAACACAGCAAAGAAAGTACGCTTCTCTTCGCTCACCAAGCAGCTTCATCAATCCTTTATATCCCAGCAGCTCAAACATCAGCCGCGGATGCGCCCCTGGAAAATTCTTGTACGCCTCAAAAAATACCCCTGTGTCATCCACAATCACGGGCTTCTTATGCTTCTCCGCAAGCCGTTGTGCAGCTGTCCGCGCAACGTCCTGTATCGTTGCTTCTTTAGCTTCATGTCCTTTATCGTCAAGCTGTTCAACAGTAATAGCATAGTCGCTAAGCACCGCGCGCGCTTCCTCAAGTTTGTGCGTGTTGCCGGTGGCAAAATAGAGTTTCATAACAATCAGAATAAATGACAAATTTTTAAACATTTGTACTTCATATATACAAATGCTGACACACAACTGATCAAATTGTATCATGCTGGTGTTACTATTCAACTACGGGGGCGATCGCCTGACAGTGACACAAAAGGCGAATATGACACAGGAAAACTTGAGGCACGAGCGTATCCTGCAAATGCAGATTCTCCAGACAATCTAGCAGTTACGATTATTCCTGAATTAATCCACGCACGGAATGATGTAGGTGGCAGAAGATCAAGACAAAGCATTCTCTCTGAAGATGAAACTGCAATAGAAAGAGAAGCACAGGACACCTAGAGAAAAACGCATTCTGTTATTGAATTTATACGAACACTTTACGGCATCGAGTAAAATTCAACAATGCCTTTTGCTTTTTTAATCATTTCTTCATCAAATGTGCAGAGTTTTGCGTTATTTCGTTTTGCGGTTTGAACAATAACCGCGTCCGCACCTTTAATTCCGAGCTCAATTGCAATCGCACTAGCACGCTCTACTTCTATAATTGGAAGTATTTCAAGCAAGCCTCGCTGTTCAAGCTTTATTAATTCTCCATAAACGTGCATTGCCTCATCATGGTTAGCAATTCTTGCAACAGCTCCGCAGATTTCAACCATCGTAAGGCCAGAAATCAAACAATGAATTTCGCCGCTTGTAATTCGCTTAAAAAGAATATGTGCTTTTTCAAAAAACATATCTCTGGTATATAATGAAATAAAGCAGCAGCTGTCTACAACAACATTCATCTTCGTTCACGTCTTATTGCCTCCACAGAACTCAGTTTCTTCGGCCACAGCTTAGAAATACGTTTTGCCGTTGCTTCCATCGAGCGTAAAATATCATCTCCTCTTATGGGCTTTATTAATAAGCCTTTATCAGTTACTTCTTCCTGCAAAAGGGTGCCTTCCTGTAAGCCCAGCTCATCTCTTATATTTTTCCGAATCACAATCTGCCCTTTTGCACCAATTCTTACCAATTTCGAAGTCATACTAGAATATGAGTCATACCAATATATAAATCCTACTTTTTAATTATTTTTTAACACTACATCCGCCCGCAGGAATAAATTTCATAATGTCATCATTCTCCTCGCTATGCAGCACTTTCTTCACCATTTTTATAACGTCGCTCGTCTTGTGTTGCCCAGGTGAAAGCAGCACATACTTCTCTGCACGTGCTTTCACTGCATCAACTGCTCCTCCAATAACTTGCCCTGTACTCAGCACACCGATTGCAACTTCAAGAATGGGATGATAGAACTTTTTCTCGCCGTAAATCATGAACGCTCCTTTTGATATATACTCACCAGGCAGCGCTTTCTTGCTCACCTGTTCGGGCTTGACTGCAAACACTTCAACCGCTGTTACGCCTGCTTTCCATGCTTTGCTATAAGATGCATCTGCCTGCGCCGCCTCAGAAAGTGTCTTCTCGCCCGCCTGCTGACCATGCTTCACGATAAAAAACGGGCTGCCGGGCGCTTCAGTATGCAGCACAATATCGTCTTTTTCCAAATGCTTCTTCACAACGATGTCATTTGATGTCGCATCTTTGCCGCCAATACATAAAAATCCCTCGGAGCTCAGAAACCAATGAAATTTCTCATACCATTCACGCACGCGCTTTACTTTCTTGACTTTCGCAAGCTCCGCAAATGCTTTATCCTTATCCAGCTGTAATTGCTCAATCTGCCGCCGCGTCCTCTCAATAGCCTGCACAACACCTGGCCTTTTTCTCTTCAGCTGCTTTGCCTTTTCATAATAACGTGCAGCATTTTGTTCAAGCGTCTTGTCCAGAAACAGTTCAATCTGCGTCACAGTCCCGTACCTGTTCGATTGCAAGCGCCTGCTCAGTGCAGACGATTTTCGCATCATACAGCGTTACCTCAGGTGTTAGGCGAACTTGTCGTATGTCGCCAAACTTTGCAATATCATAAGGGATATACTTCAGCGCAGTTCCAAGCCGTTCAATAGTTGATTCAGGCACATCTTGGTTCAGCACTTCTTTCTGCCCGATAACACGTAATTTTAATGACTCAACAGGCAGTTGCTGCCCATTTTCGACGATAAAAAACAGTTGGCTCTTCGCACGATCAAAACATAATTGCGGTTTCTCATTTAATTGTACAATTTTTAACCCAATATCAACCGCACACTGTGCAGCGATCTCAATTTGTGCTCTGCCAAAATTCATCACCACAACACCAAGCCCAACGGCTAACACAATGAGCATAATTGTTGCAACAAGCGGCTGAACTCCTTTTTTGTTCATTTTTTGCCTTTTTTAGTTATATTTTCTTCTATTTTATTTTTATCCATCTTTTCTACTTTATTTTCAATTCTATGCATTCCTGCAAGCTGCTCAAGCCTGTTTGTTACTTCTCGTGTCCTGCGCAACTGATAAAAGAGAATGATCATAACAACAGTTACTTCAATCAGCATGATAAACGTAATCAGCGTAAACGCTAATATCAATTCAACGAGTGGAACATCAACACCAAATACAAATACCATTGGGTCACCTTCTTTTATTCTTTCTTTTTTTATTACGTATTCTTGATGGCTTATAAATTTTTGTTTTTCCGCATGGGAAAATATGCTCAAGAGCAGTCTATCGCGACCGACGGGAGCGATGGCTGGCTTGGCAGTTGGTTAAATGGTTAAAAGCGGTTGCGTCATCTGCCCTGCTCAAAATGGGCGAGTGCCGTTTTTTCTTCAAAAATAGAAACCTATATAAACATAACTTCATATATGTTAACTAAAATGGACATATATACGCTTAAGTGGACAATTCTTGAGCAGGAAATTTTTTCTTTGCTCTGCATAAAAGTGGGTGAAAAGTTAAGCCAGCGAGAAATCGCAAGGATACTTCATGTATCACCTACAGCAGTTTCTCATTCAATGAAAAAGCTAAAAGACAGCAGCCTTATAAAAATTGAGAAAACAAAAACCATTAATTTTGTTTCTTTCAATAGGGATGAGCAAAAGGCAATCGACCTTAAGCGAGCGGAAAACCTAAAAAATGTATATCTTTCAGGATTATCTGATTATCTGGAAAAAGAGCTTGCTGGAGCAACAGTTATATTATTCGGGAGCTATTCAAATGGAGAAGATACAAGTAATTCTGACATAGATATAGCGGTTATAGAAAGAAAAGAAAAAATGCTTGCGCTTGAAAAGTATGAGAAGATTTTAAACAGAAGAATAAACCTAAATTTTTATGATTCATGGAAAAAAATACATAAGCACCTCAGAAATAACATACTAAATGGGATAATACTGCATGGAAGCGTTGAGCTATGAGGCACGTAAAGCCATTTGAAGATTTCATAACCGATGGCATTGTAAAAAGAATTTCAGTGAATCCTGAGAGGGCAAAGAGCCTCATAAGCGAGTCAGAAAGAAAGATGCGATCGATAAAGATGCAGCTTGACAAAATAGGCATTAATGAGGATAATGCAAACGATTATGTAGAGCATTGCTTTGATTGTATAATGAACTTGATACGGGCAAAATTATACCTCAATGGCTATTCAGCAAGCGGTCAGGGCGCGCATGAAGCGGAAGTTTCCTATTTAAGAGAGCTTGGCTTTACTGAAAAAGATATTCAGTTTGCGGATCAGCTGAGGTATTTCAGAAATGGGATACTCTATTATGGTACAGCTCTCGACAAAGAATACGCTAACAAAGTACTTGAGTTCACAAAAAATGCTCATCCCAAATTAAAAAGATTGCTTGCAAACTCCTATGAAATTGTGTGAGCGTGCTTAAATTATTTGTGTGATTTTCTCTTCAATGGCGGTTTTTTCCCTGCTAACGACGCCGCAATCAACACAGTTCCAACCATCGCAATCAGCGCAGGGATGCCGTATCTCACTGCAAAAATCTTTCGCTTATCCACCACTGCTTTTGCGACATGACTTTTCACCATCGGCAGTGTCATGCGATTGCTAAATGTATTCCATGGGCTAACTTTTTGTCCTGTCTTTATATCATAATAATACGCATTCGTATGATCTTCGTACGTGATGAGCTGTCCTGTAACTGGATCAACCCAGTATTTTAGGTTAACATCAAGTGTAATGCCATATTTCTCGGGCACATCTGGTAATGCGTCAAGCTCTTTTGTCTGGTCAGCCTGAAAGTTTGCTTCATAGAGATAAACAGTAATCCCTTCTATTTTTTCCTTTGCCTTAAACTCCATGTGAGCAGGCACGTCATAATTGATATGCCAGACGGTAAACGGCTGCCCTTCCTTGAGGTTTTTTGGTGCAAACAAATATCCTTGCCTGTCTTTATCACCATACCCAGGCACATGCTCACCAGTCGCTGAGTTAATTCCATATACCCGTTCAACGCTGAAGATAGGCTTGTCCGCAAGCGTTCGAACATCAAACGAACTTTTTACAAGCAGAATTCCATCTTTTTCATCAACAACGCCATAGGAGAAAATTGTTTTAGAAAGCTGATTGCCCATGAAACCGCCTCGCTCTACGCTGTACAAATTGTCAAATGACAATACTTCATGCTTATGGTAGCGAAATCCTGAGTCTAGATAAGGGAAAATGTCATGCAGAATTATTGCTGAGGCAACAGCTATCACGAGAATTATGCCAGCAACTATTTTTGTTGAGCTCACGATATGACCTCATCAGCTGCACTTGTTATTGCATCTGGAACAGCTATGCCTAATTCTTCCGCTGATTTTAGATTTATTATGATGTAAGGATTTTCAATGACGTCCGTGCGAAGTGATTCTGCACCATTAAGTATCTGAACAGCTTTTACCGCGGTAAGCCTTCCGACGGTTCTGTAATCGGCGCCGATATGCAGCATCCCACCGCGTCGCACAACACTACCAGCGCAGCTAAAAACTGGCTTCTTGAATGCAGCTGCGATCTGATTTATTGTTTTTTCATGCTGAATCAATGGATTGTCACATGAAAAATATACCATATCAACGCCTGAAATAATTGCAGTAAGCTTTTTTTTCAGGTCTTCATCACTAAAAACTTCAACATCATGCACCGTAATGCCTTTTTGTGCAAAGAAAAGCAAAAACTCATTTTTCTGAATTTCTGAGTTTGGCTCGCCTTCATAATGAAGAAATGCGATGCTTTTCATGTCTGGCAATAGCTGATAAAAATAATCATATT
>DATDXM010000038.1:0-5662 GCA_035289325.1 Candidatus Nanoarchaeia archaeon
CATCACCGACCAAGGCGCAGATGTGATCAACATAGAGTTAGCATCAACACCAACATTTTATTTTGCCGTTGCGCAATATAAATACGACGGCGGAATACAGGTCACCGCATCACACAATCCAAAGGAGTACAACGGCTTCAAGCTCGTGCGCGAGCAGTCGATCTGCATCGGATCAGAAAATGGATTGAAAGATATAGAAAAAGAGATAGAATCAACCGTCAAAGAAAACGAGTTCCCAACAGCAAAAAAAGGAACAATACAAAAGCGCAGCATACTCACAGAGCACAGTATCCACGACCTCGGATATGCAAACAGAATAAAAATAAAGCCTCTCAAAGTAGTGGCAGACGCAGCCAACGCAATGGGCGCACAATACATGGACGAGCTGTTCAAGCATCTGCCATGTACGGTAACAAAAATAAACTTCACGCTTGACGGCACGTTTCCTGCGCATGCAGCTGATCCATTGCAGGATGAAACACTCAAAGAATTAAAAGCGACAGTCATCAAAGAAAAAGCGGACATAGGCATTGCAACTGATGGCGACGGCGATCGAGTATTCTTCGTTGATAACAGCGGCAAGACAATACCGCAGCCAATCATCCGCGGGCTGATGGCGCAGGCATTCTTAGCACAGCACCCCCATTCAAAAATATGCTACGACATCCGCCCGGGAAAGATTACAGAAGAGATGATTCGCACAGCAGGCGGCATTCCGATAAAAACAAAAGTTGGCCATACAAACATAAAAGAGGCAATGAGAGCACATGGCGCACTATTCGCAGGCGAAAGTTCCGGGCATTTTTTCCTCAACATGCCAGAGGGTTGCTATGAAATTCCGATGATTGTTATTTTGAAAATGCTTGAGCTATCGTCACAAGGCAAGCCTATTTCAGACATTATTGCGCCGTACAAGAAATATTGGAGTTCGGGTGAGATTAATTTTACCGTGCAGGACAAGGATAAGAAGATACAAGAGATTGCCGCGCATTTTAGCGATGGGACAATTGATTACATGGATGGCATTACTATTGAATACCCGGACTTCTGGTTCAACGTGCGCAAGTCGAATACCGAGCCGCTGCTGAGGCTGAATCTTGAAGGAGTTTCTGAAGAGATAGTAAAGCAGAAAGTGGAAGAGATAAAGAGAATTATTCTTGAGATGTAACGAGCTCCCCTTTCAAGTCCACAATCCCGACGTCTGTAATGCGCACATTCACCCGCGTTCCTAACGTGAGCTCTTTATCAGTTTTAACGACAACCTGTTTGTACGCAAAATTCCGCCCGATAAAAGTATTGTTCTTCCCGACTTCATCAACCAAAATTTTCCCCGTCCACCCGAGCCATCGCGCATTGCCATCCAAGCTGAGCTGATCACAAATATCAGTCAGTGTCCTGCTTCTCCGTTTGATTTCACGGCCATGAATCTGTCCCGTCATACGGAACGCAGCCGTTCCTTCACGCGCCCAAAAGCGAGAAATATTCACCACATCTGGCCGCACCTGTTCAAGCAGCCGCACCGTATCCATAAACTGTTCATCTGTCTCACCGGGAAACCCGCAGATGATATCAGTGCTGATGGTAATATCAGGAATAGCAGAGCGAAACTTCTCAACGACAGTAACAAAATCTGCCACAGTATATCCACGCTTCATTGCCCGCAATATCTCATCATTGCCTGCCTGCACAGGAATATGAAGAAACTTTAACACCCGCGGATGCGTATACGCTTGAATGAGTTCATCTGCAATATGCACAAAATGATTGGGATTGCCCATCCCAAATCGGATCATAAAATTTTTATCAATTTTACACAATTCATTCAGCAGCCGCGCAGCATTTGTATCAATATCAAATCCATAACAGCCTGTGTCTTGGGACGTTAACCAAACTTCACGGACTCCTTCAGCAGTCACTCGCCGTACTTTATCAATAATGTCAGCGGGCGGATACGATGTTAACGTCCCGCGAGCCAATTTCGTCTTGCAAAACGTACAGGTATTCAAACAGCCGAGCGATATCGGAATCGTTTCGACCAACGAATTCCGCCGAACCGTTGGCATCAGTAATGAAGGCTTTCCTGTTCGCTGCAATAGTTGAACCACACCGCCTTCGAGTGTTTTCTCAACAACTTCAACAACATGATCAAGCTGTCGCGTCCCAATAAGAGAAAAATTCTTGAAGCGCTGCGGGTCTGCCTGTGGGATACAGCCGCCGATAATGACTTTTTTTGTTGAATCGACTTTCTTAAGTTCGCGCAGGAATTCATTTTCCGTCGGTGTTTTCACCGTACATGTATTGAACAGCACAACATCAGCATCATCTTCATTAGTCACAAGTTCATAGCCCGCTTGCTGCAGCAACCCCGCCATATGTTCAGAATCGGCATAGTTATGGCTGCAGCCTTGGGTTTTGATGAGGATTTTAGACTTGACAGGTTTGGCAAACATAAAAATCAAATAAACGAACGCATTTAAAAGTGTTACCTGCACGCACCGTTAGAACATCCATTCTCACATTCATAAACTGCTGAGCCAGTACATGAGCTTTCTCTAAGCTTTGAAACACCGCCAAGAGTCACACATTCATCTGCAATTTCAGAGGACGAAGAATAACGAATATTATTGGCGACAAGAACTTCAGTAGTCTTTGTAATGCCGAACACAGCACGCGCATCCGCAGCAGATGTATCTGAGTCAGCACAACTCGGTACAGGCAGCGGCGACGCAGGTTTCTTGAATGAAGCAACAACAGTGACATCACGCGTATCGGTGGTAGAAACAGCAGGAATCGTCGCATAAAAATCACATTGTGTAACGGAGCACTCATTTTCCGCAATCCGTACATCAGCGTCATCTACAAGTTTCACCATATCAACACTCCAGGACGCAACTGCTTCTGTAATGGATGGCGGCTGAACAGCAACATGATAAAGCCCAGGCGCAAGTGTTCGCGTCATTGAACAGGAAAATGAAGTCGCAGAGTGCGCACGCAGCCCGCTCACACAGGGAAGCGTAAAAACACGTCCGATTGGATATGGACCAGTAACAGACAATGAATACTTAGCAGACGCAGCACATGCTGCACACGAACCGCCACAATCAATACCAATTTCATCCTGATTGAGGACACCATCACTACAGAGCGCCGTAAGACATGTGCTGCTGCATTCATCGCCATTGACAGTATTGCCGTCATCGCATTGCTCGTTGCCCGCAACAACACCATCGCCGCACACCGGCAGTTGGCAATTATTCGCACAGGAATCAAGCTCAACGTTATTACCATCATCGCACTGCTCATTTTTCTGAATGATACCATCGCCACACTGTGCAATTTTACAGGAATTTGGACAGCCATCACTATCAAGATTATTTCCATCGTCGCAGGCCTCGACACCACGCTGTACGTAACCATCACCGCATCGTGCAGCGACACAACTGGATGTACATGCATCAGTATCATCATCATTGCCATCATCGCAAGATTCGCCAGCTTCGACAGC
Source organism: Candidatus Nanoarchaeia archaeon (assembly GCA_035289325.1). Lineage (GTDB taxonomy): Archaea > Nanobdellota > Nanobdellia > Woesearchaeales > JAGLXL01 > DATDXM01. The sequence continues at coordinate 3,506 of DATDXM010000038.1, forward strand.
ATTGTTTCCACAGCCTTCTGGACATGGTGTAATACACGCATTGCCACAATCAACGCCGCTTTCATCTGCATCACGTAATTTATTTCCGCAATGTGCAGGAACACATGCAGCCGCATCGGTTGAATCGATAATAGGACTGTCAGCGTCAACAATCGCACACACGCCTGAACAGCGTGACACACCTGATGTTGCAATGCCCGTAAGCCCGCAGTAAGCTTCATGAATAAGAGCAGCATTGCCAACGACACATTCATCTTTTATAACAGTTTCACGGCCTGCTTTGTAGCTCAGTGCAGTTCCAGAAACATTTACTACGGACCCGCCGTCGCTGTCAGTGCATCCAGCCTGCTGGCTGCGAATATCTGCGCGCTGAAAACAGGATGGGGTAATAAATAGAATAAATAGGAATACAACGATAAGTACAAACGAGTTTCTCACACTATCACCTTTTTTACTGAAGGATGAGCAAGAGATTTATAAAGAATTCTATTAGAACAGCGGATATGAAAATTCACGAAAACGTAGATGCCATCGACCGTGCACTCTACATCAGGAATGCAGGCACGCTTGTCCTGTCTGATTTTCACCTCGGCTATGAGGAAATGCTGACCAGCAAAGGCACACTTATCCCACACTTTCAGCTCAAAGACACAATTGAACACCTTGAAAAGATTTTTGAAAAGATAAAAAAGCCGCTGAAGCAGATCATCATCAACGGCGATCTCAAGCACGAATTCGGCAAAATTACAAGCCAGGAATGGCGTGACATCCTCAAGTTGTTAGATTACCTGTCACACCATGCAAAAGAGGTTATCATTATCAAGGGCAACCATGACACGATTGTCGAGCCGATTGCACGCAAACGCGGGATAGAAATAGTAAAAAGCATGCGAATTGGCGGTATAATGATTGAGCACGGCGACAAAGTCAGCGCAGAAGCAAAGGACAAACAAATAAAAACAATAATAATTGGTCACGAGCATCCTGCTATTGGCTTGAGAAGTGGACGCCGCCTCGAAACGTTCAAATGCTTTCTTAAGGGATCATGGAAATCAAAAACACTCATCGTGCAGCCGTCTTTTAATCCATTGATAGAGGGAACAGACATCACCAGAGAGCGATTGTTGTCGCCGTACTTGAAGAGCATTTCAAATTTCAATGTGTACATTGTTGGAAAAGAGATTTTAGATTTTGGAAAAGTGAAGGATTTGGTGTAATTACGCCACATACGCTTCAAGCTTCAGCATCAGCGCATGCCTTTTGATGTACGGCACAACAAGCGACGAAATGAATGACACAACAAGCGCAGTGACAGATGCAAGCGCAACAAGATTCAGGATTTCTTGAAATGAAGTGAGAATAGATGCAGGCGACAGTACAAGTGCTGACAGCAGCGGCAGCAGCGCAGACGAAATGACTGACGCACTTGCGCGTGCAAACACAAGCATACGGCAGCGCTCAGCAAAGAAAAACAGCACACATTCAAACACAACGCCTGCAAGCGCAAACATAACTATTTTTCCAAATCCTGTCGCGCCAAAATCATTGAGCGGCAATGTAAAAAAGCCAACAGCGGTGAAAAACGTAAGCGCACGCCCATAATCATGAAAAAATGAAAGGATAAACCAAACACCAAATACAAGGAGTGAGAGTGACACAAGAAAATGTGATTGGAGCGGAAAAAGATGATATGAAAGATACATAACGCCAGATGTGATCAGCGCAGTAACAAGAACAAAAAGAAGTTCGCGGAGTGAAAAAAGATAAACATTACTTTTCATTGCAAACATGGTCACACCTCATTTTTTCACCACAAAGACACCGGGAATGTTTCGCTCTTCAGGTTTTTTAGCAGCGATTACGTCAGTTTTAAGTTGAGCTTCAATCACCGGGATTGCTTTCCTGATGTCTGCCATCTTTTGTTCATAAAAGACAACATTTTTTTTATACGTCGCAAGCGCCATGCGCTTTTCAACAAAGCACGATGTCTGCATCTGCTTAATAATGTTTTGGATGTCAATAAGATGCTCTTTCATCCGCCAGAGCTTCCAACGCAGATAGAAGCGTTGAGTATATCGAAGAACAGGATAGATAAAGATCATTGCAAGGAATACAAGAATAATGATATACCATGCATAGCGATAGAATATATTTTTA